>CALVJN010000034.1 GCA_944332205.1 uncultured Bacilli bacterium | reverse complement strand
AAACAAAAAAAGGTTAACCGAAATTAACCTTTCATATATTTAAAGTCGATTAGTTCGACTAATTTCCCTATGGTGGAGCCGGGGAGAATCGAACTCCCGTCCGAAAAAAACACCATATAGACATCTACAAGTTTAGTTAATTATAAAATTTCATTATATGAAAAACTAATTAACAAATTAACATATAACTAGCCTATAAAATTCATTGTTACTTATAGACATCGTAACAATATATCCTGCTTTATAAACCTCTTATATTTCTCACAGGAAAAGAAATAAAAGAAGCACACTTCCTAATTAAATTAGGCAAAAGCTACAGCGTTTCTATTAAACATTGCAGCAAGTGTATTTTTAATTTTGTTTCCAGTTATTTTAACTGTTGTATTTACGTATACCTCGACTTGCCATCTATACTCCGTTAATCCCGTCGAACCCTAATCGGCCCCATATAAATATTATACCATCAAAAGTATAATATTACAAATTTTACTATTTTAAAATATTCTTAGCTAATTGACGTTTAATATCTCTTTCTTTTATTGCTTCTCTTTTGTCATAGTCTTTTTTACCTTTACATAAACCTAAAAGTATCTTCACTTTATTGCTTTTTAAATACACTTTTAGTGGTATTAAAGTATATCCTTCTAATTTTATCTTATTAGAAATCTTCAAAATTTCTTTTTTATGCATCAAAAGCTTTCTAGTACGCTTCTCAACATGATTAAAAATATTACCTTCTTTATAAATACCAATAAACATATTAAGAATAAATACTTCACCTTTTCTAATTATTGCATAACTATCTCCAATATTGCAGTTACCATTTCTAATAGACTTAACTTCTGTTCCTAAAAGAGAAATTCCGCATTCATACTCATTATCAATAAAATAATCATGTCTTGCTTTTCTATTTAAAATTTCCATCTAAATATCACCTATAATTTCTTAATAATTTTAAAGTCAATTGTCATTTCAACTTTAGAAGCAGAAATTACTTTAATTAAAACTCTATCACCAAGCATATATCTATCACTACTATTTTCTCCTATTAATGACTGTGATGCTTCATCATAATTATAATATCCATTTAATTCAGAGATATGAACTAATCCTTCTACTAAATTATCAAGCTCAACAAACAATCCAAAATTAGTAACTGATGAAATCATTCCTGAAAATTCCTCACCAATATGTTTTTCCATGTATTCAGCCATTTTCATATCTTCAACTTCTCTTTCACAATCAACAGAAACTCTTTCTGTAACTGATGAGTGATCACTAATATAAATAAGTTTCTCTTCCCATTTATTTATCGTATTACTAGACAAATCATTATTAAACAAATAAGTTCTAAGTAAACGATGAACTGTAGTATCAGGATATCTTCTAATTGGAGATGTAAAATGAGTATAACATTTACTAGCTAATCCAAAGTGTCCTAAATTCTGTGGTAAATAAACTGCTTTTTGCATATTTCTAAGTAATAAACTAGAAAGTATTTTAAATTCTTTTTTATCCTTTAAAAAGTTTAACAGTTTTTGAATATTTTTAGGACTAACATCTTTAATATTTCCATAAGTTGTATAACCTAAGGTTTGCAAAAATGACAAAAAACTTTTAATTTTTTCTTCTTTAGGATATTCATGAACACGATATATAAATGGTAAATTCATATAAAAAATATGAGTAGCTACACATTCATTAGCTTGAATCATAAAATCCTCAATTAAATTCTCACCAGCACCTCGTTCTCTTAGAACAATATTAGTTGGTACACAATTGTCATCTACTAAAATTTTAGGTTCATCAACATCAAAATCTAAATAACCTCTTTCTATCTTTCTTTTTCTAATAATATCCGCTAGTTCTTTCATTAATTTAAGATTTTTAGCATATAATTCATAGCCTTCAGGAATAACATTTTCTTCTAATATTTTATTAACATTTTTATAAGTCATTTGAATTCTTGATTTTATAACACTTTCAAAAATTTCATAATCAACCGTTTTTCCACTATTATCTATTTCCATTACACAAGATATCGCCAATCTTTCAACATTAGGATTTAAAGAACAAATACCATTAGAAAGTTTATGTGGTAACATAGGAATAACTCTATCTACTAAATAAACACTAGTTCCTCTTTCCATTGCTTCATTATCTAAAGGAGTTCCTTCTTTTACATAATAAGATACATCTGCAATATGAACGCCTAATTTATAATTTCCATTATCTAATTTTTCTATGGAAATGGCATCATCAATATCTTTAGTATCATCTCCATCAATAGTAAAAATAACTTCTTCTGTTAAATCTTTTCTTCCTTTTTTATCAGAGGCAGAAACTTCCTCAGGAATACTATCTAACTGTTCAATAACTTCATTATCAAATTCATATTTAATCTTAAAATGCTCTACAATAGATAAAATATCTACACCAGGATCATTTTTATGACCAATAATCTTAATAACTTCCCCAACACATTTTCCTTTTTTCTTAAACTCATCTATTGCAACTACTACCTTATGTCCATCAACTGCTCCCATATTTTTCTTTTTTGGTATCTCTATTTCTAACTTTAACTTTTTATCATCTGGTATTATATAACCAATTCCACGTCTAAAATAAATTTCCCCAACTACTGTGGATAAACTTCTTTTTATAATTTTTAAAATTCTTCCTTCTCTTCTACCATCATCTTTTGTCAAAGTAACTTCTGCAACAACAAAATCACCATCTATTGCATTTTTCATATCTTCACTTGAAATAAAAATATCCTCGTTTTCATTATTAACTTCCACAAAACCATAACCCTTTTTGTTAACACGTAAAAAACCCTTTTTTAAATTACAAAAAGAAAATAACATATATTTATTTTTATTTGAATGATAAATTTCTCCTTCTTTTTCCAATAATTCTAAACAATCAGCCATTTCTTTTGTTTCTTCGATTGTCTTAATATTTAAAAGTGAATCTAACTCTTCATAGCTTAAAGCTCTTCCAACTTCTTTTAAAACATCTAAAATTTTCTCTCTCATGTCTTCACATCCTACAAAAATTATAACACAAAAAAAGGACTATTAATAGTCCACAATATTACATAAAGTTCATAACTAAACAAATAATAAAAAATAAAGCTCCTAAGAAAAAAGTAAGTCTACTTATAAAAAGCTCCACACCACGTTCTTTCCGTTGCCCAAACAAATCAGCATTCCCACCAGAAATAATTTGTGATGCACCTTCAGCTTTATTACTTTGTAATAATACTATAGCTATTAACATAACAGAAATAATAAGTAAAACTGTTTTCATTAATATCACCTCATTTGCTTCTAATACTTTACCATATTTTAAAATAAAATTCAATCTAAAATAATTATTAAATTAATTTTATAAAGAATTAACAACTTTTTTAAACTCATTACCTCTATCCTCAAAGCACTTATATTGGTCCCATGACGCAGAAGCTGGGCTTAAAAGAACAATATCTCCTTCATTAGATAAAGAATACGCTTTTTTTACAGCAGAATCTAATGTTTCAACAACATAAACTTTAATATTAACACTATTAGCAAAATCTTTTATTCTGTCTCTACACTCGCCATAAGAAATGATTGATTTAACATTTGTTACATATTCCTTTAAATCATTAAAATTTTGTCCACGTTCCATTCCACCTAATAATAATATAATTGGGCTATTAAAAGATGATAATGCTATTTGTGTAGCTTTAATATTAGTAGCTTTCGAATCATTATAAAAAATTCGACCATTTAAAGATTTAACAAATTCAATACGATGTTCAACACCAGTAAATTCTTTTAATAGCGATACAATAGCTTCATTCTTAACGCCTAATTCCTTAACAACCATAATACTAGCCATAATATTTTCATAATTATGCATACCAACTAATCGTATATCTGACAAATCAACTACTTTTTCATCATAATAATATATTGCGTTATCTTTCAGATAACAACCATTAATTTCTTTTTTACTTGAGAAATATTTAACTGTTGATTTAATATTTTTAGTAACTTCTAATACATCATTATTTTCAATATTTAAAATAGCAATATTTCTTTCTGTCTGATTTTGAAATATTTTTGCTTTTACTCTTTTATAATTCTCATAACTCTTAAAAAAATCAATATGTGCTTCACTTAAATTTGTCATAACTGCAATATCAGGATTAAATTGTGTCAAATTTTCTAATTGCTGACAAGAAGTTTCCATGACTATAATATCACCAGATTTTAACTTATTTAAAAATCCACACAAAGGGAAACCAATATTGCCAGTTAAATGGCAAGAAATATTTGCCTTTTTCAACATTTCATATACCAGTGTTGTTGTAGTTGTTTTTCCATTTGTACCAGTAATTGCCACTAACTTAACATCTTTAGGAAGAAGTCTATATGCCATTTCAACTTCATTTATAACTTCTATTCCCAACTCATGAGCTTTTAATACATACTTATGGTCAATTGGAACACCAGGATTTTTTATTAAATAATCAAAACTATTATCTAATAAATTATCTGGATGCTCTCCTAATATAACAGTAACTCCTAATTTTTTCAATTCTTCTACCTTGTCTTTATCTTGTTCACATTTTTTATCATTTATAATAATTTCATTATTTCTATAAGCTAAAAACTTTGCAGCTTCATAACCACTTCTTGCGAAGCCTAAAATTAAAATTTTTTGATGTTCAAACATTTTATCACTCCTAACAAAATTATACTACATAATATTTTAAATTCAATTAAATTATGTTATAATAAATTTAAACAATGATATTAGGAGGCCCTATGAAAATAGTAGAATTAAGACCAGATGAATTTGATAATTATGCTAAGCAACATGAACATGCTAATTCATGGCAAACATCACATTTTGGTAAAGCTGCACAAGCTCTCGGATATGAAGTCCTATATCTTGGAATAGAAGATGGTGGAGCAATTAAAGGATGTACCCTTTTATTAACTAAA
This sequence comes from uncultured Bacilli bacterium, assembly GCA_944332205.1. Classification (GTDB taxonomy): domain Bacteria; phylum Bacillota_I; class Bacilli_A; order RF39; family UBA660; genus RUG13868. The sequence goes on along the minus strand of CALVJN010000034.1, from coordinate 1,249 downwards.
AATGTCTATTTAGGTCAAAGTATTTCTTATGCCCCACGTGGTGTACTTATTAATTATGATGACTACAAATTTTTAGAAATTTCTTTAAAAACATTAAAAGAATATTTAGCTGATAGAAAAATTATGTCACTTACTATGGATCCACCAATTATATTATCTATTAGAAGCAAAAAAGGTGAATTAAAAGAAGCAAATAATGGTGTTGATAAAAAGCTTGATGCTATCTTACATGGTGGAGATATAATTAAAGCACATCCATTTGCCCAAAACATAAGAGAAGCTATTATAAGAAAAGCAAACTTTGAATACCGAGGAGAAAACTTATATTTTGAAGGAATTTTACCTAGATGGTATTCTATCACAACTTTACCAATAAATTCTAAAACTTTACTTGCTAAAATAGATAAAAGAGTAAGGACAAAACTTAGAAAAGCTACAAAATTAGGAATAGAAATTCTAAAAGATGAAACCAAAAACATTAATTTATTTTATGAAATTGCTAAAAATAATTTTAATCGTCCTATAGAATACTATAAAAATTTTGTAGAAAATAACGAAAATTGTGAAATATATCTTGCAAGAATAGATTCTGAAAAATATGTTAATAATAGTAAAGTATTATACGAACGTGAAATTGAAAGAAATGAAATATTAAATAAAATTATTCAAGAAAAAAGTTTACATGGCAAAAACATTACAAAAAATTTAAATCAAAAAATGGAATCTGATAAAATAATAAATGCTTATAAAGAACATTTAGTAAAATCAACTCAAATATTAAAAGATTACCCTGATGGAAAAATAATAGCATTTTGCATAGTCACAAAAGATGGAAATAGTGTATCCATTTTTGAAGATGGATATTTAAAAGAACATCATGATGTTGCAGCACTATCACTACTAAGATGGAAAATTTTAGAGCATTATTCAGATAGCAATTTTAGGACCTTTAATTTTGGACCAATAACAGGAAATTTTGATAAAAAAAATAATCCATTATATGGGTTAAATGAAGCTAGACTATCATTACAAGGAAACATTCTAGAATACATTGGAGAATTTGGAATAATGACAAATAGAACTATGTATAATTTATATCTAACTACGACCCGAAACAGGACAAATTTTAAAATTTAAAAGATAAAAATTATTTTACTTAAAATAATTTTTCAATAAAAAAAGAATGAAATAAATTTCATTCGCCAACCTCTTTGAGGTTGTTTTAATTTGTAATATAATATTATTATGA
>CALVJN010000033.1 GCA_944332205.1 uncultured Bacilli bacterium | reverse complement strand
GATCATTCACTAAAGCAAAAACAAAAAGGTAGAAATAAAGATATTCATATATCTGATATGGATAATTATATTCAAATGAAAAAACAAATTGAAAAGAATAACGAAAACTTAAAACAAGCAAATAAAAAATCCTTAGAATTAAAACAAAATTCTAAAGAAATAAAATATACAATTGATAAATTAAAAATATCTAAACTTAATAAAGATAATTATATTTTATCAAAAGAAGATAAAGATTCTATTACCCGCTTTATCAATAAAGTTGATAGTACAAATAAGGAATATGATAAAATACAAACTCTATCTAACACATTAGTTAATGCTAACGAACAATTAAAAGAAAAAAATAATAAGATTAGAACTCTCACCGAAAATAATAAAGCGCTTAATTTAAGAGTTGAATCTTTAAATAATATAATTAATGATAAAGATGAAGAAATATCTAGATTAAATTATATTATTACTGATATAAAGAGCAAACTTAATTATTGGAAAGAGAAATTTGATAAATTAATATCATTCTTATATAGTAAATTACATAATTGGTACGATAAAGACGATAAATATATTGATGTAGTAAATGATATGTATAAAGATAATATTTTAGATGATGATATTGAAAATTTAAATTTAAACAAAGAAAAAGATGACTTTGAAAAATAGTCATCTTTATTTTCTAGGTCCTACAGAAGCATTTGGTATTTCTTTAACTAAATCAGTATCACCCAATTTATCTAGAATTAATTCTTGACCTTCATCAAAACCTGCAGATTTTGCAATTCCATATAATTTCATTAAATCATTTAATTCATTTTGTTTATCTAATCTTTCTTCTTTCTCTATTTGCTTTAAATGAGTTATAGGATCATCCCACATATTTTTATCTCTTTCAAATCTTATGCTATTTCTTTGTCTAATATCAGCTAGATTTTTCATCATATTCGCAAATTGATAACTCATTTGTGGTTTATATTGAATACTACAAGCAAGTTGAAATAAATGTAATCTATGTTCATATTCTCTTTCTAAATCAAACTTTTCTTCACGTTCTACTTTTCTAAAATGTGTTATAGGATCATCCCACATAATTTTCTCTCTTTCAGTTCTTACACTAGTAATATCTCTTTCTTTTTTTAATTCACTATCTAATAAAGAAAATATTAATGAAATCATTTTTTCATCTTTTGATGATACTGCTTTCATTAATTGCTCGTGTAATAAAGTATAATTTGATGTTTGATTAATGTTTTCTTTGTTTTCCATATACATCCCTCCGACAATATTATAGCATAAATTTATATTTTTTTTAAATTTTAAATTAAATTATATTAAAATATGATTAATTTATGGTATTATATATGTAGCAATTAGTTATTTTCTAATTTTGCTTTGAGAGTTTCAAATAACCTTTGTTATTGCTCCATTTGAATACAACTTACGGACTATAATAGTTCGTAAGTTTTTATTTTATATAAAATACATTTTAATCTATGTGTAATTAATTACAGCAATAATTAAGTTTTTTGAGTACAAACTATTTGATTTTAAGTAATGAGATAACAAAGCTCCTATCTTAGTTTACTGTATTTCGTGAAACAAATAAATTATATAAAAGATATTTTATGTTAAATTATAAAAATTACTATAAATATTTTCCAAATAAAAAAATGCTATTTAGTATTTTTTTTAGCATTTTTTTTATTTTTATTAGATGTTTTTGTTGTTTCTTTATTATTTGTATTATTCTTTTTTGTAGTAGATGTTTTAGTACTACTGTTTTTACTATTGCTTTTAGATGTTGTAATTTTTCTTGCTTTCTTCTCGATTTTTTCTTCAATTATTTCTTCTTCATCTAATTTTGTTTCATCAATATTTGTTTTTTCTTTTTTTTCATCAGAATTACCTTTTCTAGCAACCACTATAAATGCAATAATTCCTGCAACTAATGCCAATGATATTAAAGAAATAACAACATCAGTAGATGACTTTTCTGGTTCAATTCCATTTTTAACATTTTCTATTATATCTGTTCTTTCCTCAACACTTTTGTTATATTCATTAATGATATCTTGTTTTATTTCTTCACCCCATGATTCTTGAAATCCTGGATATGTTTTATCACCAATTATAATAAAAGGTACTCCATTAATTGTCGTATCTAAATATTCTGCTACTTGATTTAAAAATTCAGCATTTTCTACATCGTTCCATACTTCATATGTTATTAAGTTATAATATTTTCCATATTCTTCTTCAATACTATCAAAAAAGCTTAATGCTGAAGCACAAAAACCGCAACCTTCTCCCCTAAAAAGATACACATTAACTTTAGATGAATCAGTAGTTTCTTCTTCTGCACTAACTGAAAAAGGAACAATTAAAGCAAAAAGTAATAATGCAATTATTAAAGTCTTAATTTTTTTCATATTTCCTCCTTTATTTGTACAAATAAAAGTGTATCAAAAATTTAATAAATTGACAATATTTTCTATATTTTTCATAAAAAATTCACACTAATTATTTGTTTTCTAGTTTTTCTAAATCCACTCCACTTATAATATCAAATTTCTTACTTATTTTATCACTTGTAATTTGCACATTTTCAACTTCCTTATTAACAGTTTGAATACTTTTTGCCAAGCGATCCCATCTTTCTTTATATCTTCCAAATTCTATTCCTAATTTGTTTAATTCATCATGAATTATTGAAGTATACTTATCTCTTTCAATATTTTTAATTATCATTTGAATAACAGTTAGTGTAGACATTAATGTGGTAGGTGATGTAATCCAGACTCTTTTCTTATATGAATATTCGATTATATCACTATGATAAGCATTAATTTCAGCAAATATTGCTTCTGCTGGCAAAAACATAATTGCTTGGTCAGATGTTACTTCTGGAATAATATATTTACTGCTTATTGCATCAATATGCTTTTTTACATCTATTTTAAATTGCTTTTCATATCTTTCTCTTGTTTCAATTGGTAGTTTTTTATCAACCATCATTCGATAATTTTCTAGTGGAAATTTTGAATCAATTGCTATTGTGCCTAAAGGTGCTGGAGCAAACAAAATACAGTCAGCTATTGTTCCATTAGCAAGTGTATATTGAAGAGAATATACTTTATTATTTGCTTCTCCAAATACACTTGTAAGTATCTGCTTTAAATTAACCTCACCAAATATTCCTCTACTTTTTTTATCGGTTAAAATTCCTTGCAAAGATACAATATCACTAGATAATGACTCAATTTTCTTTTGTGCCTCATCAATCTTACTTAATCTTTCTAATACATTAGTAAAAGTTTTATTAGTTTTTTCAAAGTTTTGATCTAATCGTTCATTAACTCTATCATTAATTCTATTTAATCTTTCCTCTATCTTTTTATTTAAATTTTCAAAATCGTTATTAATATCTTTAGTAAGACTACTTTTAAATTCATTTATTTCTTTATTAATATTAACTTCAAATCTTCCTAATCGTTCTGTTATATTCGCTTCATCAATTTTTTCATTTTTTCTTGTAAAAATTAAAAATAAAATTAGTAAGATTAGAATAAATAATAAAATTATAATTAAGTACTCCATAAAATCACCTACTCTAAATTTAGTCTTTTTGAAATTATCTTTGATAGTAAATAGCTAAAAGCTAATGATACTAAAATAAGTAGAATTGTTTTAATATCTCCAAGACTATCAATCAAACTTTTACCAACCATTCCCCAAAAATAAACTATTGAGATTTTCCCAATCATTAATGACAATATAAATTTTTTTAAATCCATTTTAATAATTCCAGCTGATATATTAACTAAAAAAGCTGGTGTAAATGGTAATGCAATTATCAAAACTAGATTAGAAAAACTTATTTTTTTTAACTTTTCTATTATTTTTTCTAATTTTTGATGTTCTTTAGATTTTTTATTAATATATATTCCTAGCATTTTATTAGATAAAAAATATGCTATTATGCAACCTATAATCGTTGATATATACGAAAGAATAAATCCCAAAAATATACCAAATGCACTAAAGTTAAATGCAACAAAAACACCAAGTGGTAAAATTGGAATCATTGATTCTAAAATTATAATGAAACACCCTGATAAAAATCCATAATGTTTCAATAGTTCAATTATTTGTGAGATTATAGGTGTTAAAAATTCACTCATATTATCACCATTCAATATTATAGTACAATAGTAGTAATTTTAAAAGTAAAATTGTATGTTTCGTATGATTGTTAGTATTTTGCTCATAATATAAATAGTTTTAATGGAGGAATTTAATGAATATTTTAATTTTATGTTTAAAAATTTTTTTTGTAAGAATAATTGATGTCTCTCTTGGTACAGCAAGAACTATTATTATGGTCCGAGGTAAAGGCTTGTTAGCTAGCATAATTGGTTTTTTTGAAGTCTTCGTTTGGTTTTTAATTGTAAGAGAAGCTTTGAATACTACTGAATCTGGTCTTTTTATTGCAATTAGCTATTCGTTGGGATTTGCTACAGGTACTTATATTGGAAGTATTTTTTCTGAAAAGTTTATCGAAAGCAATTTAAGCATCGAGGTTATAACTGAAAAGAAAGAACTTGCAGATAAAATAAGGAAAAAAAATTATGGAGTTTCAGTTCTTAATGTTAATGGGCAGGAAGATGTTCAAAAATATATGTTAATGATAGAAATAAAAAATAGGAAATTAAACAATTTAAAAAAATTAATTGATGAATTTGATAAGAATGCATTTATGATGATTAAAGAAACAAAACTTGTCCAAAATGGTTACTTTAAATAGAACTTTTAGCAATTTCTAATACTTTATCATAATTGTCATCTTTAGCCATAATATTTTTTCTTATTGCTCCACATTTTTCACATTTATAGACAATTTTATAGTTATCGTTTTTACTTTTTTCAATAGCAATTGGTATTAATATACCCTTACATGATTCCTCCCTATCTCCAGGATTTATATCTACATGTTTTGAGCACAAGCAAAAATTACAATGATCACGAGCAGTGTATCCTAATTTTTTTACTTCTTTTCCGCATTTTTCACAAATAAAATTTTCATCAATCATTGTAAATTTTTTTTTATTATTCATATAATACCTCACACAAAATCAAGAGAATATTAACAAAATAATAGTAATTTGTCAAATTTTATATATCTTTATAAGAAGATAATTTATAATCTTTATATCCACCTAAAACATTTATAACATTATACCCTTTATTTGATAAAATTTTACAAGTTTTCTCACTTCTTCCCCCATATTCACAATATATGTAATATTGCGTATTTTTTTCTAAATAGTTTTCTGGATTCATCAAAAGAAAATTCATTGGAATATTAATTGAATTAGGTATGTTTCCCAAATTATATTGATATTTATCTCTTATATCAATAATTTTAATATTTTCACAAAGTTTTTTTTTAAAATCTTCTATTGAAATATTATACATAAAATACCTCCATAATATTTTATGCCTTAATTTTTATACAGATAGTTTATTAGTTTACAAAAGTAAATATTTATGTTATAATAACCGCAATTAAATGGGGGTTAATATGTTAATAAAAATAGAAAAAGATCGAAGACTAATTGATACTAATTCACTTAAAACTATAAATTCCGGTGTAGATGGAACTGTTTATAGCTTTGAAGGTGAAGCTTTAAAATTATCTGATTCAATGTATATGACAAGAGAAAAAGTTAAAGATTTAAGACAGGCTGTTCCAGATAATTCAAATTGTAGAATTGTAGTTCCTAGAAGAATGGTAATTGATCCTAGTAAAAACTATAGTTTAAAATATAAACCTATTATTGGATATACACAAAGACTATTATTGGAAAATCCGAATGGAATAAGATTTATGACACCAGATGAATATTTTAATGAATTTTCTATTATTGAAAGACAAACATTAGATTTTTTATCTAATAATCAAATTGCACTAATGGATACTAATCCTAATAACATATTAGCAAATTGGGATGATGATACAAAACTTTTTTTAATTGATCATGATAGAGATATAACTGCTTCGTCTACTTTCATGGAACATCAAAAAATTATAAATAGTGATTATTTAAGCCATAATCAAAAAAAATTAGCAGTGATAATGTATAAAGTAATATTACTTCAATTGCTAAAAATTCAGGGGATTGGAAATAGTATATCAAGTAATCGAAAAGTAGATAAATATATTGAACAAGAAGCCCAAAGAAATGATTTAACTTTTTCAACGACGGAGCAAGCATTAGATGGTTATTCTTCCATAGATGAATATGCAAAAGATACTTTAAAAAAAATCAAAAAAAGATAATTAAAAATTAATTATATTTTTTTTTAATTGTAATTTCAACCGCACCATTTAATATAATTTTAACAAACATTAAATATTTGTCAATTTTTTC
>CALVJN010000032.1 GCA_944332205.1 uncultured Bacilli bacterium | reverse complement strand
AAAGAAAAAATTGACAAATATTTAATGTTTGTTAAAATTATATTAAATGGTGCGGTTGAAATTACAATTAAAAAAAAGGTAGTAAAAACACTACCTTTTTATTTTTTATTAACTAAATAGTCTAGTGATACATTTAGTGCGTTTGCTATAGAACATAAATTAACGGAATAATTTGTATATATTATTCTGATCCAAAGCTTCATTCAAATATATCAAATGTTAATTTACACCAACCATTAACTCTCTATGCATGAAAATATTTTACTCTTCTTCACTGCTTTCAAACACAAGCAAATTATAACACTTTTATATTAATTTATCAAAAATTATATTCCCATTTTTTGCTTTATAATTTTTCTTATTTCATCTGAAATATAATATGTGTAATACGAACCTTTATCATATACAAATACAAAGAAACCTTCCACATCAGATTCATATGCTGAAAAAATCATTGAGTTTTCATTATTAACTAATTTACTAAAAAACATTTGAGTAAACATATCATCTTTAGTCATTTCTAAAGTTTCTTTAAATTCTTCAATAATATATTTTGCTAATTCTTTTATAGTTTTAATATCATATTCTTTTAATTTATTATTAATTATTTTCTCATCTATCTTTTTAAGTGAAGATAACATATCTGTTTTACTATCTTTTTATCACTAGCTTCCCTCTGAGTAGTGTGTACTGTTTTTGTCACACTACCTATAAATGATAATGCACAATAGCACATTTCATTTTATCTACTATATCTTTTTTTACATCATTTCCAAATACTATATCTACATTTCCAAAAAAACTTTTAAATACTATAACGCCCTTAAACATAAGTAATGTTGTACTAATAATTTTTGGTAACTCTTTAGGATTTATCATTTTATCAAAATCTGTTCTAATACCTTTTACCATATATAATTTTCCATCATCTGATAGTATTTTTGTATACTCTCTATCAAATCCCACAATAACAAAATAGTCACTAGTAATAGCATTTTTAAATTTATTTATTTCTGAAAGCTCTTCTTCAGTAAATTTATAATCATTGTCTTTTATAAAATCACCAATAATTTCTTTATGTTTCCATAAATATTTATCGATATCATATATTTTATTAACATCTATTCCTTCTTGTTTATATATTTTTTTTATTTCTGGATGGATTTTATATTTTTTATTTATGTAATCTAACAAAGCAAAATAAAGTTTATAATAATGATCAGCAGCATTTTTACATAAATGAGCATTATTTTGAGGAATACATGAGAATTCTTTATCTAAATCCAATTCTTCATAAAGTTGATTATTATACTCATTTGGAGTAAAACCATTCATAGCTGCGCAAGGGCATTCATCAAGTGCTTCGTTTACAACTTCAAGTAATCTATTATCCATAAATGTGTCAAGTCCCATTCTATTATTTAATACTCTTGCTTCATCAATAATTTGAAATAAAAATTCCTTATCAACTCTTTTATTTATTTCATTATACATTTTTTTGATTTTTTCTTTTCTAATAGGAAATCCATAATAGAAAGTATCAAAATCGTCTCTTATATCAAAAGGTATTGAGCCAGCTATTCCATATATTTTTCTTGATTCTTTTAACTCATCTAATATATTGTAATAATCTCTATAACTAACAAGCTCTTCCTCTTGTTTAGAAAAATCAAAAAATTCATAATTAAATTCACAATAAAAATGAAATAATGGAGATCCCATAATACTATTAATTCCTTTTTCATCAATATTGTACATACTTTCAATCATAGAAGTTAATGCTTTTGTTAACATAATAGCATTGGTTTTGACTTTACTTATCATAAAAATAATAATATCTTCAATTCCTTTTTTATTATTTTGTTCATAAGTTTTTAAGGCATCTTGTACATTTTGTTTTTGTTCTTCAAATACTTCTAATGTAACTCTACTAAAAATACATTTTTCATTTAATATTTTTATTTCCCATTCATATTTCTTTATATCATCTACACTTAATTTATTTTTACTTATATACTTTAAGAAATCAAGTTCTTTTCTTGTACAAATATGATATAAATAGTTTTCTTGATTATATTCTTTTATAATTTCTTCAAGCATTTTATTTCTTGTAATGTTATCATAATCTTTTGGTTTATAAACAATCTTAAGGTACGTTTCATATAACATTTCCTTTGGCAATTTCAAATATTAATCTTTTAATTTCATTATTTTTACCTCTTATTTTATTAATTTTATCTAAACTTACTGGTTTATAGTTAGTAACATCAACACTTAAATTAACATGTTTATTTTCAGTATAGTTTTTAGGATAATCATCACTAATTTTTTTATTATGAATGTGTCCGTGTAAATTAATATATCCCTCTTTGATTTTAGCATCTGGTAGTGGTACATGAGATAACATTATTTTATATTCATCTAATATGATTGGTGCATGTGTCAAAACCTTAAAACCAACGTTTTCATAAAATTTAACAGGTTTTCTATCATGATTACCACGAATTAATATTTTATTTCCATTTAACTTATTAAAAATATTTTTAATTTCATCATCATTAGATAAACAAAAATCTCCTAAATGATATATAGTATCATCTTTTTTAACAATACTATTCCAATTATTAATTATGGTTTCATTCATTTCATTAATATCTTTAAAAGGTCTATTACAATATTTGATAATATTACTATGATGAAAATGTGTATCAGAAATAACATATATCATTTACACAACACTTCTAATTATTTATCTAATAACCAGTCTAATACATTTATCTTTCTTATACCATCAAAAGTAGTTTCTGGGTCTATATCATTAACAAGCAAGAACTTTTGATAATGATCTTTTACTGCTTTAAGTGGTCTTAATTCTCTTTCTAAAGTATTCTTATCTCTAACCGTTTCACAAACTTGATAATACTCTATACCTTTACTATTTATTGCGACAAAATCTATTTCATATTCATCAACTTTACCGATATATACATCATATCCACGTCTTTTAAGTTCCAAATAAACTACATTTTCTAATATATGTCCTTTATCTCCCTCTCTTCTACCAAGTAAAAAATATCTCATTCCTAAATCAGCTACATAATACTTATCTCCTGTTTTTAGATACTGCTTACCTTTAACATCATATCTACTTGCTCTATAAAATACAAACGCCTCTAGTAAAGAGTTTATATAACTTTCAACAGTATGAACACTTATAGAACGACCATTTGAAGTCATTGTATCAGCTATCTTATTTGTTGAAGTTAAATTACCAACATTATCTAACATAAAATTAACAACACTTTGAAACATTAACATATCAGGAAATTTACGTCTTGCCATTATATCTTTTAAAAGAATAGAGTCATATATACCTTTTATATACATTTCAATATTATCTGTATTATTTAAACTTAACACATAAGGAAAAGAACCATTAGATATATATTTTTGAAATAATCTATCTTCACTTTTATCATCACTTATAGATACATATTCTTTAAATGATAATGGTAACATCTTTATTTCTATATATCTTCCAGAGAGTAATGTAGCAAGTTCTCCTGATAAAAGATTAGCATTAGAACCAGTTATATATAAATCTACATTTTTTTTAATGTATAAACCATCACAAGCTTTTTGAAATTTCGGTATAGCTTGTACCTCATCTAAAAATACATAATTTTTTTTCTTAGGATTTAATTTTTCTGAAACAAAATTATATAATTTCATATAGTCATCTAAATCATGATATATTGGATCTTCAAGATTTATCTTTATTATTTGACTTTCATCCACACCATTATCTAACAAATAGCCTTCAAATAAGTCAAACAATGTTGATTTGCCACATCTTCTTATTCCAGTTACAACTTTAATTAATTCCTTATCTTTAAAATCTTTTAATATTTTTAAATATTCTTCTCTTTGTATCATATTTCATCACCAATTTAATTCTATATCAATTTTGCATAAATGTCAACTTTTTTGCAGTGTTAATGCAAAAACTTATTGTTTTTAGACATTTTTTGCAACTATATTTTTTGCGTTAAAATGCAAATTTTTATATTTTTTAGTAATTTTTTGCATATACATTTCAAAAAATATAGGTATATCAGAAATATGTGTAACAATTATATTCATATTCAACATCATATTTTTTAGTATATTTACTAGTTAATCCTCTAGTTATAGTAAAGGTATCATTTAAAAGACCACAAGGTGTATCGCTTTCTAATAAATGAAACTTTCTACCTAAATTATCAGAAGTAGTATAAATACTTTCTCCTGTTTTCATATAAATATCTAGTTTTATCTTTTTATCTTCTATTTTATTAACAATAATTTTATCAATTAATTCATTGAAAACATCACTATAACATTTATCATCAGTTAAACAATTGTCTAAAGCTTTTTTTATTTCGTTTATTTTATTTTTTATATAATTTTTATCTTTTTTATCTATTTTAAGTTCATTTAATTTATTTTGATAAGAGCTTATTTCTTCATAAGTAAATCTACTTGTTTTTTGTAATCAGCTTTTTCTAAATATTCTTCCATTACAAGTTCTAATAATTTATCCTTTTTATTATTCAAAAGTAAAATTTTAAATTCTATATTTTTTATCCCACTATCATTATTATGAGATTCTAAATAGTTTTCACAAACACTCACTATTTCATCAAAAATATAATTTTTTCTTTTTAATAATTTATTAAACATATCTTTAAAAAGAGTATCTAATTCAAATTCAAAGACTCTAGGATTTGAACATCCTTTTAAGCTTTCTTTTCTATACACCTGACATTCCCAAACTGGATTGTTTTTTCTTTTTCCTGCAGATGATCTATGATAAGTTAAATTATGAGTTCCACAATAAATTTTTCCTGAATAAGTATATCTATTTTGAAATACAGCTTTATTAACGGCTCTACTTGCAAAACTTTCTTGTCTTTTTTTTTAATTTTTTGTTGGCTCTTTCCCACAACTCTTCTGAAACAATTGGAGGAACATTTTCAGTATCTTTATAAATAATCCAGTCAGATTCACTTAATTTTTTCTTTTTCTTAGTACGGTAATCTAATACTTTTGTTTTATGACCGCAATAATATCCTTTATATTTAGGATTTTCAATTATTCTAGTAATTATCGTTGTATCTAATCTTTTACCAGTTTTTGTTTTATAATTTAATTCATATAAATACTTTGATATTTTAGATAAACCATCATTTGTATTAGCATATCTATCATAAATTATTTTAATCATTTCAGCTTCTTTTTCATTAATAACTAATTTTCCATTATCTTTTTCATAACCATAAATATTAGAACAACCTAAAACATTACCATTATCAATACTTCTTTTCATACCGAATGATACTCTTTCCGATAATTTTCGCACCTCATCTTGCGCAACACTTGCCATAATAGTAAGTCTTAACTCTGAATCTGGTAAAATGGTATTAATATTATCATTTAAAAAATATACACCTACTCCATTTTGTAATAATTCTTGGGTATATTTAATACTGTCTAGAGTACTTCTTGAAAACCTTGATATTTCTTTCGTTAATATTAAATCAAATTTATGCTTTTTAGCATCTTCGATCATTCTTAAAAATTCTTCGCGTTTTTTTACTGATGTTCCACTGATTCCTTCATCAATATATGAACCTATAAAATGCCAGTTAGGAACTTTACTTATATAATCATTAAAGAAAGATACTTGAGCAGATAAAGAATGTAATTGTTCATCTTTATCAGTTGATACTCTTGCATAAAAACAAACTCTTAAATTTAATTCTTGAAGTGGTATGCCTTTCATTATATTATTCCTAACTGTGTATAGATCCATAATCTATTCTCCTTATTTTAAACTTTAATTAACTTATTTATAACAAAAGAGTACATTTCTTCATTTATAAATTTATTTCGTTTCAAATACTCTATTAATTTTATTTTAATTTCTATTTCAATAGATTTATTAATTATATTTTCCAAAATATAACCCTCCTTCTTCATTTTATTTAATTAAATAAAAAAAGAACTTAAGCCCTTAAGTTTTCAAATTGTTGACAAAGTAATTTTGTTAATAGTTTTTTAAAGTTTTATAATTGATTGTATGGTGCTTAAATTATCCAAATTTAGCCTATAAGCCATACTTTTTTATGCAGAAATGATATAATATGATTAATTAAATAATGTATAGCAAATTACAAAATTAACTATAAATTGAATCATAAGAAAACCTCTAGAAAAAATCTAGGGGTTTGTATACAGTCTAGAAAATAAGTGAATCATTTGTTATTTAAATACTTTTTAATGATAATAGTTACATTATTAAATTCTCTTTCTAAAGATTTAAAATTATTATTAATTCTTCATCACTAGATTTTGATTTCATTTCATGTTCGTATGATATATCAGCTAACTTATCAAATCCCAAATACTTAAAGTCACTTTTTAATGCATGACCAGTAATGATGTAATTTGTCATACCATGTTTTAATTTTTTCATATTTATTACTACTTTTCTTAAATCAACCTGATAATATTCTCTTATATGTATCTAAATCTCCAAATAATTCTACTTTCTTTTTATAATTAATTCCATTATTTAATAAAAACAGTTCGTCATAAGCTACATTAGAAGGATTACCTTTTGATAATTTTATTTCAACATTATTTTCTCCTACTGAACAAGTAAGGAACTTATCCAAATATATTTTTTTCTTTTTTTAGTTGTTCTTGTGAATTATTCTCAATAGAAGTGTTACTTATGAATATTTTATCTAACTTTTCTTTAATTTGATTTTTACTAAATGGTTTAGAAATATAATCAACAAATCCTTCACTAATGTATTTTTCTTTAGAACCTGCTATAGCATCAGCAGTTAAAGCAATTACTGGAGTATTAAATGTAGATATTTTTTTTAATTCGGCAATTGCTTGCTCACCGTTCATATTTGGCATCATTATATCCATTAAAATTAAATCATAAACATTACCTGAATTTATTTTTTCTAAACATTCTTGTCCATCATAACATTCATCGAAAATAAAATTAAAATCTTTTAAAGCACGCATAACAACTTTAATATTTAATTTATTATCATCTACTACTAAAACTTTTTTGTTACTATATGAAATAGCATCTTCAACTTTATCCATTTTTGTCCAAGTATCAGACATTTCTTTTTCAGTTATAGGTTTAACTAATTTGTTAATTTTTTGAGGAATTTGTACTACAAATATAGATCCTTGTCCAAATTGTGATTGAACATTTATTTTTCCACCCATCATTTCAAGCAAAGATTTTGTAATTGCTAATCCTAAACCTGTTCCTTCAGTTGTAGTATTTTTTTCTACATCTAATCTATCAAATTTAGTAAACAATCTATTTATTAATTCAGCTTTAATTCCTTTTCCAGTATCTTGGCAAGTTACTATTATATTAGATATGTTTTTATTGATATTATTAATACATTTTATGTTCAAATCAATTTTTCCTACATCTGTATATTTAATTGCATTTGTTAATAAGTTATTTATTATTACTTTAACTTTTCCTTTATCACCAACTAATTCATAAGGTATATCATCAGAAATTGATAAATTAAACATTACATTCTTTTCTCCAATACGTGTTTGAGTTACCTTACACATATTCAATATTTCTTCTTTAAAATTATATATTTCTTCAACAACTTCCATTTTATTTGCTTCAATCTTATTTATATCAAGAATATTTCCAACAATTTCTAATAACGTTTGAGAGGCATTAACTATATCCTTTGAATTTTCAATAACTTCATTGGGCAATTGATTTTCATATGAAAGATTATCTTCTGACAAACCTACAATTGCATTTAGTGGAGTTCTAATTTCATGGCTCATACTTGATAAAAAATCCGATTTAGCTCTATTTGCTCTTTCAGCTTGATCTTTGGCCAACATTATTTCATTGACCATTTTCATATCGGGATTTTCAACAGTAAAAAGCATAATAAGATTAACAAATGCCAAAACAGCTGATATTACTACTATTGTTTTATCTATTTGATTAAGTAATATAACAAAAATAAAAAATATTATTAGCGAATATAACGGTGCTAACTTCTTCGATATTGCTTTTTTTACATTAACAGTTAAACAAATAATTATAGCTATAAAATAAATTACACATCCAATAATAGTAGTACTCAATGCGAGTCCATCACTATATAAAGCATTATTAGACACATGTACATCAACTTTCATAAATAATAAAAGAATCATAAAAAAAATATCAAAAGCTGTTGTTAACCAAAAAAACATATTATATAATTTAGACTTTTTATTTTCATCATATGGAGTAGTTACATAATAAACATATAAAAATAAATTACTTGTAAACAATATATACATAGCATAATCGATTTTATTTAAATATTCCATTAGTTTTATCTTGTTTGGTTTAAAAAGTGCAATAGATATAATAGCAACCATCAGAATACTATCAACTAGACTATAAATTAATTCTCTTGAAAAAATCGCTGTTTCCTTATTTTTCGCTCTTGCCTTTGTAAAAAATACTAAATTACAAATTAAAGATATTAACAATCCACACACAGGAATATATAAATTATAAATACCGTACATAAAATCACTTCTCTTCTTATGATATTATTTTATCATCTTTCCATCTAAAAAACTGAAAAACTATTTTTTTGTTTTTACAAGTTTTCTGCTTTTTTCAGTAATTCCAGGAACAAAATTGCCTTGTTCATCCATCGTATATTCATTTTCCTTTTTTTCACCATTAGTAAATAATAAATATTCTTGTTCTGTTTTTGAATCATATGTAAAACCAAAAGCTTTATATTTTTTTGCATAAGTGTGATTAAGATAAATTTGAGGATCTACTATATCTATACTTCCTTTTTTAATATCATAATCATTCCATATTTGTTTTCTCATAACGCTCATTTCATTTTTTATACGAGCTGATTGTAATGATAAATCATCATTAAGATTTATCATAATTGGGTTACCAAATCTTATAATACATTTACTAAATAATTGAGCATCAGAAGTAACTAATTCATCTTTTTCTATATACTCTATAATAGTTGGAATAATTGGTACTTGAGTAATAAGAGAAATTTTACTAGCCCCATTTTGTATATTATGCATAGACATATACGGATGCAAATTCCATGTTCCTTCACCAAATATTAATCCATCATTTCCATTTAATATTTTATTTGATAAATTTAAAACAGATTGACTTCTTTCTTTCTTGACTCGTCTATCTAATAAAGTTGCATTTGAAATATTAAAAATTTGTGTAGTAACTGGAGATAAACAATCGGTAGCAACCATTACACTTCCACATCTATTAAGAAATGAAAACATTTCATACGCAGTAAATATATCATGTGAATTACTATGATTTGCAACAAATAAAACATTTGAATCAAGTGGAATATTTTCTTCCCCTTGAATCTCAATTTTATACTTTCTCATTATAGGATATAAGGATTTAATTAATGCTTGTCCTATTTTAAGTTGATTCGATTTTATTCCAAGACATTGCTTTTTTAATGATTCTAAATATTCTTTTTTTTCAGATACTGATAAATCAGCAAAATCTACCTTACCACCATTAAGTTCCATAAACTCTCCCTTTAACTGCTTGATATTCTAAAATACAACAATTAACCAAAAATATTTACATTTTACTCAAAAATAGAAATTTAAATGCTATTGTGTTATTTTCTACTAAACCAATAACTTTATATAAAAGTAAATTAAAGTTATGTTTCCATCTAAGATTTATATACTACAATTTATCATAAAATACAGTTTTAGTCAAATAATAGAAAAATATCGATAGCGTTTCCAAAGTGTGGAGATATATAAAATAAACCTTTGTAAAATAAAAAAACGGTTAAAAACCTAAAAAAGC
>CALVJN010000031.1 GCA_944332205.1 uncultured Bacilli bacterium | reverse complement strand
GGTGGGCGATATAGGACTCGAACCTATGACCCCCTGCTTGTAAGGCAGGTGCTCTAACCAACTGAGCTAATCGCCCAAAACTCTGCACGTCACATATGACAGTATTAAATATATCATTTAGTACTTTTTTTGTCAACAAATTTTTTGATATTTATATTATTTTATTATTATTTATTTATAAATTATCATTATTTTCAAATTCAGTTATTTTTTCCTCAATCCACTTTGGTAGTTTTTCACTTAGTGTCAAAAAGCCATGACCTGTTTCCATAATTTTATTTTTATTTTTTTTTGCTCCTCTATAATTAATATTTTTTATACTTAACTTTACATGATGATTTTTATCATCAACATCTATTACTTTCATTTTTATTGTTTCACCAATATTAACATAATCATTAATATTTTTAACAAATCCAGATGAAATCTCTGAAATATGAATTAAACCATTATAGTATTCATCTAAATTAACAAAAATACCATATTTCTCTATTCCAGTAACATATCCTAACACAATTTTATCTTTTTCATATTTAGTCATTTTACTTCCACCCTATTTACTGATTATAACAATAAATATTAAAGTTGACAACTAATTTGCTTTACTAATTTAAATTTTATTTATATAATATTTTTGGTGATTGAAATGGAAATTAAGGATAGAATAAAACATGAAATTAATCAAATAAAACCATTTTTACAAAATGATGGTGGGGATATTGAATTTATTGACTATGAAGATGGAAAAGTATATATTAAATTAACAGGTGCTTGTAGCAACTGCCCAATGATTGATATAACAATTAAAGAAGGAATTGAAAATATTCTAAAAAATAAAATTCCTGAAATTAAAGAAGTAATAAAAAAAGACTAAAACATTAACCACTCAATTAAAGGTATAAAACTATATCTTTTTTTTATAACTTCAAAAATCTCTTTTAAATATTTTTCATACTTTGGAATTAAAGTAATAATTTTTTTTATTTTATCAATATTAATTTTCTCTCCATGATGAAATATATCAAAAAAATATGTTGGAAATATTAATCTGCATATAAACAAAATAGTTTCATAATAATTCAAGTTTAAATTTTTAATAATTTCAATTTCTAACATATTCTCATCAAAAAACATTTCCTTTATATATTCTGCTATTCCTTTTACCGGAGAAGAAATAACAACATTTAATGGATTATATAAATCATATAAAGTAAAATTTTTCCTAATTCTATTATAAGTAAATCCGTATTTAACCGGATAATTTTTTGCATACTGATAATATATTATTGCTATTTCTCCCAGCCCAATAAAATAATCATAATATTCTCGGAAATCAAAATTTAAATCTTTATTCATTATATAACTTTCAAAATTGTCTATTTTATTAGACCATAAAATATCCCACTTTAATTCAGTAAATGTTGTTATTACATTTAACTCCGCAATATTTATAATATCATTAAAATTTATTATTCTATTTTTTTCTTCAATATTTACTTTTAATAATATATAATTGTTATTTTCATAATTAGTTACTATACCGCCATAAAAATTAAACATAACTTTATGAAATTTTTCATAAAGTTGACTTTCTTTTAAAATTTTAAAATCTATTTTTCTATTAAATTCTTGTAATAAATAATTATCATTATTCGATTTTATGTAATATTTATTATCTGCATATTTTATTGTATCTACTTTAATTTTGTAAAAATATTCTATTACATTTTTCATATTATTACCTCAATTAAATAATATGTATAAATAGTTGAATAATTCTACACAAAAAAACATTGTAAATTTAAAATTTACAATGTTTTAAGCTACTTTAGCAAGAACCGGTCCATTAGGTTCTTCTCCCAATCCAAGTTGATCTAACTGTTCCTTCAAAGATACTATTAATGAATCATTTATTTGTAAGCTTTTTCTCTTATCTCTAATACTTTGAATTTGCCTTGAATTAATTCTAATTGGTTTTGAAGATTGCTGAATAATACCATATCTACTATTAATATCAGTTATAGTATAAGATTTTTTATTATATTGATTGAATAACATTTTTGCTTGTTCGCTAGCTCCTTCTTGCAATATTTGTCTTTGCCTATTTTGTTCAAATAACATTCTTGCTTGTTCACTAGCTCCTTCTTGCAATCTTTGCCTTTTCCTATTTTGTTCAAATAACATTTTTGCTTGTACACTAGCTCCTTCTTGCAATCTTTGCCTTTCCTTATTTTGCTCAAATAACATTCTTGCTTGTTCACTAGCTCCTTCTTGCAATCTTTGCCTTTGCCTATTTTGTTCAAATAACATTCTTGCTTGTACACTAGCTCCTTCTTGCAATATTTGTCTTTGCCTATTTTGTTCAAATAACATTCTTGCTTGTTCACTAGCTCCCTCTTGCAATATTTGTCTTTGACCATCTTGTTCAAATAAAATTTCAGATTGTTCTTCTACATCAGATAATGATTTATTATCAGTTAAAAATTCTTGATCGGAAGAATCTAATAAATCTAATGCTTCCGACATAGAAGCCCTTCGTTCATTATCTTTTCTTTCAGCTGCTGATATTTTTTCAGCTGCAATTTCTTGATTCATACTAAACAAAAAGTTTTTCAATTGCAAATCATAAATCATTTCTTGCACATTAGGATCAGAATAATATCTCTGCATTTCTTCTTCTTCTTTTTTATGTTGTTCATCAGTTAATGGTTCTTTATATCCAACTATAGAATCAATAGTTTTTTGAAATAAAGTTGTATCTTTAGATTCCGAATCAAATTGCTTTTTTGGGTTTAAAGGTATATTAATTAACTCAGAAAGCATTTGTAATATTTTATTTTCTCTTTCAATAAGGCCATTGTTAAATTGGGTATTTCCACCCAAATTTTTTTGAAGTCTTCTAATGCTTTTCAATTCATCGCCAATCTGTGCTTTTAACTTTCTAGCATTCAATTCTTCAGGCGATATTTTTACATTTTCTTTAGTAGTAATCTCCGTTTCCTTATCCATTTGAAAATCTATACCATTTGTCTCTGGGATAATTTCATTAGATAATTCAACATTACTAAAAATAGTTCTCCAATTTGCTATTTTATTTTTATTATCATTATTATCACGTGATTCCTCAACAGTTAATGAATTACCACTTGTCTTTGGCAACACTTGTGTGATTGCTGAAGATTTTGAACTAAATTTATTACTATAATTTACACAAGCTTGTACTAGTTTTTTAGGTATCAATAATCGACGCAAAAAAGATCCAGTGCTATTAAAAGTTATTTTTTTTCTATTTAACAACCAATCTTCAAAATCAATAACAGCTATATTAGAATCCAAACTAATTGCATTGTTGTAATTTTTTTTAATTGAAACATTTTTCTCTTCTTTATCTTCAATAGCAACAGTTCTAACAGGTGCTTGATTTCCAACCAAAGATTTCATAGCATCGTCATTTACAGCTTCGACAGTCTTTTGTGCTTCAGCAATATAAATTTCTCCTTTAACTTTCTTTATTTTTCCATTAAGAACTGCACTTGCCTTATCAATAGTACCATTTAAAATATTATCTAATAATGTTCTAAACGTTAAACTGGTCATTTTAGCTTTAGCGAAAACTTGGCCGCTTTGCTTTTCAATACTTTGTGGAAAACTTGGCTTTGGGCTTCCATTAACTACAATAATATCATTATTCAATTCGTTGGTCATATTAACCCCTCCAATCTGTTATTCCACATTTTTTGATAATTCTTTTAACACATTCTTTATTCTTGTCCATTCCTCTTCACTAGTAATACCACCTAGTTTAGGATCATTTCCTTCTTTTCTATCAACAGATGCTACATAAATAGTAACATTTCCATTTTCATCATTTTCATTTTTTGTATAAATCATATATTCTTTATTGTTATCAGTAAATTTAAATGATAGTAAAAATTCAACTTCATCTATTGACCCATCTTCTAACACAATAGACATCATTCTGCTTTCATCATCCATAAAAAATCCTCCTATCCTTTATATTAATATTTTATCACATTTACAATACATTTCAACTCAATTTATATTTTTTTTATTTTTTTTAAAATAAAATATTTACATTTATAGGCGCAAAATTCTATTATGTAATTATCAATATTACTAAAATTATTAATCTCGTTAACATTTTTATTATCAAACGAATAAAAACCTTTCAGTCTTAACTTTCCATAAGAATAATCACCTAAAATATAATCATAAGGCTCAAAATATTCAGTAACTATATTTTCAAAATCACAAAGATTAAAAGATAAGTAATCATCTTTTATAATTTCATATTCGTTTCCAATTATAACTATTTTTCTCACATAACCACCATTTTAATTATAGCATATCTTCAACCTATTTGTTTATATACATTTGATGTTTTGTCAAAACTACTTAAATAATAATTAGGTATTTTTCCATTAATAACATTTATAGATATTGGTATTTTGTTCTCAATAACTACTTTTTCAGTAACAAAAGGCATAGTTATTTGCTCCGTAACTCTTATATCAATATATATAGATATTAATGCATTATTCATACCATACTCTTCAACGCTTGTAGATATACAAGATTCAAACTCACCAGTTAAAGATATTTTAATTGGAATTTTTGGTCCAAGATTTGAAAATAAAAAATTATTTGTAACAATTCCTAATGGTATTTCTAGTATTATCCCATCATCAAACTTACTTTTATTATCATTTGTCAGTATATTTTCTCTTATGTTAATTTGTTTTAAAACTCCATTTTCCAAACTATCAAACATATCATAAACATTTTCATTTATAATACTTAATAATTTATTTACCTCCATAGTATCATATATTATTGTTTTAATATAACCATCATTATCTTGAACAATTTCATATAAATTATCATTTATATCAAAAATTTCTGGCTCATAAGCTTTTGTTACTACATACTTAGTTATTTTACTAGCTAACATTGTCGAATATTCAGTTATTTTATCACCAGAAAATCTATTTATAATTATAATATTGTATATTGCTAATAATAACAAAGATAAATTAACAAAAATCAACTTATATTTAAATTTCAAGATACTCACCTAATAAAATTATATGAAAAAAAGTTATAATAAAATAACTTTAACTAAATGAGATTCCAAAATGTTTCAACAAAAAATACATTACCACCACAATCAATAGCATCAGTATTATGATTATTATAAATATTTTAAAAACACTATGTTTTTTTTGTTCTTCATCATTATTTTCTTCAATATCATCTGATTCTTCAATTAAATCTTTTTTATTTAACTCCATAGAATTAGTATAAAAAGAATTTTCAATATTTTCATCTTTATCAATTTGCTTTTGTTCTTCATATAAATTATTAATCTCAGTAGTAGATAATTCTTTTTCTAATTTAACATCTATAGTAGTTGCCAATAAATCGCTTAACAATTCTTTTTCTTCTTCATCTTTTATTTCATTAACTAATGTTTTAGAAGTTATAGTATCTATAAGTTCTTTTAATTCATCACTATCTTTTTCTGAAAAATCTTTTTTGTGTAAATATTTTCTGTTTAGCGATGAAAGAACACTATATTCCTCTTCTTTTAAATTTCTTTTCTTTTCTAGTTCATCTTCCTCTTGTCTATTCTTTTTAGCATCTTCTAATACTTTATTAATATCAAAAACTTTAGGTCTTGTCTCTTTTTTTTCTACCTCAATTTTAGTACCTCTATTATCTTGTAATAGTGTTTTATATTCCTTTATTTTTTGATAATCTTCGCGACTAGGATTTTCAAAATTTAGAGATGATAAATCAATTTGTGTATCAGTATCCGCTACTGAAATTTCTTCATATCCTATCTTATTATTCAATTCATCATATAAGTATTTGTTTTTCTGAACACGGCTGTTTCTTTTAGAAGTATCTTGTGAATTATTATATCTATCACTTCTTCTTTCCATTATTATCACCTCTTATATATACACTAATTTTATCATACAACTATTCAAAAAAAAACAGCACATTTTAGCATCATGTAAAAATATGTAAAAATGTAATTGTAAAATTATTAGTATTATTGTATAATCACTATGAAAGGATGTTATTATGAAAGTAAAAATTAATAAAAATGCTTGTATTGGGTGTGGATCATGCGCTGCTATTTGTCCTGAAGTATTTGAAATAGATGATGAAGGCATTGCTAAAGTTACAGTAGAAAAAATTGAAGAAAATCAATTAAATGATGCTACTGAAGCTAGTGAAAATTGCCCAACTAGTGCAATTGAAATTGAAAAATAAAGTTTAAAGGAATGTATAAATACATTCCTTTTTTTAATCATCTATTTTTTATTTTTAAAATACTCTTCTATATATTTTTGTGTTTTCTCTTCATTTTTTTCATAATTAGGCTTCATAAAAATTAATTCAATTATATTAATTGTAGATATTATAAACCATCTACTAAATGGTATACTTAATAAAGCCATAAATATAGTATTTAAAAGTGTTGTCATAAATATTAAAGGACATAATATCTTATTATATTTTATATCTTTTCTTATTTCTAATGGTTTTTTTATACCATATAAAATTGCTAAATAATTATATACAATAATGACAATATAAGGTAAATTAAATATACTATAAATTACAACAAATTTTATTAAATATCCTATAAATATAATTAAAGAATATCTAAAAAAATAGTATAATATTTTCATATATTCACTTTTCATATTTAATACAATTTATTAATATTTAAATTATTGCTTTTCACTTTCAATTGCATATAATTTTTTTACTTCTTTAGGATTTAATTTCCTATATTCACCTGATTTTAATCCAGATAAATCAAGAAAAGCTATTTTCTCTCTTTTTAACTTTAATACTTCATAACCAATACTTTCAAACATTTTTTTTACTTGATGATTTCTACCTTCATGTATTGTCAATTCAACAATAGAAGTATTGTTAATTTTATCTATCTTCTTTAATTTAACTCTAGCTTTTTTAGTTTTTCTACCATCAATAATAACTCCACTTTTTAATTGCATTAAATCTTTAGGTAAAATTATTCCTTTAATTTTTGCTATGTATACTTTATCAACTTCATTTTTAGGATGCATTAATAAATTAGACAATTGTCCATCATTTGTTAACAATATAATTCCAGTTGTATCATAGTCTAATCTTCCTACTGGAAAAATTCTTTTATCTTCTTCAATTAAATCAACAACAGTTTTTCTATTATATTCATCTTTAGTAGAAGTTATTACTCCACGAGGTTTATTAAGTAAATAATATACTTTATCTTCTTTTGATATTAAAACTCCATTTACTTCTACTTTTGAATTTTCACTAACTTTAGTACCTAATTCTAATATAATTTTACCATCAACTTTTACTTTACCATTTAAAATCAATTCTTCTGCTTTTCTTCTTGAAGCAATACCACTTCTTGCAATAACTTTTTGTAAACGTTCCATAAAATCACCTAGATGAATTATATCATTAAAAGTTTCCAAAAACAAATGAAACTAATATTATACTAACAATTAAACAAGTCAAATCTGTTAACAATCCAACCCATAATGAATATTTTATTTTTTTTATTCCTATACTTCCAAAATAAAGTGATAAAACATAAATAGTAGTATCAGTAGAACCTTGAATAGCAGAAGCAATTCTTCCTATATAAGAATCCGGTCCAAAATTCTTTATTAAATCAACCATAACTGCAAAAGATGCATTTCCAGATATTGATCTTACTAAAGCCATTGGCAAAATTTCTTTTGGAATTTTAAAAAAATCAATAACTGGAGAAAAAATATCAAAAACATAATTTAAAATATTACTCTTTAATAAAATATTAGTAGCAAAAAGCATTGCAACTAAATATGGCAGAACAGAAATAGCAAGTTCTAACCCTTCCTTTGCACCTATAATAAAACTATCATATATTTTCACTTTTTTTCTTAATGCATAAATTATAATAAGAAGTACTACTATTGGTATTATTAAATTACCTATTTTAACTAAATTCATAGTTACCTTCCTTTAAAATAATAAAAAATTCTATCTAAAATTAGTGCTACAAAAGTAGTAATAATAGTTCCTATTATTGTAACTAGTAATATATCTGTAGGATTAGTAGCATTATACATACTTCTAATTGCAAGTATATCTGTAGCAATGATAGTAACACCACTAGTATTTAAAACTAAAAATGTTATCATACTTCTTGAAGCTTCTTCTTTATTTTTATTTAATTCATTTAGACTTTTCATAGCTTTTAATCCAAATGGAGTTGATGCATTATGAATTCCCAACATATTTATTGTTAAATTAGAGGCAATATAGTCTAAAGATTCATGTCCTTTAGGGATATCTGGAAAAATTATTTTAAAAAGAGGGCTCATAAATTTAGAAATTTTATTTAATAATCCAGCATCTTTTGCAATATTCATAATGCCACTCCAAATTACCATAAGAGGAACCATAGATATAAATATATTAAAAATTTCATTTGGATACTCGATAATTTCTTTATTAATTATATCTATATTTCCTGAAAAAATAGCAAATGTTATACCTATTATTATAAAAAATGCCCATAGTTTATTCATCATAAATTAAACAATCCTTTAAAAAATGTTATTATTTTAGAAAACAATCCTTGTTCTTTTTTTTCTTCTGTTCGTATATAAATATTTTCCTTATATAACTCTTTATCATTTAATAAAACAGTAACTTCTCCTACTTTATCATTATTTTTATAATCATCTAATTTATATATGCTGACAATTGTTTCAGTTAACTTTTTTTCTGTTTTAGTAAGAGGATATGAAAAACTTTGTTTTACATAGATTTCTCCATCATAAAAATAATCATCAACATAAAAATTATTTTTATCTATTAATAGTACATTTTCATATTTTGAAAATATATATTCATAAAGGCTCTCATGAGTGACATATTCATTATTATCATTTAATGTTACAATTGTTAAATTTAAATTATTTTTATTAGCAGTTGTAACTAAAGTTTTTCCAGCCTTGGGAGTATAACCTGTTTTACCACCGGTCGCATATTCGTATGTTGTTAATAATTTATTACGATTGTACCAAATATAAGATTTTAAATCATTTGATACAGTCCACTTTTTTGTATTAGTTATTTCACAATATTCTAAAAGAGTGTTAGCATAGCTAGACAACAATGCCATATCATAAGCTGTTGAATAATTTTGAGTATCTTCATCTAGACCATGGCTATTTCTAAATATAGTATTTTTCATTCCCAACTCTTGAGCTTTAGCATTCATCATTTCAACAAACTTTTCTTCTGTTCCACCAACGTAAGTTGCAATAGCTACAGCTGCATCATTTCCACTTCTTAACAGTAAACCATATAGCAAATCACGCAATGTCATTTTTTCTCCAACTTCAATATAAATATTAGACCCATACATAGGAAGAACTTCTTCTCCAATTGTTACCATATCATCCAAGTTTTTATTTTCGATTGCAACAACAGCAGTCATAATTTTTGTAATTGACGCAATTAATCTTTTTTCATCTTTATTTTTTTCATAAAGTATTCTTTTACTATCAATATCCATAACAACAGTAGAAGTTGCTGTATCAGATACTGCATCTACAAAATTAACATTGCCAAAAAAACAAATTACTATCATTAATATAATATAAACTTTTTTCACTAGTACTCACCTATAAAATATTATGATGAAATGACAAGTTTATTTCCTAAATTAAAAAAATATTATTTTATAAAAAAAATACCAATTGTAATAAATACAATCAGTATAATTTTTTTATTATTAAATTCATCTATATTATCTATACACTTCGATTGTTTATTAAACCACAAAGATCAAGATTAAGTTTTTCACATGTAGAAAAACTATATACATAAAACTAAGCGGAAAGAAACTCCGCTGCCAGCATGCCCATAACTGACGATGAAAAAGAATACCCCAGATCCAGAACCATAGGTATAATGGCTTCCACGGTAAAACCAAGGGTAACTAGCGTGAACAAACGATGATGTATCACCATACCATGAACCTACTGGCCTATTACATATTCCACTTTCTCCACATTGTTCTATTGTTCCTGTTGTCTGAATAGTCCCAAATGGTCCCATCTCTCCTGTTGCATCTCCTAATATCCTATTTCTCATATTTCCATTACTATTTACCTTATAACTATCATAATATTTACTACTAGGTAAATTTATTCCATTGATTACACTAATTATACTGCTATCTACTCCACTTACTGTTCCTACATCACATATTGGGCAACCTAATGTGCCATTAAATCCTGAGTTATATATGTTATGTCTTCCTGATAATGGTAGTCCACTTTCAGCTACTTGCACTCCCATTACATATTCATGTGCCCCTCCTGACATATCATATACTCCTGTTATATTCCCTGTTGTACTTGCTAAATAACCTGTAGAGGTATTATAAGCTTGAGTTACACTACTACTTGTTCCATAATCAGTATATTCTGGATAATCTTTTGTCGGTTCATTTATCGCTGCATATCCAGTTAAATAATTTGAATTGTTGTTTATTCTTATTTCACCATTTATTCCATAGTTAGAATGTGATAAATACGCTACTGCTCCCCATTCTGTATTCTTCATCATATGGGATTCTAACTCCCTTTTATAATTGTAGCTTACTGTAAAAGCATTTGCTACTTGAATGTTTCTCCAACTATAGACATTTGGTTTTACGATCACTTTATTCACTTCTGTTGTATTCTTATTCGCTCCAGATATACTTGTTGCCCCACTATATCCTGTTTCAAACTTTCCTACCCACATTCCTGTCGTGTTAAAAGCTAGAAAAGCCGGATGGGTCATATAATCTCCTACTTCACAGTTTCCACTTTCTCCTGATACTTTCGGTGTTGTACATTCTCCTTCTACAGTATCACTTGTGTTGATGTTGCCAAATCTTATATCTATTGAATGTACTTTACTTTCATCTATTTCTGTATTACTTGTATAATTTCCTAAATCCCATAACTTATAACTATACTTTGGTATCCATACAAAATAACTCTCTATTTCTTCTTCTGGTATTACTTCTCCATTATTATAACTATTACCCTCATCTTTTAATATAACAGCATTTGCCCATCTTTTTTCTTCATAACTATACCATTTACTTGTTGTATCTGCTTTCTTTATTGTTCCATCATCTTCTATTGTTATTGGTATTAATGCTCCACTTATTTTTGGATCTGTTCCATTTAATATTTCTTCTTTATATGTTATATTACCTGGTTCTTCTGTTTCACTTCCATCACTTGTTCCCTTTTCAGGTATACTACTTATTGCTACTAATTCTTCTGCATCATTTATATCACAACTATCCTTTAATAATAATATCTTTTCTCTATCTCCTACACCAATATTTGTAGAAATACTTGTTACATTATTCTCTATTCTATCGACATCTAATAAATCTTGATATGTCAAATATATTCCTGTATTTGTTTCATCTCTACTTGTCCAATAATAGTCATAACTAGTTCCATCATATGTTACTACTACATAATACTCTTCCCAGTCTCCATATGGACTTTTTCCTCCTTTTTCCATTGAGACACAACTTCCTGGTATATAATATGTTGTCTCTTTATCATAGACTGGTATTTCTGCTGCATTTATCTTATTTCTTACTCCATCTATATATCTTGATGCTGTTGTTATATAGGCACTCTTTCTTGATGATGATATATACTCTGTTACTGCTGGTATTGCTATTATCATTAATATTCCTAATATTATTATTACTGCTAATAGCTCTATTAAGGTAAAGCCTTTTTTATTTCTCATATACTTCCTCCTAGTATTATTATTTATATTTAAAGTCTACAATATATTTATTTTTTTTACAATATCAAATTATAGTAATATCATCTATTTTTAAAACAATTTTTTTTCTAATAAAAAAGACAAGTTTTCTTGTCTAATTATTTTAAGTTTAACATAGCAGTTATTATCCTCTTTACATCATTTTCATTAAATGGTTTGGCTAATACATCAACAATAGGATAATCAAACGCTTTGTAAATTGTTTCCTTAGAATCATCACCTGTAATTATAGCTACTGGAATTTTATTAAACATATTATTTTCTTTAAGATGTTTTAAAACCTCGAATCCATTAACATTAGGCATGTATAAATCCAAAAAAATTCCAATTAAATTATCACTATTTTCATTGATTTTATTAATTGCTTCCATTCCATCTTCAGCCATTATAACTTTATATTGTTCACCAATCATTTTTTCTATAATATTTCTTATAATATTAGAATCATCTGCAATTAAAATAGATTTTTTAATATTATCATTTATATCATTATTTTCTTCATTTGCTGTACTATTAAAATACTCATTTACTAATTTAATTATACTATTAGCTTCATTTATTAATTCTTCATAATGTTCATTAACATAAATACTATTATTATTTTTACTTTCAATTTCATGGTTATATGCTAATTCAGCTAATTTAGTAAAGCCAAGATATTTAGCATCACTTTTTAAAGAATGAACTAAAATTGCATAATTAGCCATATCATTTTTATTTTTATACTCATCAATTTTTACTAATTTTTCGCTTGCTTCATCAAAAAAATCTTTTAAAATATCATTATAAGTATCAATATCTCCAAGAAGATCTAAACTATCATTAACATTAATTCCATTATTAACTAACAAATTTATATTTCTCATAAGAAAACCTCCTATTTATATTTTAACATATTTTTTTATTTTTTCTATATTTTTATATAACAATTAACTATACTTTTCTTAATCTTTAATATATAATTAATTTATTAATAGGAGGACTTATGAAAAAAATAGAAGTAAAAACTTATAATATGGGAGAATCACTATTCAACGCAATCTTATTTTTTATTTTAGGTATAATACTTTTTACCAATCCTAACGGAGTTGTTAAATTTGTAATATATATACTTGGAGCTTTCTCAATATTAATAGGAATATTTAAACTATTAGTTTATTATCAAACAGCACAATTTAACCCAAATAAAAAAGAAATTGTAAATGGCATGATTTATATGTTAATTGGAATGATAACTATAATTTGCTCGATTGTTTTCTTCGATGCCATTGAAACAGTTTTAAGACTAACAGTTTCAATCTTTCTACTATATGTTGGAATCAATAGATTAATAAATACTTTTAAACAACCCAAAGGTGAAAAAATTATTTATTTTGTAAATGCCTTATTAATAATTGCACTTTCTATTTCTTTAGCATTTATTCAAAATTTACCATTTAGAATTGTTGGATTATTTATTATTGTTTATTCTATTATAGAAATTATTGGTTTTATACTTTGTAAAAGAAAAAGTAATATAAAAGAAAGTATAAAAGAAGCAACTGTAATATTAGAAAAAGAGACTACAGAAGAAAAAAAATTATTAAAATAAAAAGCTCATTATAAAATATGAAGTTGTAAAATAAAAGTAGACAGAAAAAAACTGTTTACTTTTTTTGTTATAATAAAATAAAGGAGATGAGATTA
>CALVJN010000030.1 GCA_944332205.1 uncultured Bacilli bacterium | reverse complement strand
TTGCCGGGTTGGGCTCTTTTATTATATCAAAAAAGCCGCACCTTTGTGGTGCGGTTCAAATTTCAATTTAGGAAAAGGTAGTGTTTTTACTACCTTTTTATATTAATTCTAATTAACTAACTAAAGTTGCATATTGCGCTAATACAGTTGGAACTGTTTGGTCAGCACCAAGTACAGTTGTATATGTAGTTGGTTCTAATATTTGTCCATAGAAAGTAAATATATCATCTTCAATTATTCTTCCTTTAACGACACTCTTTTCAACCCACACCATAACTGTGTCATCGTAATAGCCCCATTCATCTTTTGTCATATTTACTCTTAGTAACCAATAATCTTTTCCACTATCTTTTTGTTCCATTACTTGAATTACTTCACCAGTTATTTTTATTTTTTTACCTAAATAGTCTTCTGGATTTCTAAATATTTCTTTGTATGTATAACTACTGCAACTATTCTTATATCCATTTTCAACAGTATCATTTATTTGGTTATCATTTGCATCATAATATTTAACATTGCTTTCAACATTTTCTAAAGTTATATTATACAAATTAGTATACTCTGATTTTGCTACTTTTACTAATTCAGAATTTCGACATATAAATGTAATTGTTGGAATTTTATTTAATATTTCATTTTTATTTGATGCTAACTTGACAGCTGCAATATTTGCACTATAACCGCAACCTGACCAATCTTCTACATTATTAAAAATAATTTCTACACTATTGTCATCATTAACTTTTAATTTTTCGTTTGTATAAGTCCAGTCAGATACCATATTACTTTTTATAAAACTTGTAATATCGTTTTTTAAATTAGAATCTCCTCCAGAAGTTTCTCCCTTTTCCGAACTTGAACCGCAACCAGTAATCGTAAATAACATTAAAATAACTAGAATACTTGTAATAAGACTTTTTTTCATTATTTCACCTCCTTATAAATAATTAATTATAATATATCATATTTTAAAAAAAATAAAAAGAGTAATATTTGTCTTTATAGTCTATAGAGTTTTTTTTATATTTATCTATTCTTACATTTTGTACAATATGGCCTTTCCAGTAAATGGTCAGCTCTTATCTTCCATTCATATCCACAATTATTACATTTGGCAGTTAATTTTTCTTTAGCTCCATAATATTTTATAATAGTAATATTGTTATTAGAGCGTTCAGAAATTTTTTGTTGATATTTCATTTGCCTATTCTCATTTTTTTCTTCTGTTGACAAAACTCTTACAACAGGTTTCTCTTTTCGTTCTATGCAATCATTACAAAAAATGCACGTTAAGATATAGAGATATATAATTAATTTAATTAGTTATATAAATTAAGGTGGTACCATGATAGATTCGTCCTTATTGGATGAGTCTATTTTTTTATTCTTCTCTTTTTGTTTTGAAAGAAGGTGTTATATAAATTAAATTAAAAACTAGAGGAAACACATATTTTTAATAAAATAATTATGAGTGGTCACTTTTTATATAAGAAGTAGCCACTTTTTTGTTGATATTAAAGGAATAATTTATGAGATGTACTTAAATTTATTTATGAATATATTATCTATAAAATCCATAATACCCTTATTTGAAAAATTATCTTTTAAAGAGAAAATAGATCTTCTTGCAGAAATATTTTTAATTTTAGAACATGACGAATTATTACCAGATAATGTTGATGGCTATGAAATTGCTAGAATGGTTATAAAAAATTAAATATTTAAAAACTAAATTGTTATTTGAAAACTTAATATTTTCGGATAATGGTTTAGTCTAATTTTGTCCTCGTAAGGTATTAAGTTTTCGATTTTTGTAGAACTTATTACCTTAAGTTCTTTTTTAGTTTTTATAAAAATAAACTTAAAAGAAAGGGCAAAGTATATGGAGACAATAAATAAAATTCCATCTAGAATAATTGAAATAGAAACAAGTATCAAACTACTTGAATACTTAAAAAGAGAAAATGTCATAGATGATGGAATGTATAACTTTTGTATTAATAAATTAATGAATAAACTTACATTAGAAAAAAGTAAAATTAATGATGATTATATAAACAATATTGATAATTACAAAATATTAACTTAGGAGGCGTTACTATGGACTTATATACAGTTAGGAATAATATTATGAAAGGTGTTCCATTGCAAGAATTAAAATTAAGAGTATGTTTTTATGCCAGAGTATCAACAGATAAAGATGAGCAGTTGCACTCCTTATCTGCACAAATATCATTCTTTAATGATTATATAAGTAAAGTTCCTAACTGGCAGTTTATAGGTTCATATATTGATGAAGGTATTAGTGGTACTAGAGTTTTTAAACGTGAAGAATTTTTAAAAATGATAGAAGATGCCAAAAAGCATAAATTTGATTTAATATTAACAAAAGAAATATCCAGGTTTTCAAGAAGCACTTTAGATAGCATCAAATATACACAAGAGTTACTGCAAGATGGTGTTGGTGTCTATTTTTTAAATGATAATATTAATACTATCTTACCTGATTCCGAACTTAGACTTACAATAATGTCTTCGATTGCTCAAGATGAAGTTAGAAAACTATCAGAAAGAGTATCTTTTGGTATGAAAAGAAGTATTGATAGTGGTACAGTGTTAGGTTGTTCCAATATTTATGGTTATGTAAAAGATAAAGGAAAATTAGTGATTGATGAAAAAGAAGCCGAAATGATTAAAATTATCTTTGATAGATATGCTAATACTACCGATGGTTTATCTAAAGTATCAAAGTATTTATTTAGCGTAGGTTATAAAAATAAAAAGGGTAAAAGGATAGATACAACAATACTAACTAGAATTATTGAAAATCCTAAATATAAAGGATATTATTGCGGTCATAAAACGAAGGTATTAGATTACCGTACTAAGAAGAAGAAAAAATTAAATGAATCTGATTGGATTATTTATAAAGATTATGAAAATGTCCCACCAATAATATTGGAAGAGTTGTGGGATAGAGCCAATAAAAAATTAAAAGAAAGGCAAGATAGTTTTACAAATAGAGCAGTTAATAAAAAAGTATTTCAAAATAGATATACTTATTCCGGTAAAATTTATTGTGGTAGACATGGCTTAACTTATCATAGATCATCGGCTGGTAAAAGGAAAAATAATCCAGTATGGGAATGCCAAGTATACCGGCGTGATAGTTTAAAAGGCTGTTCTAATCCTAGAGTATTTGAATTTGAATTAGATCTCATTTTTAAAGATATGTTTCATAAATTATTGAAACGAAGAAAGCACATTTTTGATGAAATATTAAATGACTGTAAGAATTATTTAGAAACCAATAATAATGAATCTGAAATAAAAAATATAGAGTCTAAAATTTTAATGTTAAATAATAAAAAAGATAAATTATTAGAACTTGTTATGGAAGAATATTTATCTAAAGAAGATTATAAAAAACAAGTAGATTTGATTAATGAAGAAATAATTACTAATCAAAACAAACTGAATGAATTACAAAATAATAAGCAAGATAAAAACTATATAGAAAATAAAATTAATGAACTAAAAAAGATGTTAGATAATTGCTTAAATGATGATGAGTGTTTCAGTGATATTTTTAATGAATTAATTGATAGAATCTATGTTTATAAAGAAACCGATAAAAAGATAAAACTAGATATTTATATTAAAACAGGAGAAAGCATAAATATATTCTCCGATAATTTAGGTAGAAAGTTTCATTTAATAGACAACTATACAACAAGTAACAGCAGTAAGTGCAGTAGTAAATGGTGGCAATTTGTATAAACCATACATTGTAAAAAATTTTTTGGAGCCAGAAACCAATAGTGTTATTAAAAGCTTTGATAAGACTCTTGTTAGAAAAACTATTAGTGAAGAAACAAGCAAAATTATGCGATATGGCTTAGAAAGTGTTGTAGCTCGTGGAGGTGGTAAATACGCTTATATTGAAGGATATAGAATAGGTGGAAAAACAGGAACAGCTCAAAAAGTAGAAAATGGTAAATACTTAATTAATAATTATATAATGAGTTTTATGGCAGTAGTACCTTCTAACAATCCTCAAGCAGTACTATATTTAGCAATCGATAATCCTAAAAATACAGCTCTTTTATCAAGTTATACAACAGCGCCAATAGCAAGAAAAATACTCCTTGACATAATAGATGCTCTTGACATTGAAGAACAAGAAGGGGGAATTGAAAAAGTTAAACAGTGGGATGATATAACTTATTTTGAGGTACCAAACGTAATTGGGATGTCTGTAAAAGATGCTACAAAAGTATTATATCCAGTTGAAATTGAATATTCCGGGGTTGGAACAAAAGTAATTGAACAATCACCAAGTGCTGGTATTAAAATAGATATTAATAGTAAAATAAGACTGTTATTAGGTGAATAAATAATTAATTTGTTCTTAATAAAATATTTTTTTGTAAAAAAAAATAAAATATAAGTTATAATATACTTGGTGAAGTTCATGAAAAATAAGTACATTAAATATTTAATTATATCATGTTTAGTAATACTTTTAATTGTAACAGGATTCTATATCTATTCGAATAATTTAAATGCTAAATTGAATGAACAAATAAAGGTAATGTTATCTGAAGTCGGAATGCAAAATAAATTAATTGTAGAAAGTGAGATTATTAATCAGCAGAATTTAGTAAAGCAGCTATCAAAAACTATGTCTTCAACTGATTCATTCGATAACGAAGTTATTGAAGTCTTGAAAAAAATTTATAATGAAAACAACTATAAAAATATCGGAATCGTTTCCAAAGAAATGACAATTTATATAACAGAAAATAAAGTTGAAATAAAAAAAGAAAATTTTTATGATAATTTAGAAAATAAAAATAGTATCATTATTTTAGATGATGATCCGATAAATAATGAGATAAGCATATTTATTGGTGAAAATATTGAAAACAAAGACGCTATTTTATTTTTCTCGTATGATTTAAGCAATTTAGTAGGTAGACTTTCTATTCCAACTTTTAATGGAGATGGATATACTTATATTGTTGCAAGTGATGGTAAAAAAATATTAGCATCTAACAATAAAACAGATTTTAATGATTTTGAAAATATATTTGATATTATGATAGAAGTAGATACCTATAACAAAAATGTTGTTGAAAATTTAAAAACAGATTTTCAACAACTAAAAAGTAATGGAACATTGTTTTTTAATAGAACTTTTAAATATATGTATTATACACCACTAGGAATAAACGATTGGTATATATTAACTATAGTACCAACATCAACAACAGATGCTATATATAAAGATATAATGTCAATGACTTTAATAGTTTCAATTTATGTAACTATAATAGTTGCTATAATTTTTATTATAGTTTCGATAATGATATATCTAAAAAATAAAAGATTATATAATGCGGTATATGTAGATAAACTTACCGGTGGCTATTCTTATGAAAAATTTAAGATTGAATATAAAAATTTAAATCGTAAAAAAACTTTAATAATGTTTGATATTAATAATTTTAAACTATTAAATGAGATATATGGACATGAATTTAGTGATGAAGTTTTAATTAATGTATATAAAATATTGAATAGATTAAATAAAGATGGTTTTAATTGCAGAAAAGCAGCAGATCATTATTTAATTTGTGTAAATCACCAAGGTCAAAAAAGTATAATATCATTTGTCAATAAACTATACAATAGCATTAGAAGAGTGAAAATAGACAATAGTGATTTTGTTATAACAGCAACTTTTGGAATTTATGAAGATAACAACGATGATTCTTTTGAAAAAGCTGAAAATAAAGCTTTAACAGCATGGAAATTAGCTAAAAACGATCATAATATGTTTTATATAGTATATGAAGATAAAATGATAAAAGATATGGTAGAAAGTAAAATAATGTTGGATAAATTGATAAAAAGCGTTGAAAATGATCTGCTAGAAATACATTTACAACCTAAATTTTCTTGCAAAAATAATAAAATAATAGGAGCGGAAGCACTTTTGCGATTAGTAGAAAATGGTAAATTTATAAGTCCATCAATGTTTATTCCAATTGCAGAAGAAACAGGTTTTATTACTACTTTAGATTCGTATGTTTTTGAAAAAGTTTGTAAAATAATTAATCAATTTAAAACTGAAAAAATCAATATTGGGCCAGTATCAGTAAACATATCAAGAAAAAAAATAGAACAATTTAATTTAGTTGAAGAATATGAAACAATAATGGACAAATATAATATTTCAAAATCAGAGATAGAATTAGAAATAACGGAAGGAACTATTCTTTCTGATAACACAGTTATACAAAAAGTTATCAAAAAATTAAAAAAATCAAATTTTAAAATATTGGTAGATGATTTTGGAACTGGATATTCTTCAATTTCTATGCTTAAATCATTAGATATTTATGGTATTAAAATTGATAGAAGTTTCATAAGCGATGAAAGTGAAAAAGGAAAAGAAATCTTAAAATATGTTATGAAATTAGGTCGTTCATTGAATTTTCAAATTACTGCTGAAGGTGTAGAAACTAAAGAACAATTAGAATATTTGAAAAAATTAAACTGTGATATTATCCAAGGATTTTATTTTTCTAAACCACTTTCCATAGATGATTTTAAAAAAAATTATAAATAATTTAAATAGTAAAAATAATAGTTTTAAATAATATTTAATTGAACGTTTATTAGGAGGTAATAATGATATACTATAGATTTTTATTTTTATTATTGTATTTGCCCATAACTATCTATTTTTATTTCTTTTTGAAAAGAATCACTATATTTTTATTTAAAAAATATTCTAAATCTATTTTAGTAAGAATACTATTAATAATATTAGTTAGTATAATTGCAATTCTATGTAGTAATCCTTTCGGTGTATGGATTGTTGTTTTTTCACATTTGTTTATTTGTTCAGTTTTTTGTGATTTAGTAATGTTAATTCTTAAGAAGTATAATAAACTATATTCAAAATTATCTATGCTATATAATATTGGTATAATTCCCATAACAATAGTTATATTTATTTTAATATTTGCATATTGGAATATGAATAATGTTATTGTTAATACATACGATATTTTTACTTTAAAAGAAATAGAAGATGAATATAAAATAGTCTTTTTATCTGATATGCATTTTGAAACTACAATAAATGAAAAAAAATTAACTAAATATGTTAATGAAATAAGCACTTTAAATGCTGATATAGTTATTCTAGGTGGAGACATAGTTGATGAAAATACTAGTAAAGAAGGAATAGCAAATGCATTTAAAATATTAGGAAATATAAATAGTAAATATGGTGTCTTTTTTATTTATGGAAATCATGATAAAACGAAATATTATAGCAATAAAAAATATACTGATGATGAAATTCAAACCATAATAGAGAATTCTGGAATAGTTATACTTGCAGATGAAACTTATGAAGTAAATAATGAATTAATATTAATTGGAAGAGATGATCTTGTTTTTCCTAAACAAAAAGAAAGAAAAAAATCTTCAGAACTTCTAGAAAATTTAGATAAAAATAAATTTTTATTAATAGTAGATCATCATCCATATGATTTAAAAATTAATAGTCAACTTGGATATGATTTACAATTATCTGGGCATACGCATGGTGGTCAAATATTTCCTACTGGCTATTTTACAACATTATTTAATAATAATAGCTTAAACTATGGTTATAAAAAAATTAACAATTTTCAGGTTATTGTTTCTTCAGGTATTGGTGGATGGGAATATCCTTTTAGAACTGGTAGCAATTCTGAATACCTAATTGTAAATATTAAGAAAAATTGAATTATTAATTTTATATAAAAAATAATTCTTTTTTTTTAAATATTAAAATATTATTTTAATAGATATAATAATTTTTTTAAAAATAAATAGCAATATATTAATAAATATAGTATAATTATACAAGCTTGAGGTGAATTTAATGGGTATTCTGTTATTAACAAAGTCAGTTTTTGCTGTCATGATAGGCTTTTTAGCAGCAATAATTTTTGGTCTTATTTTGATACCAATTTTAAGAAAACATAAAATTGGTCAAAGGATTAGTATATTTGTTGGAGAAAATCATCGAAAAAAAGAAGGAACGCCTACAATGGGAGGACTTATTTTTGTTTTGCCAACTATTCTTGCTACAATTCTTCTGATATTGACGAAGAAAATAGATTTAACACCTAATCTTCTTATTATATTATTTGTTTTTTCTAGTTATTCATTTATAGGATTTTTAGATGATTTTTTAAGTATAAAGAAAAAAAATAATGAAGGATTGACTACTTATCAAAAGTTATTTTTACAGTTAATAGTAGCTTTAGGATTTTTCTATTTATATATGCAAAAAGGTGGTCAAACAGCATTAGTAGTAAAAACACTTGGAATTAACATTGAAATGGGATGGTTTTATGGAGTATTCCTTTTATTCATATTAATAGGAGCAAGTAATGCTGTTAATTTAACAGATGGATTAGATGGGTTAGCCGGGGGATTATCCGCTATTGCTTTTATTGCATTTAGTTTAATATCTTTAGCAGTTGGGTTTGAAGAAGTGGGAATATTCAGTTTTATTTTAACAGGAGCATTGTTTGGATTTCTAATATTCAATACTCATCCAGCTAAAATATTTATGGGAGATACTGGATCTCTTGCGTTGGGAGCTGTTATGGCAGCAGTTGCAATCTTAACACATAGAGAAGTAACTTTATTAGTTGTTGCAAGTATTTTTGTAATTGAAACTTTAAGCGTTATTTTACAAGTAATTTGGCTAAGATTATTTAAAAGAAAGCTATTTTTAATGACACCATTACATCATCATTTTGAAAAATTGGGGTGGCAAGAGACTGATATAGTGAAATTATTCTGGGTAGTAGGGTTAATACTTACTATGTCTGGTATCTTTTTTGGTGTTTGGTTATAGGACATTAATGTTCTTTTTTTTTGAAAAAATTTAATTTTAGTAAGTAATGTGATATAATTGTAATCGAAAGAGGTGTGACTATGGACTTTAGAGAAATATCAGAATTTTTTAGAGATGTTTCAATATACATTATTACGTTTTTAGTGATTGCCATAATTTTTGTATTTGTAATATCACTACAACCTATTGCCGGCAATTCCATGGTGCCAACATTAGAAGAAGGTGATGTTGTTCTAGTATCAAAATTTTCTTATCGTTTTTTTAAAGTACAAAGAAATGACATTGTAACTCTTAAAGTTAATGGTAAATCATATGTTAAAAGAGTTATAGGACTTCCTGGTGAAGATATAAAATATATTAAAAATGTTTTATATATTAATGATAATCCATTCACAGAAAATTTTTTGGGTGAAAATATTGAAACGACCGGTTTCACGCTTGAAGATGTTTGTAAAGAAGACGAATGTCCAAATGGCGTTATTCCAGAAGGAAAATATTTAGTTTTAGGTGACAATAGACCTGAATCAGAGGATAGTAGAACTAAAGAATTTGGTCTTGTTTCAAAGGATGATATAACAGGAAAAGTATTTTTTAGAATTTGGCCTTTTAATAAACTTAGCAAAATAATATAAAAATAATAATTCTAATAAAGAAATAATAAAAAAATATTGTCGAAAATATAATATTATGATACAATATTGTCGAATTTATGCATATATAGATTCAAATTTAAAAGCTTTTTAGTGCTATTTGGAAAGGAGAGGGTGTTATATGTTTAATAAAAAACGTATATTTGTTTTTGTGGTATTTATTCTATTTATGTTTATTTTTATAACATTTGCAGGTGGTACACCACAAAATCAAGCAGTAGCTACAAGGCTTGTAACCTTTATTGATGGTTACGATAATTCCGAAATAAGCCAACAAAAAGTAATTGTAGGAGAGGATGCAGAAGTACCAGATGCGCCAAAACATGATGCTATGGCATTTGCTGGATGGTATTTGGAAGAAGACAGAACTATAGAAGTAACTGATTTTACAAATATCATAACAGATTTAACCGTTGTAGCAGAGTATGGTGATGATATTAATAGGAATGGTATCTTAGATGAAGATGAAGAATATTATACTGTACGTTTTGTCGATGGACTAACAAATACTGTAATAAAAACACAAACTGTTTTAAATGGTATGAATGCAACAGCACCACAAGCACCAAAACATGATGGTTATACATTTGTTGGATGGTCACGTGGTTATACAAATGTAGAGGAAGATATTACAGTTAATGCTGTTTATCAAGCTAATACAAATGTAGAAGTTAATTCTTACAATGTGACTTTTATTGATGGCGACACAAAAGAAATAATAACAATAGTAGAAGTTCAAGAAGGATTAAGTGCAACATTACCAGAAGCTCCAAAACATGATAAGAGAGTATTTGATCATTGGGAGGGTAATTACACTCAAATTGCGAAAGATGAAACAGTAATCGCTATATATGCAGATGACATCAATGACAATAACAAACCTGATTATTTAGAAGATAAATATTCAGTAATATATGAAAAAGGATTAGAAGAAGTAACTGGAGAAGTTCCAAAAGATGAAAATGAATATCTTGAAAATACTAATTACACTGTTTTAGATAATGAAACAATGGAATTAGAAAAAGCAGTATTTATTGGATGGAGCGAAACAAATCCAGAAAAGAAAATTGAGACTTTAGAAGAACTAGAAAATTTAGCTTTAGTAAAACCTAAAGCAGAATTAAAAATTGGTTCAGCAGATGTAACATATTATGCAGTATGGGCAAATGATGAAAATGGAAATAACAAACCTGATTATAGAGATGAACATTATACAGTAGAATTTATAGTAGATAATGAATATGCAAATCTAGTAACAGGAACAATGAAGTTTGAAAATATTTTGGAAGGATTAAACTTCTATGATGAAGTAACAGTTCCAGAAATAATAGAAAACAATGAAGATAAAATAGCATTTGATGAATGGGAACCAGTATTACCAGAAGAAAATGCAAAAGTAACAGCAAATATGACATTTAAAGCAGTATTTGCTAAAGATGAAAATAATAACAATATACCTGACAATTCAGAAGATAAATATTCAGTAATATATGAAAAAGGATTAGAAGAAGTAACTGGAGAAGTTCCAAAAGATGAAAATGAATATCTTGAAAATACTAATTACACTGTTTTAGATAATGAAACAATGGAATTAGAAAAAGCAGTATTTATTGGATGGAGCGAAACAAATCCAGAAAAGAAAATTGAGACTTTAGAAGAACTAGAAAATTTAGCTTTAGTAAAACCTAAAGCAGAATTAAAAATTGGTTCAGCAGATGTAACATATTATGCAGTATGGGCAAATGATGAAAATGGAAATAACAAACCTGATTATAGAGATGAACATTATACAGTAGAATTTATAGTAGATAATGAATATGCAAATCTAGTAACAGGAACAATGAAGTTTGAAAATATTTTGGAAGGATTAAACTTCTATGATGAAGTAACAGTTCCAGAAATAATAGAAAACAATGAAGATAAAATAGCATTTGATGAATGGGAACCAGTATTACCAGAAGAAAATGCAAAAGTAACAGCAAATATGACATTTAAAGCAGTATTTGCTAAAGATGAAAATAATAACAATATACCTGACAATTCAGAAGATAAATATTCAGTAATATATGAAAAAGGATTAGAAGAAGTAACTGGAGAAGTTCCAAAAGATGAAAATGAATATCTTGAAAATACTAATTACACTGTTTTAGATAATGAAACAATGGAATTAGAAAAAGCAGTATTTATTGGATGGAGCGAAACAAATCCAGAAAAGAAAATTGAGACTTTAGAAGAACTAGAAAATTTAGCTTTAGTAAAACCTAAAGCAGAATTAAAAATTGGTTCAGCAGATGTAACATATTATGCAGTATGGGCAAATGATGAAAATGGAAATAACAAACCTGATTATAGAGATGAACATTATACAGTAGAATTTATAGTAGATAATGAATATGCAAATCTAGTAACAGGAACAATGAAGTTTGAAAATATTTTGGAAGGATTAAACTTCTATGATGAAGTAACAGTTCCAGAAATAATAGAAAACAATGAAGATAAAATAGCATTTGATGAATGGGAACCAGTATTACCAGAAGAAAATGCAAAAGTAACAGCAAATATGACATTTAAAGCAGTATTTGCTAAAGATGAAAACAACAATGAAATACCTGATTATAGAGATACTTATTTTACTGTAA
Source organism: uncultured Bacilli bacterium (assembly GCA_944332205.1). Classification (GTDB taxonomy): domain Bacteria; phylum Bacillota_I; class Bacilli_A; order RF39; family UBA660; genus RUG13868. The sequence continues at coordinate 1,985 of CALVJN010000030.1, read as the reverse complement.
CGTTTTTAGATGATGATGGTACTACTATTATTGATTCTTCAAAAGTTTTGTCTGGACTTTCAGTAACAGTACCAGATAATCCAGAAAAAGTAAGTACAGCACAATATGACTATACATTTATTGGATGGTATAAGGGTGAAGTTCAAATTACAGATTTCACAAATATTCAAGAAGATTTAACCGTTACAGCAAAATATAGTGAAACAGTAAGAAAATATAAAGTAATATTTAAAGATTACTATGGTACATCTATTAAAGAAGTCACTGTCGATTATGGTACTAGTGTAGAAGCTCCTAATGTTGCTACAGAAATTAAACTATCTGGTCAAAATTCTATAGTTGAGTTTACTGGATGGAGTACAGATGAATATTTATTTGTTCAAAGAGAATTAGTAGTAAAAGCAGAATATAATATGTTAAAATCTTCAACAACAACATTATATAAGTTGCCTAGTTATTTAATTCGCCAAGAAGATGGTGGCGCTGATGATAGAGAATTTAGTTCATTAGCTGAAATTACTATTAAAGATGATGCCGAAGGTAATCTTGGTAAAATAATGGCAAATACTAAAGAAGGAGAATATAAACTTGCTGTCGGTAAAGATGACGTTTTAAAATATTTAACAGAGGAAAGCAGAACTATTGTTGAAAATAACAATGCTGATATTTATGTTTTAAAATATAATCCAAAAGATGGTTGGCATTTAGATTGTCAAATTAATAATGAAGATATTGCAGTATATCGTAATGGAAATAATGGATTAAAGGTAATAAGTAATTCTCATAACATTACAAAAGTTGAAAGATATGAAAGAAAATATGTAATCTTTCAAGGAACAAAATGGATAAAACAAGAAGAACATAATGCAATTAATCAATCAGCAAATGTTTATATTATTTCAGATTTTAATGTTAATATTGAAGGTAATAATAGTATGTATCGTATTTATTATGACAACAATAAATATGTAGATTATTATTGGAATGAACAATAAAAAAAAGAGTAAATAATTTTATTAATAATAATTAATTATTTGCTCTTTACTTTTAAATGTAGGTGATATTATGGCATATATTAGATATAAAGAAGTAACAAAACATTTCAACTTTTCAAAAGTAGTTGAATTAAAGAATCTTCCATCATATGTTAGTGATTATGCATATGATTCTGAAACAATTTTAGCAGCATATAAAGTAGGTCGTGATCATGGAATGATTACTGACAAAAAAATAGTTTTGTTTGATAATTCTATTTCATTTAGACCTAAGAAAGAAATTACAACAATACCATATCGCTCAATATCTGCTCATTCTGTTATTTTTCATAATAACACAGCTGAGATATATTTATTATTAGATAGTGGACATCCATTATTATTAAAATTTTCTAATATGAGTTCTGAAGATAAAGTAAGACTACGATTATTATATAATGCGATGTCTTCAATAATATGTGGTGAAAAAATTCCAAATACAATACTTAAAAAATTATTAGATAAAGATTTTAGTATAAAAACAAAAAATAAGGAGGATTAGTTATGAAAGAAAAAAAAGTTAAAGTTGAACAAGAAGAAGATTTTTTTGATGAAAAGCCTAAAAAGAAAAATAATGATGAAAAAAAAGAAAAAAGCATACTTTCAAAAACATTAAATATAATACTTTGGGTTGTTTTATTTGCATGGATGGCATTAGTTCTTGTTGATTACTTTAAGGTTAGAAATGAGGAAGAACCAATATTCTGTTGGTTTAATAATCATACAACAACATATGAAAATGGTACTGTAAAAGAATGTACAGGACTAGGTTATAAAGTTATAAATTATAATAGAGAAGATTATAAAGCTATTGAATTTGGACCATTTTGGATTAAAGATAGAACTGCCAAAGAAAATTAAGAACTTATATAAGTTCTTTTTTTATCTTATAGGAAAGTTCAAACTATAGAAAAATAATAAAAAAAGAACAATAAAAAAATACCAGGCATG
>CALVJN010000029.1 GCA_944332205.1 uncultured Bacilli bacterium | reverse complement strand
TTGCCGGGTTGGGCTCTTTTATTATATCAAAAAAGCCGCACCTTTGTGGTGCGGTTCAAATTTCAATTTAGGAAAAGATAATTAAAAATTAATTATCTTTTTTACTGGCTAAATATTCGTCATATGTACACTTTCTGTCTATAATTCCACTATCTGTTATCTCAATTACTCTATTAGCAATTGTTTCCACAAATTGATGGTCGTGAGATGAAAATAACATTTCACCATTATATTTAATAAGACCATTATTAAGTGAAGTTATGCTTTCTAAATCTAAATGATTAGTTGGTTCATCAAGGATTAAAAAATTAGATGCTTCTAACATACACTTTGATAACATACATCTAGCCTTTTCTCCCCCTGATAAAATTTGGACTTTTTTAAATACATCTTCTCCAGAAAATAACATTCTACCTAAAAATCCTCGCAAAACAGTTTCATCATCAATATTATAATAATGTCCTATCCAATCTATTATTGTTTCATCATTTTTAAAATATTCTGAATTATCTTGTGGGAAATAAGATTTAGTTATTGTTTTTCCCCACTCTATACTACCACTATCATATTTCATTTCACCCATTAATATTTTAAATAATGTTGTTTTAGAAATACTATTACTACCAACAAAAGCTATTTTATCACCTTTTAATACCGTAAAACTAACATTATTTAATATTTTCTTTCCATCAATAGTCTTTGATAACTTTTTTACACTAAGTATTTCTTTTCCAGACTCACGAGTTGGTTTAAAATCAATGAATGGATATTTTCTAGATGATGGAACAATTTCATCCAGTTCTATTTTTTCTAACATTTTTTTTCTGGAAGTAGCTTGTTTACTTTTAGATGCATTTGCTGAAAATCTAGCAATAAAAGCTTGCAATTCTTTAATTTTTTCTTCCTTTTTTTTATTTGATTCTTTCATTTGTTTTAAAGCTAATTGACTTGATTCGTACCAAAAATCATAATTTCCAATATAAAGCTTTATTTTACTATAATCAATATCAACAATATGTGTACAAACTTTATTTAAAAAATGTCGATCATGGGAAACAACAATTACTGTATTGTTAAAATTTATTAAAAATTCCTCTAACCAATTAATTGCTTCTATATCTAAATTATTAGTTGGTTCATCCAAAAGTAAAATATCGGGATTTCCAAAAAGTGCTTGTGCTAAAAGAACTTTAACTTTTTTATTATTTGGTAATTCTTTCATTAATGAATAATGAAAATTAGTTTCGATTCCTAAATTATTAAGTAATTCGCTAGCTTCACTTTCTGCTTCCCAACCATTTAGTTCAGCAAAAGCGGCTTCTAACTCACCAAGCTTTATTCCGTCTTCATCCGAAAATTCCGTTTGAGAATACAAATTCTCTTTTTCTTTCATAATTTTATAAAGTTCATTATTTCCCATTATTACTGTATCTATAACTGTAAATTCATCATATTCATAATGATTTTGCTTTAATATTGCTATTCTTTCATTCTTAGAAATTACAATGTCACCATGAGTTGTTTCAAGCTCCCCTGATAGTAATTTTAAAAATGTCGATTTACCTGCACCATTAGCGCCGATAATTCCATAGCAGTTACCTGCTGTAAACTTAATATTTACATCTTCGAACAGCGTTTTTTTCCCGAATCTTAATGTCACATTGTTAACTTGTATCATTTAATCACCTCTTGAAATCTTAATTATTTTCAATAAAATTATTATTTTTTTACTTTTTTTAATACATATTGACCAATACTACCATTTGTGATAACTTTTTCATAATATTCTTCAATAGTACTACATCCACTTTTTTTATAATTGGCATATATTAAATTATATAAAAAAATAGGATCGACATCTGGCATTTCACTAATTAATAAAAGGCTTCCAAACAAAGTATCAATTTCTGTATTATTCATATCAATTATATGTGGTGAATCAGAAATTCCATATGCTGAAAAATCATATATTTCAATTCCTTTTCCTGTAATTATTACATTGTGTGGTTGTAAATCATTAAAAATTATTCTATTTTCACTAATAGTTCTTGTTTCTTGCCTAATTTCTTTCATATCTCTTATTGCGTCACAAATATCCATATTGGTTAGTTTTTCTTTTGATTTTTTATTTAGTAAACGCATCCTAAACCCAGATAAATTTCCTTTGCTATTAATTTTTAGTGAATATGGTGTTACAAAATGTTTTAGATCTAACTTTGATAATCTAATTGCAACATCCCTATCATCACATTTTCTTTTTGCACTCAAATTATAAGTTTTAAATGCACTATCTCCAAATTCAAATACTGTTCCCTGATAGCCATGTCCTAATATTTTAGGAGAATCTTCATTTATTATTAAATTTTTTTTAAAATTATATTTCATATCATTTTTAAATTTTTTAATAATTTTATAATTATTAAACTATTTTATACTCCTTATTTATTTTTAAAATTTTCATACCAATCTTCTAATTTATTTATACCAATATTAGATAGGTCTCCTATATAATCAAATGTTAAATTAAATGCTTTTTTCATAAACTCAAAATCTTCTTTAGCATAATTGCATAGTTCTTCATTATTGTCACATATTTGACTTGTAATACTTATATATAAATCCACTATAAAATTCTTTATATTACTATATATCTTATTTGTTGAATTACTTAATTTTTCTTTATATCCTGGAAAATATTCTTCAATTTTCTTATCTAAAGATAATGCTAAATTAATTATTTTTAATTTAGCTTCATTAGTTAATTCTTCAAATGTATATCCATTTATTTTTTCACCATAAAAAATAAAATCTACTATTTTTATAAAGCCCTCTTTAATTACATTTTCATTTGAACTATTTTCAATATTGTCAAAATATGCAACTGGATCAATAAGAACGTCTTTATCATTGTCACTTTTATTATCATTATTATTGTCATTATAATTATTATTTTGCACTTCTTCTTTTGAATAATTATCGACATTTGAATCCTCTTTAATATCTATATTATCGTCTTTTTTATCTACACTTATATTGTTATTTATTTTTTTATCATCTATTTTGTTAGATAACTTATTATTATTCATAAATAAATAGCAAACAAATGTCGTTGATATTATTGTTATAGCAATAATAACAAAAATAATAAAAATATTCTTTTTAGTTTTAAACATATCTATCACCAACTTGCTTTTATATTTTAACATATTTTTATGTTAAAAGCAATTTTTATCTTTAACACTTGAGCTTTTATTTAATTATTATTTATGATATATTTAATAAGGATGTGATAAAAATGAGAAAGCAAAAAATATTATTATTAGTTTATTTTATATTATTATTTATTTATGAAGAAACAGTTTTTCATTTATTTGTTTTTGAAAATTTTACTATTAATTATTTATATATAATATTATTTTCAATTCCAATAGGGAGTATATGTTATTTACTGTCTAACTTGTTAAAAGGTAAATGGAATAGAATTCCATCATATATATTTATTAGTTTAGTAATATTTTTATTTATTTCTAACTTCATTTACTACAAAGTTTATTTATCAATAATTTCTCTTTATTCTTTTTTAAATGGAAATCAAGTTCTAGGTTTTGTTAATCATATTCTATTAATAGCTAAAAATAATTGGTATGTTATTTTATTAATGATACTTCCATTAATAATTATAATTGTATTAGATATTACTAAAAAAATAAGCTATCAAAGAATTTGTTTATTAAATAAACTCATAATACTAATAGCAATAATAATAATTCAAGTTAGTACATTAATAAGTATTCAATTAATAAAAAGTAATGATATTTATTCTAATAGGAATCTTTATTCTAATATTCATTCACCACTATTAACTGCTGAAAGATTTGGTTTAATAACTACATTTAGATTAGATTGTCAAAGATTATTATTTGGATTTGAAGAAAAAGATTTAAATATTGAAATTCCTAATACTAATACAGATGATAAAACAGATTCTGATAATAACGACGATAAAGTAGAAATTACTTACAATGAATTAGAAATAGATTGGGATTATCTAATTAATAATGAATCTAATGAAACCATTAAATCAATGCATAACTATTTTAGTCTACAAACTTCAACTAATAAAAACGATTATACTGGAATGTTTGAAGGGAAAAATTTAATAGTTTTTGTTGCTGAAGCTTTTTCTCCAATGGCTATAAATGAAGAACTTACTCCTAATTTATATAAATTGTATAGTGAAGGCTTTCAATTTACTAATTTTTACACGCCACTGTTCCCAGTTTCAACAGCTGATGGTGAATATATTACAGATACATCTTTAATACCAAAAGAAGGTGTTTGGAGCATTTATAGAATAAAAGGAAACTATATGCCATATTCATACGCTAATGTATTTGAAAATTTAGGATATACAAGTAGAGCTTATCACAATAATAGTTATAACTATTACAATAGAGATATTTATTTAGAAACAATGGGATACGATTCTTATTTAGCTTGTAAAAATGGTTTAGAAAAACGAATAAATTGTAAAATTTGGCCACAAAGTGATTATCAAATGGTAAATACAACAATTGATGATTACATAAATGATGAACATTTTATAACTTATTACATGACAGTAAGTGGACACTTAGAATATAGTAAAATTGGTAATATGATGGTATCTTGGAATTGGGACAAAGTAAAAGATTTACCACTTTCCAATGCTGCAAAATCTTACCTTGCATGTAATATAGAATTTGATAAAGCAATTGGAGAATTAATTAATAGATTGGAGCAAGCTGGAAAATTAGATGATACAGTTATTGCTATAAGTGGAGACCATTATCCTTATGGATTAACGTTAGAACAAGTAAACGAATTATCAGACTATCAAAAAGATGAAAATTTTGAACTTCATCATATGAGTTTTCTTCTTTGGAATTCAGAAATGCAGAATTCAATAAAAATAGAGAAATATTCTAGTAGCTTAGATATACTTCCAACTATTTTAAATTTATTTGGTATTGAATATGATTCAAGACTTTTAATGGGTACAGATATATTATCTGATAGTATACCATTAGTAATTTACTCTAATAGAAGCTTTATAACTGATAAATGTCGTTATAATTCATTAACAAGAGAAATAATACCTAATGGTGATACAACCTGTACTGAAGAGGAAGTTAATACTATAAACAATATTATTTATAATAAATTTAAATATTCTAAATTAATATTAGAAAATGATTATTATAGAAAACTATATCAAAGTTTAAATTGGAAAATAGATGAATAAAATAGTATAAATTATAAATAATAAATAATTATAAAAAATATATATTTAACTAAGTATTCTTATCTTATTAAAGTATTTTAAATGTTATTAACACTAAAAAATACAAAAAATCCAATTGCTCTCTTTTAGGCAATTGGATTTTTTTTATTTTTATAATTCAAATGTTTTACTTTCTTTCTATTTTTCGTTTTTAGTTTATAATATATTTACTTTTTTAACACTAATTTAATATAAAAAGTATTCCCAATTAACAATTGGAAATGTTTAATTACTGTTATTCTATTTCAATGATTTCATTTATAGTGTTATTTTTACTATAAGTAATTTTTAAAGTAGACCCTATATTTATAAATGGTAAAGTGTCTTCATTAACTTTAATAGATGCTTTGTATCTATTATTATTAGAATCTTCTATAAAATAATAAGTATTTCCATCTATTAATACCGTATTTATAGTTTTAATAGTTATTGTTTCTTCAAATAATTCTGTATCACTGCTTATATTACTATTTTTCAAATAATTATCTTTGGCTTTAATAATTCCTTCATTAGCATCAGTAACGACTACTTTTTGATAATTTTGAACATCAACAAAGGCATACATTTTTACTAATCCAGCATTATCTTTTAAAGAAATTAAATATGTAGCTTTTCCATTTAAATTGATTAATAATGGAAAAGTAGCTCGATAATTCATTTGTTGAACTTGCCCTTCAGCACTTGCCATTGCTGAATACTCTTCTGCACCAGGAATTAAATAATAATTAGTTTCCTTAGTTCGCATATTGGTTAAAATAAATCCTAAATTAGATTCATCTTGGGCTACTGATGTGATTCCAGTATATAAATACACATCATCATCCTGTACCATATAGTTATATCCAGTTGTAGTTGTTACAACATTTTTCTGACCAAAAATTGAATTTAAAAATCCGTTATTGTAAAGTCCCCAATCATTTACTTGTTCTAAAATCAAATTAGCACTATACACATGATCTACCCACGAAGGAACATCTTCTACTTTATATTTTTCTGATTCGCCAGTTATTGGATCTAATATAACTACACCAGTAATTTCTTCTCTTAATCCAATTCCAACATATTTAATGGTAGGAATAATCCAATAAGGATTGCCTTCGTTGTCTAATTCAAAGTTTTCTTTTCCAAAAATTTCTGTTGGATAACTAAATCTCAATTTCCTATACAGATTTTCATTAAACATTGCTGAAGGCATATATTTCATACCATCTTTTAATCTTACAAGTTCAGCTTCTCCATTTACAGAATTAACCATGATATAGCCAGTTATTCCTTCATCTCTGTTTGTAAAGTATTTAATAATTCCATCATACTCTAAAGGTGTTATCCTAACAATTGTGTTGTTATAGTTAATTTGAGTATATAAATTTGATACTTTAAATTGTGAAACTAAATCTGTCATTTCACCCATAACTCTATCACCAATTTTTTGTGTAGAATCTTTATCTAATAATGGTACTTGAGAAAAATCTACAGGTTTTATTTCTTCTTGAAAATTAGCATTTTGATTAATAATAATACGACTTGCATAAGCACCTGAATTAAATATTGGTGATAAAATAAAATTAATAATTAATATAAGCACAATTCCTATTGGAATTATAGATAATAATATTTTATAACTAGATGATAATTTAAGAGTACTAATATGTCCATAGTTTGATACAAATAAACCTAAACTTATAAAACTTATTAATAAATAAAATCCTAACATTATAAATAGAAAATACCAAAATTCTGGTGCTGTAAAGTTTAGTGGTGGTAAAAATATATAGTATGATACCAATATTAATAAAATTGTAATTATTAAATTAATAATATTTCTTTTTTTCATAAAATAATCTCTCCTTTTTAAAATTTTCTTCCGCCTCCCCCATGACTTCGTCCACTACTTCCTCGACTTATTGTGCTTCCACCACTTCTTCCGCCTCCACTAGAAGTTGATTTAATAACAGGAACACGTGATTTATAAGAAGTAAGAAATATATCTTTAGACTCTCCATAACTTATACTATCTTTTTCTAAATAAGTATCAGCTGTATTTGCTAATTTGATTCCTTTGTGTCTAGAAATTAAAAACCATAAAATTAAACTTGGAATTAGCAAAGCTCCTACAAATGTAATAATCCAGTTTACAGTTTTAATTTTAACTAAATTACCATTAGAATCTATTTCGTATCCTTCGTTTGATTGTGGGATTCCCATTTCCATATAATTTATTGCTTCTTTTATAAATATATCTACGGAAGTATAATAATTTCCTAAAGTTAGGCTAGATAATGTTTTGTCTAGTAAACTATCTATACGAATATCATCATACATTAATATTGCTTTTCCTACTGTTAAAATATACACTTCGCGATTATCCATATCAATTAAATAAAGTAATCCATCATAACTATCATTAATTCCAAAATAATTATAATCATAAAAATCTTTTGCATATTCGCTAGAATTTACTTTATTGTTATTATCAATAGTGACTATTATTAAATCCATATTATATTTTTCTATATATGACAATGATTTTTTTTTAATTTCTATTTCTTCATAGCTTGTAAATAAATCAGCAAAATCATATACTTTTTCTTTTTCATTAACTTTAGGAGTATTAAGTATATCTTCAATATTATCATCATTTATTAATTCTTCGCGAACCTGTAAATTATCTTCTGTTCTATCACTTGTTGTAACATAAGCAAAAATTTTATTTGGTATAAACAATAAAGTAATTAATAATATTATAATATGTTTTTTCATAATCAACTCCTATATAAAATATGTTATTATTGCCAACGAAACAAATGAAATAATAAATATAATAACCCAAAGAAGAAAGGCTTTCTTTTTGGAATACGGAATATCACCAATCATTTTTCCTGTCTGTCCATTCATAGCAAAAGTATATAATTTTTCATTATATTTTATATTGACCATCCATACCGGTAATAATACATAATTTATTTTTTCTTCTATTACTTCACTACTTTTATCTTCTGGAACAAAAGAAGAAAAGTTTACTGTATTACATAAATCATTGTAACAAGTTTCCATGGCTCTATCAATAGATATTTTTTTTGCTTCATTAGCTTCAACATCATATTTTTCCGCTAGAAAACCTGATAAGTATGATGCATCAAAATCAGATAGTTCTTTATAATCAAATGGTTCAATTGAATTCATTATTGCGTCATTAAATCTAACAGAACCATCTACTGGTATATTATTAAATTTAAATTCACCATTTCGCTCAATTGAATAAACATCTGTCTCTGTATAAATGTAGTCACTAGTAGACCAAGTTCTAACTTTATTACCTTTTCCAACTATTTTGCTTTTAATTTTACCTGTATATAACCAAAAAGGTATATATATACCTGTTAATTCTTCAATATTTTTAGGTAGTGTAAACTCTTTTGGCATAAGTATTTTATTTTTTCCAACTTTTTTAAACGCTTCTATAGCATCTTCTTTCGTTTTAGTAAAAGGTATTATTTTTGATGGTGAAAATTCATCTGTTAATCTATTTTTTAAAATTGCTGTGTTTTTACAATAGACACAAAAAGTGGCTGAAGTATTTTTTGACGCTATTATTTTAGCACCACAGTCTTGGCAGAAATATTCATCCATCTCCACATTTTCACTTTTTTTCTTTAATGCTTCTGCTTTATCGTAGTTTTCTTTATTTTTCTTTAAATCTTTTAGTGTAAATGCACCACCACAATATTCACATTTCCAATTTTTATTTTTAGGATTATATTTTAAATTAGCGTTACAATTTGGACATTTATGATTAACTGTTTTCAATAATCTCACCTACTATGATTTCTATATAATAATTATACTATATTTATACTATTTTTTTAAATAATTTTTAAAAATACTCAATTACAAATAAATAATTGAGTTAATATGTCTAAACATTATTAATTTTTTCTTTTTTTCTTCCTTTTTTTAGTTTTTCTAATGCATATGATATAGAATTTTGAGGGCCTGTAGTTAGAATTCCCTTTCTTGTTTGTCCATGACTAGATTGTCTAATTATCCTTGTTAAATAACCACTTATAGACTTTCTAATCGAATTTAACATTTCTTCTTCAGTCATTTTTACATCTATTGAAAATTGTATTTCATCATATAGATTTCTAGGCAAATTTTTCATAGCTGCATAAACTTTTGGATAATTTATTTTTATAGTTTCATCAGGCATTTCTTTAAATAAATCCGTTTTATTTTTGTACTCTCTATCAAAGAAATCTTTACTACCTTCAGCTAGTTTTTTTATTTTATTTGGATCTTCTGCTTTAAATGTTTTTCTATTATCTCCCATGTAGGAAAGTGAGCATAATTTTTCATATAAATCATTTATAGTTGGATTATCTTTATCTAATAATAGTAATGCTACTGTAAGAGCATTCTTTTTATTAATTTCATTTGCTTTTTCTATTTCTGGATCACTTATTGCTGTAAACATTTCCTTTTGAAACCTTCCAGCAATATAAAATGTTTTCCAATTTAGTAAATCATCAATTACATCTTCTTTTTCAATTACTCCCATTTTATATATATTATCACCATAATTTATATGCGTTGTATAACAAATAGAAGCATGTTTTTTTAGTCCTTTAAGCGAAGCAAATTTAAAGTATATCCTAGGTGTTAATTTATACATATATTTATTAACTTTTAAATTTTCCTCATAAAACTTTTTTATATCATCGACTATGACAATTAAATCAACCTGTTTTTTATCTTTTTTTGTATAACCAGATTGATAAGCTATACTTGATCCATACGCTTTAATTGAAACTGGTTTTGGTAGTGTTTCAATAAAATCGTAAATTTTATCTCGAATATTTAAATTTTGCATAATTTCTCCTTTATCAATGGCATATAAAATATTATATTATAAAAAGAAAAAAAAGAAAAGATTTCTCTAATCTTTTAGCTCTAATTTATCTGAAAATATAATTTCAGAATAATATAATTGCTTGAAATTTTTTCTTTCAATTCTTTCACTACTATTAAATAATGCTAGAATATCTATTCCTTCCCACAACAAAACCCATCCTATTACACAAACAACTTCTTGATAAACATTACCAAAAATATTTTTCCCTAAAAATGAATATACTACCATTAATACTCCAAATAACATAAAGAATAAAGATTTAATTACATTTGTTCTTATTATATAATCTTCATTATAAATTTGCATAGCATAATAATCTTTTATCATTTTTTTTATTTTATTTTTTTCCTCTTCACTTAACTGTTCAGAACAAAATTCAATTATTATTTTATATCTAAATGGTATATTGTAGGCTTCATTTGTAATATAATCTACGATATTAGAATCTATACTAAATTTTCTTGGATCAAATTTATTATAAAAATCATTTTTCTTATCAACTAGAACTTTTATAACTGCTTTATCTTTTTTTTCACTTAAATATTTCTCTTTTATATATTGAAAATCACTATTTTTTTTATTTTTCATAATTCACCTTTTAATTATTGTACTCAAAATTATCAATTAACCATTTATTATCAACTTTAACGGCAGAAATATTCTTAGTAATTACATAATAATTTATATCATTATTAGTGTCCAAATCATAACTATAAAATGTAAAATTACCAGAAATTGTATTTTTAGTTATAGTTATTTGATCAACGTTAATCTTACTACCACTATACTTATTAAGATCTTCTTTTAACATAAATATACCATTATCATTTTTAGTTATAAATTTTTTTTCATTAAATACAATATTTTCTAATTGTAATATTCCATTATTAGAAAATATTGACGAAATGATTTCCATATAGTTGTTAATTTTTATAATTGTTGTATCTTCTGTTTCAGAAGTGTCGAATACTTCATTAGGATTTTCATATACTTTAATAACATTATTTATTAATTGTCCCATTATATTAACTGCTTCATCTCTAGATAAAATAACATCATCACCATTAATACTAGACATTTTATTTGATTTTTTCATATACATAAAAAAACCAGATGAGAATAACAATATTCCGAGAGTAATTAGTACATATGTTTTTTTCATAGTAACCTCCTAGAATAATTATAGTATATAAAATCAATTATTTAAATAAATTTTTATTCAAAATCAATTTTTTTTATTTTCCAATTATAATTTTTAATAAGTTCATTAATAAAGATAGAAGGATTTTTTTTGTTTGTAAATAAAAATATTTGATTTTTTGCCCTTGTAAGTGCAACATAAAAGATTCTTCTTTCTTCGGCATATAAAAATTTAGATTTTTTAAATGGATTTATATAATTAAACAAATTATACTCTTCTATTTTATTTGGGAATCCAAGAGTTGAATCAATCATATTAATTACAATCACTAAATTACTTTCTAAACCTTTTGCTGCGTGAATTGTTAAAAATTGTATTTTTTTGCTTATATTTTTTAAATACTTTAATTTATTATCAATTATACTAAAATTTTTATTATCGATTATTAAATTAATATCATTATTATTTCTTCCAAGAATTAAGATATCATCCTTATCCTCTATAATGGTCGAAATATCATATGGAATATTTTTAGAATAAACGATTACAATTGAATCTTTAATATATTTGCGTGACAATAATTTTTTTTTAAGTTGTTCCTTATTTTTCAAAATGAATTTTCTAGAAATATCTACAATATCTTTAGGATTACGATAGGTATTCTTTAGTTTTATTATTTTTGAATTTTTAAAATTTTTTTTAAAATTTAAAAACATTTTTATATTACAACCTGTAAAAGAATATATTGATTGAAAATCATCACCAACTGCCATTAAGCTAACTTTAAACTTATTTACAATTTTTTTTATAAGAAGATATTTTGAATATGATGTATCCTGATATTCATCTATAATTAAATACTTATATTTAAAATACTTTAAATTATCAATATTATCTATAGCTTTGTTTATAATATCGTTAAAATCTATCAAATTTTGTGACTTCAATTCGTCTTGATATAATATATATATTTTAAAAATTAATATAAGTAATATTTTATCTAAATTATCTTTACAATTAAAAATTATCTTAAGAAAAAAATTAATATCATAATTATAGCTTTTAAAACTATTGATGAACATAATTATAATATTTTTAAAATACATTATAAATTTATCTTTATATAACCTATTTTTTTCAATATAATAATCAAGTAATTTAAAGCAGTTATCAAAGTATATGTATGAATAAAAATATTCATCAACAACATAATTTAAAAGTGAGGAACTAGAAATTCTATAATTATTATCTATAAGTGTTAACGATAATTTATGAAATGTTTTGACATCGACTAGAATGTTTTTGTCTATTAATGCTTCTTTTAAAGATCTTACTGATTCATTAGTAAATGATATACAAAGAATTTCCTTTGGATTTATATTTTTATTATTTATTAGATAATTTACTTTTCCGACTATTGTTAATGTTTTTCCACTTCCAGCACCAGCTATAACTAGGTACTTATTATTATCGCAATATACTGCTTTTGATTGATATTTATCGAAAGTTATATTATTCATAATATAATGTCCTTTGTCATAAAAAAATCTATTAAGCATAATAGTATTATTACACAAAAAAAAGAATGTTCCTAAAAATAGAAAACATTCTCTACAGTAAAAAACAAACTATTTATTTTTTAATTTTTTTCTAATAGTTTCATCGCACATCACATTAGGTCTTTCAGTTATTTCCTGTTGAAAATCTGCAATTTTTCTATTCATGTCAAGCTCAAAAATAGAATCACAAATTTTATAGTGATAAAATTTATGAATAGCATTCTTATCTTTTAATCTAATAGCGCTATCCATAGCCTTTATATATTCACCTTTTTCAGAAACTTTAACGTAAACAATGGGTAATCCCACTCTACGGAATAATAAATTTACTAAAGCTCTACTAGTTCTACCATTTCCATCAAAGAAAGGATGAATTTCAATTAGTTTGCACTTTAAGTCAATACAGTTATTAATATAATCTATAAGTAAATCTGGTCTTTCCTTAATCAAATTACCCTGCTCTAATAGTGCCTCATAAAATGTAGAAAGATTACTAATTTCTTTAGAAATATTCCCAGGTAAAGTAGTTCTAACATCACTATTGGAAATACATGCCTCTGCGGTTCTAAATTTACCGCCAACTTCTGGGTAAGGGACTTTAGAATATAATAGTTGATGTAATTTCAAAATAACATAAATATTTGGAATAGATTCATACTTTTTATCACGAATATAATTGTATACTTCTCCCAACCCTTCACGTTCCAACTTATTTTTTACATTTTCTATTTCATTCTCATTAAACAAATATTTTTTTTTAAAATAATATGTAATGTGATTAAAATCAACATCCCGACCTGATTCTAAATTAATCAAATAATAATACTGAATTAGTGATTCAGGTGTCTTATCTGTTTCATTATAAAGCACCCCATTGTCTTTTCTTTCTTTATATTTCAAAAATCGATTAATAATAAAATATCTAGCTAAATCATCCATAGACATCCCCCTTAATGGCAATAGATTATATCATGAAAATCATTTTTTGTCAATTTTTAGCACTCTCTATTGACAAGTGCTAAAAATGTGTTATAATATATGTTGTATAAGGAGGGGATGCAAGATGAATAATCAAAATCCGTATCAAGAAAATTTAGAAAATGTTCTTGAAAAGTATGGTCGTGATATTGTCAAATCAGTAAAAGATGGAAAAATCGATCCTGTTATTGGTCGAGATGACGAAATACGTAGTATAACAAGAATATTATCAAGAAAAACTAAAAATAATCCAGTATTAATCGGTGAAGCTGGAGTTGGTAAAACAGCAATAGTCGAAGGTCTTGCACAACGTATTGTAAAAGGCGATGTACCAAACAGTTTAAAAAATAAGACAATTTGGGAATTAGACATGGGTGCATTAGTTGCCGGTGCAAAATATCGTGGTGAGTTTGAAGAAAGACTTAAAGCGGTTTTAAAAGAAGTTAAAGATTCAAATGGCGAAATTATTATGTTTATTGATGAAATACATATGATAGTTGGTGCTGGTGGTATGGAAGGTACAATGGACGCAGGAAATATGTTAAAGCCAATGCTTGCTCGAGGAGAAATACATTGTGTTGGTGCAACCACTTTAAACGAATATCGTAAATACATTGAAAAAGATAGTGCCCTAGAAAGAAGATTTCAAAAAGTTTTAGTTAGTGAACCTACAGTATTAGATACAATCACTATTTTACGTGGACTAAAACAACGTTTCGAAGTTTATCATGGTGTAAATATTAAAGATAAAGCTTTAATTGCTGCAGCAACTTTATCAAATAGATATATAACCAATAGATTTTTACCAGATAAAGCTATTGATTTAGTTGATGAAGCTTGTGCAACTGTAAAAGTACAAATGGAATCAGTTCCTACAGAACTTGATACTTTAACACGTAAAATAATGCAATTAGAAGTTGAAAAGGAAGCATTAAAGAAAGAAAAAGATGATATTTCTCGTCAACGTATTAATGAATTAGATGATAAAATTTCTAACTTAAAAGAAAAAGAAGAAAAATTAAGAAAAGATTGGGAAAATGAGAAAGACATTAATAATAAAATTAATAAGAAAAAAGAAGAAATAGAAAAAAGAAAAAGAGAATTAGAGTTTGCTGAAGATAATTATGATTTAGAAAATGCTGCTATTTTAAAACATGGTACTATTCCACAATTGGAAAAAGAACTAAAAGAACTACAGTTACAAAACAAAAATGACATATTAAGTGATACCATAGATGAAGAAAGTATTGCCGCTATAATATCAAAATGGACAAATATTCCTATCAGTAAGCTAGTAGGAGAAGAAAAAGAAAAATTGCTTAATTTGGAAACAAACATGAAAAAACGTGTTATGGGTCAAGATAGTGCTATTAAGTTAGTTAGTGATGCCATACTTCGTGCAAGAAGTGGTATAAAAGATCCAAATAGACCTATTGGTTCATTTATTTTTCTTGGTCCAACTGGTGTTGGTAAAACTGAAGTAGCTAGAACTTTAGCATACGAATTATTTGATGATGAGCGTCATATGATTAGAATTGACATGAGTGAATATATGGAAAGCCACTCAGTTTCAAGATTAATTGGATCGCCACCTGGTTATGTTGGTTATGATGATGGAGGACAACTTACAGAAGCAGTAAGAAGAAACCCATATAGTATTGTGTTGTTTGATGAAATTGAAAAGGCTCATAAAGATGTTTTTAATATTCTTTTACAAATATTAGATGATGGAAGAATTACAGATTCACAAGGTAGAACTGTAGATTTTAAAAATACTATAATAATAATGACCTCTAATTTAGGAAGTGAATACATATTAGATAATTTAGATAATTCTGAAAAATTAGTTATGGATGAATTAAAAAATACATTTAAGCCAGAATTTCTAAATAGAATTGATGAAATTATTATATTCAAATCATTGAAAAAAGAAACTGTTTATAAAATATTAGATAAAATTATAAATGATATTAATAATAGACTTTCTGATAAAAAAATTAAAATTAGCCTAACAGATAATGCTAAGGATTATATAATAAATAATTCTTACGATGAAAAGTATGGTGCTCGTCCTATCAAAAGATTTATATCACGAAATGTTGAGACACTAATAGCTAAAGAAATAATTAATGATAAAATAAAATATAATAGTGATATTGTTATTGATGTAAATAATAATCAATTAGCAGTGAAGAATATTTAATTATTAAAATTTTAATTTACAAATATATAAAACCACATTTTTATAAAAATGTGGTTTCCTAAATTGAAATTTGAACCGCACCACAAAGGTGCGGCTTTTTTGATATAATAAAAGAGCCCAACCCGGCAAGG
>CALVJN010000028.1 GCA_944332205.1 uncultured Bacilli bacterium | reverse complement strand
TGATTCTATATTTAAACTTAAATAAGAAACTTAATCAATAGAATTAGAACAGAATATAAATATTATTACTTACTCCAGCATATTGTGAAGACAGCAGAAAAGGCAACCAATACTTTGTTGCGTTAAAAACTCCATATAAAAACATAAATAATACTATGTATTGTTCTTATAAATAGGATTAGATAGATAAAACCGGCAACATGCCCTCTTGCAAGCTACGCTGGATCCACCGCATCAAGCAACGCTTCACACAACGATCCTACAAAACAAGATCCACCTGCAGCGTTACTGATAAAAACAAAACCAGTTTCACTCCTTTGCATGCTTAATCTAACGAAGTTAGTAAATAATCATGCATAATAGAAACAAACTCACCATCACCGATCAAAAACTTACGATATGAATTCTTGTCAAATATAATTTCTAGGAATTCACGCTCGTAAGGCCAGCCCTTAACCGCCAGGTCATCACGCTTAACATTGCTTTTATCCCAGAACTTGGCTATAAATCCATATATATCTTGAACTTCATATCCAACTACCTTGATATAATGAGCATACTCGTTTATGTAATACCTAATCTTTTCCATAGAGGTTAGATTAAGTTTACCTATTAAAGGTCCAGTTCCATCAACATAGACACGTCCATCTTCATAAGCAACCAGCTTCATTCCATTAAATGGATTCTTAAGTTTAACAATCCAATGTGCTTTCATACATTCTCAAATCCTCTCTAAATTCAAAATATTTAGCAAGTTTAAACCGGTTTGGGAGACTTTAAAGCAAAGCAAGTATAAATAACCATAACCACTTCAAAATCTCCGCTTGACCAGCTTAATCAAATAAATAATCATCTTATATCTGCATATACCTCTTCAACTGAATTGTACGTCGATACTATAATTAATTGGGACTCCTGTATAATAAAATCTTTCCTGTTCTTATAGAATCATATCTATAAGTTAATTCCCTACCATCTAAATCTCTCTTTGTTTTAAATCTTTCTTTTGAAATAATAGCCTTATGATTGTTAGTATTATTAATATCTTTATTATTGTTATTGCGTTTTCCGAGTTGGCATTCTCGTACAAAGTTGTAAAAACGGCGCTGTAAATCCGATAGTAATTAACTATCTATCTTAATATACGAAATTAAATTATCATTTCGCATAAAACATTCATTATCTTATAATAATATATAAAACCCTTTGCCTTTAAGGTAAAAAGCTTATCAAAAATATTCTTCCCCTCTTCAATTAGGGAAAATATATGTTATTAACAAAACCTAATAAATGTAATATTATTAATATTTGCCTTAATTACTGGATATTTCATAGTTTTGTGCTATAATAGGTAACATCAAAAAATTACTATGGAGGTGTAATATGGGTAGAAAACCAACAATAAAAACTATTATCAAAAATCTAGATAAAGATATAAAAGAAGCACAAGATGTATTAGATGACTGGACATTCAAAGATTATGTATTTGTCTTTCTATTCTATAGATTTCTGTCAGACAATATCATAAAGTATGTTAAGAATACATTAAATAAAGATTACATTAAAATGAGCAACGATGAAGGAGAAAAGTATAAAAAGAATATAATTGAAAACTTAAAGTATTATATCCAACCAAGTGAACTTTTTCAAAATATAGCAAAAACCCAAGTCAACTCCCCTTACCTATACGGAGCGATAAATACAATTTTTAGAAGAATTGAGAGATCTTCAAATGTATTAAACAATACATTCAAAATCATTAATACTGATAGCAACTTCTTAGGATTAGAAGAAGAAGAGCGCAGCGAAAGAATTGCAAAGTTATTAAGAGCAATAGAAAAAATCAGATTTGACATCGAAGATGTGGAAAATGATACTTTAGGAGATGTTTATGAATATTTTCTTGGTAAATACAATCCTAAGCAAGGTCATAAGACAGGAACATTTTATACTCCTACATCATTAGCAGAACTAGCTATTAATATATCAAAATTGTATGTCAAACAACCAAAAAATCTATTGGACCCAACCTGTGGTACAGGTTCCCTGCTTATCAATTATCTTAAACATAACAAAGATATATCTGTCCATGGTATAGAGCGAACAATCGCTACATATTGTATATGTAATATGAACATGTTACTCAGAAGGATTAAAAACTATAATATCATTAACAGGGATGCACTGCTTTATTATAATGAGGAGTGGGAGAACAAATTCGATCTTATTCTTGCTAATCCCCCATTTAACACAACTTGGAAAAGTTCTCTAATAGATAAAGAGGATAAAAAATATACAAATGTCCCTCTTCCTAATGATAACACTGCAGATTGGGCATTTATATATCCGATTATATACAGTTTAAATGAAAATGGCGTTGCAGTTGTTATTGATACACCTAACATGTTATCAAGAACTAATCAAGTAGAAACATCAATAAGGAAATATCTAGTTGAACAAAATCTTATAGATACAATAATTTATCTTCCTGATAATTTGTTTGCTAATGTTTCAAAAGAAGTTTGTATGATGGTTATTAGAAAGAATAAGGACAACAACAATATATTATTTGTTAATGCAGAAAACATATTTAGTCAAGACGGAAAAAAGAACATACTACGTGACTCAGATATTGACTTAATAACATCATACGTAAAATTGAGAAAAACCGATGGAAAGATGTCACATCTAGCAACCTTAGAGGAAATAGTTAGAAATAATTACTCTTTAGAGCTAAAAAAATACATCCCTTATGAACACAAAATTGAAGCAAAAGAGTATGATATAAAACCAATTGATATTTCAGACGAGACGGATAATTTATACCACGAAAAGATTGATATTCAACGTCATTATTTTCTAAAAGACCTTAGAGAATTTACATATTTTATAGAAGACATGAAATTACTATGTAAAACTAATATTCAATATGTTAAAGCAGGACGGATGAAAGATGATTCAATAATAAGAATTGCAAATGGTGTTAGAAAAAGTAAATTAAATGTTAGTAAGACTGGAGAATATTTATATATATCAGCAGCCGAAATGGAAAACGGAAGAATTTATCCTAATAAAAAAACTGACAGAATGGACAAAAAATCCCTTGAATTTATCAAAAAAGAAACCAACATTGAAATTGGAGACATTCTTTTTGCTGTCGGCGAACATGATATAAAAACCGTTGTTATTGAAGAACCTTATAATAACATTGGTTTCAACGAAAATATTTACATCATTAAATATGACAGAAATGTTATAGATCCATATTATTTAAGAAATATACTTGAATCAGACTACTTTCGCACATGGGCTAATAATGATAATATGGCAAATGCTAAATCAAAAAAAGTTAACCTTACTACCTTTAAAGAACTTCCGATTCCTATTATCCCATTTGATAAACAAAAAGAAATTGGAGAAGCATTCAAAAAGTTAGAAGAATATCATATAAATATTATAAGAAAAATCTATTGTGAATTGAATTCCCAAAATTCATTATTTAGAAACGGAATTAGTAGAATTGGTTGGATTTTAAAAGATGACAAATAGTCATCTTTTGTTTTGCATACTCATTTAGTATTAGTTACATTATAAGCTTCAATTGCTTTAATTATATACTCTTCAATATATCTCTTATCTCTCTTAGTAAGTTCATAAGGCAATACTCTCTCTATATTTTCCCTATTAAAAGAGATTTGCTCATGCTGATTCCCCTTCTCTTCAGATAGAATCTTTTCCAATTCTTCTGCATTCAACCTCTTTTGCTCACTTAGTTTCCTTATTCTTATTGTTTGAGCATGAGAAGGACTCAAATCATCATAAATCATTGTAGAATAAACTAATGTTTGTTCATCTTTGGTCAAATATGAAAGCTCTACAGCAGGCTTAATACCCATGGTAATATTATGCTTATCATTATACTTGGCAGTATTATCTACTATCCTCAATAATTCAGGTATGAGATAAGTTAACCTAATATATCTCCTAACCATTTCACCAGATTCACCTTTAGCAATAGCATCTCTTGACTTGTGCAACTCGGTTGCCGAAGTACTTAATTTCTTTCCTTGGTGCTTCATGGCATCCATTTTCATTTTGTATGCAAATGCTTTTTCACTAGGTAATAACTTTTCTCTTTGAAGATTAGAATCAACCATAAATATTACAGCATCATCATCAGTCAGCTCCTTAATATAAGCATCAACTTCATCTGCACCATTAATCTCAAGTGCTTTTAATCTCCTATGTCCTGATACCATTTCAAACTTATTGTCTCTAGGTCTAACGATAACAGGATTTAATAAGCCATTTTCCTTAATGCTTTGGGCTAGTTCATGTAATGAACTATCTGCTTCAACATTAAATGGATGATCTTTAAATGGCATAATATCAACTAACCTAATCTTCTTTGCATTACTCATCTTTACTACCTTGGAAATAAGTTAGTTTCCAATCTATATATGTGGAATACTTTATCTCTCTATTCCTTCTTCTTTTCCTCATGGTGTCCCACTCTTTTAAAAACATCTTAACATTATCAATAAAATCTCGATCAGTAATAACCACATCATCAACATCAAAATGATAATTTGGTAATAGTTCTTCCAGCCATAGTAAGATATAAATAAAGTCTAATGAATCATTGTAATCATATTGCTTAATTGCATGATAGCTAACACCCAATAAATCAGCAATAAGCTTAGTTCTAGTTACATTAGGATTTCTATCACCCTTCTCATATCTAGTCATTGTACGACGTCTATTAGCACCTGTAGCGCCTAATAAACTAGATATCTCATCTTGTGTCTTACCTCTAAACTGCCTTGCAAAAGCTATCCTTGAGCCTTGCGATAAATCTCTTAAAATTGGTCTTGAATACATCAATTTCATCAATAAATTACCTCCAATACTCATCGCAGAATACCACTAAAAAAGACCAAATCAGCGAATATATGCGATTATATATTCAGATTTAGTCTTTATATTATTAAATAAGCTTTATATAAGCAATAGAAAATCTCTATAAAATAAGGGTTTATCTACTTCTTATAATTGCCCACCATTCTTGATAGCAGCTTGTGCAGCAGCAAGTCTTGCTAATGGTACTCTATATGGACTACATGATACGTAAGTTAATCCAATATTATGACAGAACTCAACTGTAGAAGGTTCCCCACCATGCTCTCCACAAATTCCTAGTTTAATATCTTTTCTAGTAGATTTACCTTTTTCAATTGCAATCTTCATCAATTGACCTACACCTTCTTGATCAACTTTAGCAAACGGATCTGATTCAAAAATTCCTTTTTTATAATAGTCTTCTAAGAATTTACCAGCATCATCTCTAGAAAATCCATAAGTCATTTGTGTTAAATCATTTGTTCCAAATGAGAAGAATTCTGCTTCCTCAGCTATTTTATCAGCAGTTAAAGCTGCACGTGGAATCTCAATCATAGTACCAACATGATATTCAAGTTTAACTCCAGCTTTCTTAATTATCTCATCAGCAGTTTCAACAACTATATTCTTTACATATTTTAATTCTTTAACATCACCAACAAGTGGAATCATTATTTCTGGCTTAACATTTAAACCATCTTTATTAACTTTTATAGCAGCTTCTATTACAGCCCTAGTTTGCATTCTAGCAATTTCTGGATAAGTAATTGCTAAACGGCATCCACGATGTCCCATCATTGGATTAAACTCTTTTAATGATTCAACTCTTGCCTTCAAAGCTTCAAAAGTAATTCCTAAACTTTTAGCAAGTGGTTTAATTTCTTCATCAGTATGTGGCAAAAATTCATGTAATGGTGGATCTAAGAAACGAATAGTTACACCATAACCTTCCATTGCTCTAAATAATCCTTCAAAATCATCTCTTTGATATGGAAGAATTTTTTCTAAAGCTTCTTCACGAGCTTCTACAGTATCAGCTGCAATCATTCTACGGAAATTAAAAATTCTTTCTTCTTCAAAGAACATATGCTCTGTTCTACAAAGTCCAATACCTTCTGCACCAAATTTTCTTGCTTGCATAGCATCTTTAGGAGTATCTGCATTTGTTCTTACTTTAAGTTTTCTTGCTTTATCAGCCCAAGACATAAATGTTTCAAAATCTCCAGAAATTTCAGGATCAACTGTTTTAATTTGTTCACCATATACATTACCTGTAGATCCGTCTAAACTCATCCAATCTCCTTCTTTAAATTTAGTACCATCTTTAGTAATTAAAACTTTCTTTTCTTCGTCTATTTTTAATTCACCACAACCTGATACACAACAAGTACCCATTCCACGAGCAACAACTGCAGCATGAGAAGTCATCCCTCCACGAATAGTTAAAACACCATGAGCTAAATTCATTCCTTCAATATCTTCAGGAGATGTTTCTAATCTAACTAATAAAATATCTTTTTCATTATTCTTGTGAGCTTTAATTACATCTTCTGCTGTAAAATATATTTTTCCTGTAGCTGCGCCAGGTGATGCTGCTAAACCTTTAGCAATTGGTTTTGCAGCTTTTAATGCTTTACTATCAAAATTTGGATGTAATAATTGATCCAATTGTTTTGGTTCAACTTTCAATAAAGCTTCATCCTTAGTAATCATTTTTTCTTTTACTAAATCAACTGCAATTTTTAAAGCTGCTTGAGCTGTTCTCTTACCATTTCTTGTCTGCAACATAAACAACTTACCATTTTCAATAGTAAATTCCATATCCTGCATATCTTTATAATGATCTTCCAAAATTCCACAAATTTTAACAAATTCGTCGTAACATTCTGGCATTACTTCTTTTAATGTTTCAATTGATTGAGGTGTCCTTATACCAGCAACAACATCCTCACCTTGTGCATTCATTAAATATTCACCATATAACTTTTTCTCACCAGTTGCAGGATTTCTTGTAAATGCAACACCGGTACCACAATCATCACCACGATTACCATATACCATTTCTTGAACATTTACAGCTGTTCCCCAACTTCCTGGGATATCATTAAGTCTTCTATAAGTAATAGCACGTTCATTATTCCAACTTCTAAAAACTGCCTTAACAGCTTCCATTAATTGAACTTTTGGATCTTGTGGGAATTCTTCTCCAGCATGTTTTTTATATTCTTTTTTATAAATTTCAACAACTTCCATCAAATCTTCTGCTGAAAGTTCTGTATCAAATTCTACATTCTTATCTTCTTTAATCTTATCAAATAATCTTTCAAAAGAACTCTTAGGAAATCCCATAACAACATCAGCAAACATTTGAATAAATCTTCTATAAGAATCATATACAAATCTAGGATTTCCAGTTGCATCAGCAAATCCCTTAGCAACAACATCATTTATACCAAGATTTAAAACAGTATCCATCATTCCTGGCATTGATGCTCTAGCACCACTTCTTACAGATACTAAAAGTGGATTTTTTATATCGCCCATTTTTTTACCTGTAACTTTTTCAAGTTCAACTAGCTTTTCCTCAATTTGCTCAACAATTTCTTTTGATAGTTTTTCTCCATCATCATAATATTTCGTACAAGCTTCAGTAGTAACTGTGAACCCTCTAGGAACAGGTAATCCAATACTTGTCATTTCTGCAAGATTTGCACCTTTTCCACCAAGAAGTTCTCTCATATCTTTGTTTCCTTCTTTGAAGGAATAAACATACTTCATAAAATCATCCTTTCTACAAAATTTATTATACAAAAAAAATAACTTTAAAAGCAACAAAAATAAAAAAAACTTTAAAACATTTTATTATGTGTTAAAGTTTCTCTAGCAAAAATAGTCAAAGGATTTACCGGAACCAAAATCAAATTTTTAGAAGATTTTAAGCTCTCTTCAAATGTTAAATATCTAACACTTAAATTAGAATAAATATTTCTAATATCTAAATTGCCTTTTTCTAACATTTTAGAAGACTTTTTTAGTACAGTTTTTAACTCTTTTTCAGATTGTTTATCAATAGAAGCTTTCACTTGTCTAAACTTTTGTAACATATTTCCATCATTTTCAGACTTTGACGGTTCTACAACATTATATTCATTAGATAAGTCATTAGATTCAATAGTATTAGCTTCAAATAAAGCATGCTTACCTTGCTCCATTTTTTTTCTCTCATCAACAGTAAGCTGTGCACCCATTAATTGTCTGACTGCATTTTTCTCTGCTTCTAGTTTCATTGCTTGATAGCTATCATAAAAGTCAATATTTGCAGAAGTATCAACCATATTTTCCATTCCTGGAGCCATATTATTTAATCTTTTTTGTGAAGTAGTTCTTGAAAGAACTGATGTCATATTAGAAATAATATAGCTATTAGCAGTAAGTAATGAAGAAATCACTCTATCATTATAAGATTTAGGATTTTCTTTCTTCTGTTCATTATATAAAGTCTCCATATAATTAATAAGTGCATTTCTAAATTCTAATAAATTTGCATTGGATTCGAAAACAGAAGATAAGTCTATATTAATACCTAAAACTTCTTTAACTTCTAATAAAAAAGTTTCAAAGTTAATATCAGTATCTTTTATTGAAATTTCTTCTAGTAACATTTCTTTATCAATAGTTTGTGGTGTTAAATAAGATAATAAAATATTATCAATAGTATCCTCTAACATTTTTTGAAATTCCAAATCTATATCAATATTACCTTCAAGAATCTTTCTTCTTTCTTTACGATATTTCTCTATAATATCAGTAGCTGTTTTATCAATTTGTTGAGTTTCCATTATATTATTGCTAATAACTTCCTCATTGTTAAATTGAATAGTCCTTATTTTTTCTTTAATTTTTCTTAAAGAGTTTTTATCTATTTCTAAAGAACCATCATTATTTTTAGTATACTTACGAAAATATTCTGTAACAGTATGATTAGGTTCAACTTCTTTTATACCCAAATATTCTAAATCACTAGGACAAGCATATCTTTCACAAATACCAGAAATTCCATTTCGTCCAGTTCTTCCTTCCAACTGTCTATCTATTCTACTAATATTAAAAAAGCCACTTGAAATTACTTTAAGACCAACAGTTCTTAATTTGTTTCGATTTAAAGTTTCATCATCACTACTCCATAATATAGTATTCCCATCTAAAGTTCTATAATTCATCAAAGCTTTCTCAACTGAATTTCTTACTTTTTCACGTTCATATTTTGACAAATTAATAACTTTACCAAACTTTTTTTCTACCTGTCGTATATGTCTTTCAGTTGCAATATCTATTATGGTCTGCCTATCACCACCAATTTTTATATCGGTACCTCTTCCAGCCATTTCAGTTGAAATAGTAACTGCCCCAGGTAATCCTGCTTTGGCAATAATTTCAGCTTCTTTTGACTTATCTGTAGTAGCATCTAATAAATAATGAGTAATTCCTGCATTATTCAGAGAATCACTTAAAAGTTTAATTTCTGTAGGATTAGAAACAACTAAAAGAACTGGTTGCATTGGATCATTAAATAACGATTTTTGAATTGATTGAATAATCAAATTTATCTTATCTAGTTGATTAACTGCAAAAACAGTATCTTTTTTTTCTACACCTATCGGTTGTGAAATAATCTTTCTTTTTCTTTTACTTCTCGAATTATAAAATTCATAAAACGCATTTCTTGGAATTGAAACAGTTTCTTTTCCAAAAACTTTTCTAAATATTTCTTTCGAAGATGTTCCAGTCATCCCCGAATAAATATCATAACGGCTATAAAAATCTTTCTGAGTAATACTAGCTATAGTTTGATTTTCCCTACTAATATTTTCAAATGGTATTTTTTCTTTTAATTCAATTGCTTGCTGTAGTCCATCAGTATAACTAGTTCCTTCTTGAATTCTTCCATTTTTTACTAACTTAACAACACCATTATCAACCACATAATCGGTAAGAATATTCATTTTTAAATTAGCTATTACCGCTTGATTTAAATAATGAATAAGAGCAGTAGACAATGGAAAAACAAATTTCATATAAGAATTATAATCATTAACAAAATCTCTATGATTATTATCTTGAATTATTCTTTGAACACCAGATAATGTTAATATTATCCCATCACCAACAATATTATAATCTCTCCCAACTATATAAGAAGAATCAGATAATATAGAATCCTTATTATCATTTGCCACAGTATTTGCTCTAAAAGCAGCATAACAATAATTCAAAAAATCATCATAACACTTATCGGTAATTTGATATTTTTTACCTTCAGGATAATAAATTATATAAGATTCATCTCTAATATTTTTTGCATATGAAGAAAAATCATAATCATCTTCACTAGATGTCAATATTTCATAAAGTTTATTAGGGTTAACACCAAATTCATTATTTTCTTTGATAATATACATATTAGGTAATATTTTTTGCTCAAAAAATTTTTGGGCTCTTTTTTGATATGTAATTTGATCTGGTAGTATTTCTTTAGAAAAGAAACCATAAGATATATTTCTAGCCGTTTCAAAATCAATAGGTTTTGATAAGTCAAAATTCATACCTGACTGTTGTAATTTTTGTTCAAGTAAAGTATATGGAACATTTAATGTCATTGCTAAATCTAATAAATTCATATTATTAAAATATATTGGATAATTACCGGCCAAAACATATGGACATTGTGCATCGTCAATTAAAACATCATCTACTTCATCAATAATAGCTAATCCAGTATTTTCATCTCTTTGTAATAATTCTTCTTTATTAGTAGCAATACCATCCCTTAAATAATCAAAAGCAATAGCTGATTTAGAACCATATGTGACATCAGATAAATAAGCATTTTTCTTTATAGACGATAATTTTTTTTCCAATTCTAACTTTTTATTATAAGAAATATTATCCATTGAAATTCCATACATCGTAGCTAAATCAAATATATTATCCGGAACAAAACCACAAGTAATACCTAAACCATTAAGAATAGGACATATTTCTTCAAAATCACGCTTTGATAAATAACTATTAGCTGTTATAATATGAACACCTTTCCCTCTCAAAGCATGTAAATATGCTGGTAAAACAGCTGATAAAGTCTTGCCTTCCCCAGTAGCTAATTCTGCAATATCACCATTACACAAAGCTATTGAAGCAATAATTTGAACATCATGTAAAATCATATTTGGTAATTTATGAAACGATGTTATAGCTAAGCTCGCAAGGGCATAAGCACTTGGTAAACACTTATTAACATCATCAAAAGTACTCCGACTATTTAATTCTTTTTTAAGCTCAAGAGTTTTAGTATTAAACCAAGAAGCAATTCTAGATTCATATTCTTCTCTTAATTGTGAATCTTTTATTTCAGATTTATGAATACTGGTTAAAAATCCAGAATAAGGAACTTCAACTTTCCCTTTATTTGTATTTATTATTCTTCTAGATATTTTATTAGACAAACTATCGCCAAAAAAATCAAACAATTTCTCTATCAAATCATTTCCAAGAATTCTAGAAGCATTTAAATCAAAGTCATCAATCAAAAGTTGCTTTTTAATGTCTATTTTATCTAAAATTTTATCAAAATTCTTTATTTGACTACTATTAACTTTCGACTTTTCTTCCTCTTTAATCATCATATTAAACACTCCAATTATTATCTTTATATTTAATATAATATCATAAATATATTTATTTGTCTTTAAAAAATGGTTTCAATTATTTTTTTATTTTAGCTCGTGGATGCACTTTATAATAAATATCTTTCAATCTATCCGTAGTAATATGAGTATAAATAGCAGTAGTAGATAAATTTTCATGACCCAAAAGTTCTTGTACAGATAAAATATCACAGCCTTCATTTAAAAGATGAGTTGCAAAAGTATGTCTTAACATGTGAGGAGATATCTTTTTATTAATTGATGTTTTCCTTATTATATTATCTAAAATATATCTAATACCTCTAGTTGTTAATTTATTACCATTATCGTTTAAAAATAAATAATTACTATTATGCTTATTCAACTTCTTATATCCATCATTTAAATATAAATCTAAAGCTTCTCTAGCATAATCTCCAATTCTTACAATTCTTTCTTTAGATCCTTTACCAAAAACTTTAATTTCTTCATAATTAATATCAACGATCTTAATATTAATAAGTTCACTTACTCGAACTCCTGAAGCATACAATATTTCTAAAATTACTCTGTCTCTTTGACCTAAGGGATTACTTAAATTTGGAACATCTAATAATTGTTCTAACTCGTTATAATAAAAAAATCTAGGTAATTTTTTTTCTTTTTTTGGTAATCTAATAAGAACAAATGGATTATTATTAAAATCTAAATTATTTATTAAAAAATTATAAAATCCTCGCAAACAGCTTATTTTTCTAGATAATGTAGAAGACTTGTTTTTCTTATCATTTAAAACTTTTAAAAATAATTTTATATCTTCATATTTAACTTTTGAAATAGATAAATTATATTTTTTTAAAAAATCTAAAAATTCCAAAATATCATTCTTATAACTATTAATCGTAAAATCAGAATAATTTTTTTGCATTTTAAGATAATCTAAATATTTATTTAACAAATTCACATTAATCACCGAACTCTAATATAAACTTATAATTAATGTAATTATAACACAAAAATAGCAAATAATTAAGCTACTTCTACTTTAGCATTGAATTTGTTAAAAACCTTTCTCATTCCCCTACCAAATTTATGATTACAAATACATTGTTGTTGAATTATATCACAACACTTTGATGTTATATATAAATTGCAAATAGATGAATTTTTATTTTTTAAAATATCATATTGTTTAATTAATAATAAAAGTTGTCTAGAATAATAGTACAAATCATCATAATCTATATTTGCAAATTGATTTTTCCATAACTCCAACATTTCCTCATATAAATTTCTTAAATCACCCAACTTATTATTTTTAGAGCGATATTTAATTAATTCGCTGAAACTAATATAATGCTTTCCATTATAAGAAGCAACATCTAATCCATGCTTTTGAGATAACAAATATTCATTATAAGATAACTCCATTCTATAAGAAAATAAATCTTTTATATAATCATTCAATAACACATTTCTTGCAAACCACTGATTCTTACTATTGAAAAGTAACTTTCTAGCTTTTTCTATTTCCGAAATCTTACCATTAATAAAATCATCTTTTAAAACTATTTCATCAGAATTACCATAAAGAATTGGTATATTTATTTTTTTCTCAACATCAATTGTATAAATAAGCTCAAGAGAGCCTTTAGATAAAGTATTTTGAAATTTGAAATCATAAGGCTTATGTTTATCTATATAATCACTAACAAATTCATCACTACAATTAAATAAAGAAGTAAGATAATCTATATAACTAAGCGATCCTGTAGTTAAAATTATTTTTTTTGTATCACTAGGATTATTTATTACATAACGCAAAGATGCTTTTTTCATATAATCACTTCCTTATATAAAAATTTAGTTAAGGAAATAAAGTAACATAATTTTAAAAAAAAGTCAACAACAATAGCACAAGAACAATTGTTTGACAAGAACTTATGTTTATGATAATATTTTTTTAGAAAGGTTGTGATATATTGGAACTTCTAACTGATAGACAACAACAAATTCTTGATACAATAAAAAAATATATTGCTAAAAATGGATACCCACCAACAGTAAGAGAAATTGGAAGCATTTTAAATTTAAGCTCACCGGCAACTATTCATTTTCATTTAAATAGATTAGAAAATAAAGGATATATTAAAAAGAATAAAACGAAAAATAGAAGTCTAGAATTATTAATTCCTAATGAATATTTAGATAAAAATAATGATGTGGCAAACATTGCTTTACTAGGGACAATAACTGCTGGTAATCCAATAGAAGCAATTGAAAATCCAAATGAATATTTTTCAATACCCACTAATATAATACCTAAAAACAGTGAAGTTTTTGCATTATCCGTCAAAGGAGATTCAATGATAAATAAAGGTATATATAACAATGACATTGTTATAATAAAAAGATGCAAAAATGCAAATAATGGTGATGTAATTGCTGCAATGACCGATGACTATGAAGTAACGCTTAAAACTTTTTATAAAGAAAAAAATCATATAAGATTGCAGCCAGAAAACGACACAATGGCACCAATTATTTTAAATAATGTTACAATACTTGGAAAAGCTATAGGTCTATACAGAAAAATTTAAAGTAATGAAAAATTACTTTTTTTATTTTCAAAACAAAGTTACTAATTTATAATTATGAACATTATATATAATAAAATATAGACATTTCAATGTCTATATTATAAAAAGTTATCGTTTATATTTTCGCTAATTTCCTTTTCAAGATTATCACTTGTCACAGAATTATCTATTGTATCGTCATCCCATTCATCATCTATATCATTAACTCCTACTTTTATCTTTGTGTCACCTACAACTTCTACTGCCAGTTCTTTTTCAATTGTATAATCAATTTTTCCATCCACAACTTCAGCTTTAATACAAGTTGGTTGTTTTAAAGAACGGACAATTATCTCACCAGTACCTTCATAATTTTCATCAAGCATTTTTACACTAATATTTTCAGAATAATTAACCGTATCAGTAATAACTTCTGTTTTAGTATTATTTAAACTAGAATACCAAATATTAACATCGTAGCTACCATTAACTAAGACATTACTTTCACTTTTAGTACCACTAAAATTATGATTAATTACCCAACACCCTAGAATAGTATTTGGATTTATAGATGGAGATACAGAATGATTTGAAATAAACGTTTTTTTACCTTTTCCTATTACTGCTTTAGTAACAATTTCCTTATAGTTAGCCATAGTACTTATTCCTCCTCATTCTAATCTATGCTAAAAAAAATTAAAAGTTAAAAAAAAATAGTAAAAAATATGATTTATTTAAACTATTTTTCCATCTAAACTCCAAGTTTTTGCATCAGTTACTTCAACTTCAACAATTTTACCGATTAAATTCAAATTTCCAATAAAATTAATCAATTTGTTTGTTTCTGTATAACCATAAAGCATATTTTCTTTATCACTAACACCGTCAACTAAAACTTTCAACTTTTTACCAATCATTTTTTTATTATTTTCTAAAAAATATGTATTTACTTTTTCATTTAAAATATGTAATCTTCTTTCTTTCTCTTCCAAAGACGTTATATCCTTTAATTTAGCAGCAGGAGTTCCAACACGTGGTGAAAAAATAAAAGTAAAAGCGTTGTCAAACTTACAATAATCAACTAAATTTAATGTTTCATTAAAATCATCATCTGTTTCACTAGGAAATCCAACTATTATATCCGTTGATATGCTAACATTAGGAATACACTTTAGTTTATTAAATAAAATTAAATAATCTTCTTTAGTATAACGTCTTCCCATTAATTTCAAAATTTTCGAAGATCCAGATTGAACAGGCAAATGAATACTTGGCATAATATTATCATATTTTTTAATAACATTTATCATTCCATCAGTAAAGTCCCAAGGATGACTTGTCATAAACCTAATTCTAGGAATACCTGTTTTAGCAACATCTTCCAATAAATTTTCTAGATTATAACTAAAAGAAAAATCCTTACCATATGCGTTAACATTTTGTCCTAACAGAGTAACTTCTTGATATCCATTTTCTAATAAATCAATAATTTCATTAATTATATCATCTTTACACCTGCTACGTTGTTTTCCTCTAGTATATGGCACAATACAGTAAGTGCAAAACTTATCACATCCATACATAATATTTACATAA
Organism: uncultured Bacilli bacterium; assembly: GCA_944332205.1. Taxonomy (GTDB): domain Bacteria; phylum Bacillota_I; class Bacilli_A; order RF39; family UBA660; genus RUG13868. The sequence continues at coordinate 1,444 of CALVJN010000028.1, read as the reverse complement.
GCTTTATATTTATTTTCTCTTTTTACGGGCATTCCTTCAACAATATTTCCTTCTTTACTATAAACTTCGATTTTTTGTTTACCGCTAACTAACAAATCGTTTAAAATATATGGCAATCTATGAATATTATGTGTTCCAAAAACAAAATCGACCCATTTATATTTTTTCATAATTTCTTCTACAACCACTTCTTCTTGAGCCATACATCCACATAACCCTACAATTAAACTTTTATTTAATTGTTTAACATGCTTTAATCTTCCCAACATACCGAAAGCCTTATTATGAGCATTTTCTCTAATACTACAAGTATTTAGTAAAACCAAATCTGCATTAAGATAATCATTGCATTCAACAAAACCTAAATCATCTAATATAGCCTTAATATTTTCTGTATCGTGTTCATTCATTTGGCAACCATAAGTCTTAATATAGTATTTTCTTCCATTCCCGATTTTCGAAAATAAAGGATTCATCTCATAAAATTCTTTAATACTATTACTTTTTGTTCTTTTTCTAGCTTCGCTATAACTTGGTAGTAACATACTAATCACTTCTTTCATTGCTATTTTAACATATTTTTAAAAAAAAGAAGAAGTTATTTTAATTAAATAAAACTCTATTAATTATGTTATTAATGCTATCAGTTTTATTATTAATAAATTCTTCTTTTATAATATCATAATTTTCTCTTACATTATCTATTATTTCTTTTATTTTAGGAGCTAATTGTTTACTTTCTAAATTACCAATAATCATTTCCAAATTATTTAATTTTGTATACTTCCCATAATTATTTGTATTTATATATGTATCATATAACTTTTTAAAAGAAAGTACTCCTATATTATTAAAACGTTCGTCTTCCAAAATTTTTGCTGTTGTGTAAATATAACTGTTTTTAATAGATTTATCCAATATTGTTTCACCATTATTATTTCTAATATTTGGTATAAAATTTCTATTTTTTTTAAGTACTTTTATTATATCTACAACATTTACATAATTTAAGGACACTAAAATATGAGCAAAAGTATCTCCATCATTATTCTGATGATTTATATTCCATCTCTTATCTTTCATATGTTTTAAAACAATGTCATAATAACCTTTTTTTAATAATTTAGTTAAAATATTATTTCCATGTTCATCGACAACATTAATATCAAAACTTTTTCTAGATAAAATTTTATCAATTAAATCTATATGATTTTCTTTTAAAAGTTCAAAAATCAGGACTGGGTCTTCATCACAAGCATTTATTGTTTTTGTTTCATCATAAAACATTATTAATACACCTCTTTTTTACACGTGACAATTCTGTATTTTATCAAAAAAAGTAATTATTGTCAAATCTTGCAAAATTCATGATAGCGTTTCCAAAGTGTGGAGATATATAAAATAAACCTTTGTAAAATAAAAAAACGGTTAAAAACCTAAAAAA
>CALVJN010000027.1 GCA_944332205.1 uncultured Bacilli bacterium | reverse complement strand
AGAAATTCAGCACTAAAAATTAGAAAAGAAATTATTACAGATTTAGAAGATAAAGGTTATAAATTACCCTGTGGATTAATACCTATGTGTGAGGTTGTTAATAAGTTAAACATTAATATTAATTATTTACAAAATATGGTAAGGATGGAAGTTAAATGATACCTATAGAACAAATAAATACAGACATAAAAAAAGACAACATTATTGATGGAATAATGAAGTCTAATGGATTATATTGTTTAGTAGCAGAACCCAAAGTTGGCAAATCGTTTTTAGCACTACAGATTGCCAATTCTCTAACTAACAATAAAGAGTTCTTAGGATTTAAAGTAAATCCCACTCCTATTTTATATATTAGCACAGAACTCTCGAGTTTACAACTTAAGGAAAGATTAAATATAACGGGTTGTGAGTTTTCTCCTAACTCGTTTTTCTTCCTTGAGAAAGATTCTGAACATAAATTATGTTTAACTGATGATTTAAAATTAGATTTAAAAGAATTCTCTGAAATATATAACGGTAAATTTGTAATAGTTGATATTATGTGTGGTATTGATTACGGTTATGAATTAGATATTAATAATTATAGTGATGTTATGAAAAAGATGTTTGATAAATATAGAGAACTATCTAAAAAGTATAATTTAACATTTCTATTAGTACATTATTTAAATAAAGAAGGCAAAACCTTAGGTAGTACAGGTATAGACGGAAATATGAATGGCATATTAACTCTAATTAATAACAAAGATAATACTTACACATTAAAAATAATTAATAGAGATTTTGAAGAACAAAATCTTAATTTAATAAAGAATGACAAATTAATATTTGAAATAATGAACGAAGATAATACAGAATTAGATTTTAATATATCTGCATTATGAGATATGTAATTAAGAAAAAAGAAGTTATATTTACACCGGCTGAAATAGTAGCTGAGTTAAGCTTATTAATTACCCCTTCTCGCTTCGGTAGATTATTAAATAGTAATATTAAAAGGTTAGAACAAGAAGGCATATACATTGAATTAAATAGAACTGCTACATCTAGAAATTATAAAGCTAAGTTTATTGAACCACTTAGTTTTGAAGAATAAGGTCTTAGGATTTATCCTAACTCACATTTTGGGCTATGCCCTAGTAAGATAAGTCATAAAATGACTAATTATAGTGGTATAATAGATGTTGAGGTGAAATGCCATGAAAAAATTATTTAAATTGTTTGCCATTGTTATTATTTCTTTAATAATAATTATGATACCAATTATTATTAATATCTTATTTAAATTTGATTTCAATATATGGTGGTTACAAAGCGAATGGTCTGCAGGAGATGCATTAAGTTTTTACGGCGGTTTATTATCTTTTATAGGAACTATAACATTAGGAGCAATTTCAATATGGCAAACAAAAAAATCAAATGACATTAGCAAACAATTACTAAATAAAGATTTATTAGAATCTACAGACTTTATACAATTGCAAAATAAATTTGAGGCTTCTGTTAAGCATAATAATAATGCAAAAATAACATGGTCCAGTCATCATAAACTAGATTATGGTGCTAATATATTAATTGAACGATATAATAACAATATAGATAAATTAAATGAATATTTAATTAAATTATATTTTTCTAATTCATCTGAAAAAAACCATATAAAAAAAATAGAGTTAGAAGACTTTATGTGTGTACAAGATCCAAATGAAAAAGGGCTATTTTGGGAAGATGGTTCCAATAATCCTATTCCACTAGGATTAGATATAGAACTTATAAAAGAAGTATACTTAAATTGGATTTCAAGCAACGAATTTTACGTTCACTTTAAAGTCTATTGTGAACCAAATAAATGTTTCGATTATATGATGAAAAACAAAATAAATTTATGTTTTATATTTCAATTTAATATATATAATTTTGCAAACGTAAAAACTGAAATGTTATATAAAATATGGATTTCAAAAGACAGAAAAGGAAAATATGAAATAATAAATACTAATTCTACAGTAAAAGATACTCAAATAGTAGAAAATCAAGCTAACAACCACTAAGGTTGTTTTTTTCATATAAGGAGGTTGATATATGTATGATGGAAAACAAGTATTAAGATTTGTTAATAATTATAAAACTAAAGATTTATATCTTATAGGCAATGAAATGAATAAAAGAATTGGTACAGGTAATTATGATTTAGAAAGAACTAAATTTAATGTACATTATAAAGATATTGATAAGAGTAATTTACATCAAGAAGTTAAATCAATTTTAAAAGATAGAAATATTGAGTATTCTCATAAAACTAAAACAAATATCTTAAATGGTGTAACATTTACAAGTGGCCCAGAGTTTTTTATGACTCTGGGTTTACCATTTAAAGAAACTGATAGGGTTTATCAATCAGGTGATAAGAAAGGTCAAAATATGTTAGTACCTAATATTAAATCTAAAGATGATATTCCTAAAGATGTAACTAAATATTTTGATTATTGTATGAAGTTTTTAGAAGATTTAGTTGGTAAAGAAAATATAGTAATGGCTCAAGTTCATTATGATGAAGATACTCCTCACCTACAAGCTTATTTCTTACCTATTGTTAATGAAGTTAAAAGAAAATGTTATAAAAGAGATTAATGGTAAAACAATATTACTTAGAGATAAAGATAATAAAATTATTTACGAATCTGTTAAAGGTAACTTTTTAAATAATGATCAATTTTGGAAAGATTTAGGTGGTAGAAATTCTTTTGCTAATATTCAAGACAAATTTAATAAATATATAACCGATTGCGGTTTTAAATTAGATAGAGGTAATATTGGTTCTAATAAAGTTCATCAGACTAAATTAGAATATAAGATAAATGAATTAAAATCTGAAATAAATAATTTATATAAAGATATTGAGAATTGTAATATTAAATTATATAAATCCAAAAAAGTTTTAGAAAACAATATTAAAAATAATAATTTAAATGTTAAGAAAAATATTATTGGGTATAATTCTAAAGATGTTGAAAAGTTAATTGACTACTCTACTGATTTAGAAAGATTAAACAATATAAATAAAAATAAATTAGATTCTAATGAAAAGACTATTAATAGTTTATCAATAGAAAATAATTTTTATAAAAATAATAAAGAATTAATTAATACCAAACAGTATATTTATAAGCAAAATATAGAATTAAGAACTAAAGATGATGAAATTAAATATTGGAAAAATGCATTTAACAAAGTATCAGATGCTTTAGATATTAAGTTAAATAGAAAACCTATGAAATATGTAAGTGATTATATTAGTTTAGCTGATTCAATTAAAGCTACTAAAAAACTTAATAAAGAAGCAGAAGAAGCTGCTGATGAATTTCATAAGTTATTTGAATTATAGAAAGGATGTGATATTTATATCAATAAGACAAGCTAAAAATTATGAATGTACAAAAGAGGGTAGAAGTTGGTATGTTGATTTAACCTATAGAGATTTATTGGGAAAAGACATAGATACCATTCAAAAAAATTTGCTACTCGTAGAGAAGCAAAAGATCATGAAGCTGAATTTAAAGTAAAAGTTAAAAATCAAACATAATTTACTGATTTAACATTTAAAGATTTAATACAAGAACATTATCAATATCAACAAGATAAAGTTAAAGTAACTACTCTATCAAATTATAGAAATATGATGGTATATTTAGAACCATTAGAAAATATTAAATTAGAATCCTTTAATATTAGACATTTTGAAATGTGGAGACAATTTATGAATAGTAAATCCATTTCTACTAGATATAAAAATGGTGTATATAAATACTTAAAAGCATTAATGAATTTTGGTACTAAATGGTATGATATTAACTTTGTTAAAGTTTATAACAAAATGACTAACTTTACTAATCAAAATGAAAGAAAAAAAGAAATGCTATTCTATACATTAGATGAGTTTCAAAGATTCTTATCTATAGAAACTAATTTAAAATTTAGATGTGCATTTCAAACTTTATTTTATTGCGGACTAAGAAATGGTGAATTAAGAGGATTAACATGGAATGATATTGATTTTAATAGAAGTACTTTAACTGTTAATAAGAATATTGTTAAAGTACCTGATCCTAAAATAGGTAAACCTTATACTGTTACTAGTCCTAAAACAAGTTCAAGTTATAGAACTATACCTATTCCAAATTTCTTATTAAAAGATTTATCTGACTTATATAATGATGATGCTAATTATTATGGTTTTAGAGAATCTTGGTATGTATTTGGTAATATTGATCCACTTTCCGCTACTACTCTGCTAGATAGGAAAACAAAGAATGCTTTTATGGCAAGAGTTAAAGATATAAGAATCCATGACTTTAGACATAGTTGTGCTTCTTTATTAATAGATAGTGGCGCTAATATAACTTTAGTTGCAAAGTATCTTGGGCATACTAAAATAGATGAGACTTTAAATACATATTCTCATATGTATCAAAATAGACTTGATACTATTGTTAATATTATTGAATTACAAAATAGCAGATTAAATAATAATGTTATCGAAACTAAACCAACTATCTTATTAGATCATAAAACAACATTACCTGAACTAGAAGAAGAATCATATGATTATAAAGAATATGAAATAGTTAAACCTAAAGACAAAGATGACCTAGTCCTTTAATCGGACTAGGTCTATTTTTTTATATACTTAATGTATTCTAAATTCATCTAATATTATACATGCATTAGCATAATTTAATTCTATTAATCTTTTTAATAATTTTTCATATGCTTCAAGCAATTCTTTATCTTCTTTAATCTTATCACTATGATAAACAAATGCTTTAACAATTATCATATTAATAATTTGTTCACTATCACCTTTTAATTCTTTTATTAATTTACTATTATCTAACATTGTTTCATAAAGTATACTCTCAACAGAAATCAAAATTTCAGGTAATAATTCATCAATATTTAATTGATACAATGTATAAATCGCTTCTTTAGGATAATACTTTCCATATTTCACTAATTGATTATTAAGAAACATTTTATCATTATAATCATATGAAGTTTTACATTTTTCTATATCCCAATAATAATATCTATTAATTGAAAAAAATAAAATTTTAAATAAAGATTTTTTTATAGCTAAATCTGAAATGTTATTAATTTTATCTTCAATATATTTGATTTTTTTCTTGCAAAGTATTCTTCTATTTTTTTCAACATACGAATCATAAAATTCGCAAGAAAATCCCGCAAAAATATCTTCATACAATTCAACATTATCATGAGAAAATCCCGAAAAATTGATCTTATCAAATAATAAATTAACACTTTTTTTCCAATTGTTATCACTTTTAATTATTTCTCTATCAAAATGTTCAATAATTTCTCTTTGATTATAACTATTAATTATTTTATGAGTATGGTCACTTTTATTGTTAATTTCAATAATGCAATTCAATATACCTTCCATTATATTTATGAAATTCCCATCATCATAATCCAAACCACAATTAGAAACATAACAAAGTGTTGATATATCATAATTATTTATTTCAAATGAATTAATTTCTAATTCTTCTTCACAATACAAATATTTTTGAATTATATTATCTTTTTGACTAATATAATTATCGTGTCCAGCGTTTTCTATATATTTATCTACACCATATAGTTTTGGTTGCATGTTTGGAACAAATACAAAATCATCTTCACTTTTTGTTCTTTCTATATAATTAGCATTATATTTTTGATGCTGCATTTCATCATACGCTAACTGAATAATAGTATTAAAAATTAATTTTGCAATTTTTTTATTTTGAAAAAGATATTGTTTTAAAGAAACAGCATATTTATATATTATACCATTATGTTCTTCATTTAAAATTATTTTTAACATAAGATTTTTTATTTCATTACTTACATCAACACTAATACTTTTTGATAACTGATTTAGTAATATTGAAAATAAAGATATTTCCGAATTAAACGTATCATTCTCAAAAATTTTATTTATACCACTTACCCAAACTAAACAATATTCATTTCTCCTTTCTGAGGTTAAGTCTTCTTTATTTAGTGCTGCAGCTATGCTTGCAATTAATAAACTTTCATATGTGATATTCATATTTTCATCTGAACACATTTTTAATAATTTATCAACTATTTTAACCAATTCATCAGTACTACCATTATTATTCTTATATTCTAAAATTTCTTTATACAATTCATTTTCAGGTTCATGTATTTCTTTTTGCTTTTCAACTATTTTTTCTGCTTCGCCTGTTATTTGTGCTTCTAGCATAAATGTATTATCATTTATTTTAGTCACCTTAGCATTTCTTAAATCCATTTTTTGAATCTGCAAATAGTTCATCGAATCTTCTTCATCATTATTAAATTTAGAATATAAATAATCAATAATATCATACGCTCTAAGTCTAATTTTGTTCCCAAAATATATTTGTGAATTTGTAACATAAGATTGTATATGCATATTACATTTTTCTGAAAGTTTATATCGCTCTTCAAATTTTGGCAATCCTACTGCTAATAACATTTGTTGCTTCAAACTATTTAGTGTCGGATTATCTAGATATAAAGTATATCTACTTGTATCCCAATTTACTACTTCAATGCTTGTTGCCAAATCTATTGCATAACCGGGTAATTCGCTTTCAAAAGTCATTCCAATACTTTCAATTATAGTTAATAAGATTATATTATTCGATTTTGAATATATATTATTTTTTATATATTCTGAAAAATCTTTAAATAACTCTATATCATCTTTATATGCTTCTAAATGTTTTAATATAAAATTTCTTAAACAATATACCATATCACCAATTAACGTAGGGACAGAATGTTCTACAATACCAGCTACCCACATATTAGGGTTACCAAAATATTCTCTTATATCGTTATCTTTAACTTTCATTTGAACTTTTAACATTTCATCAGAATGATTTTGATAATATTTTTCTACACATTGATTTATAAAATCTATTGTCCATTCAAAACCATAATTAAAGTTTGCATAATATAAATTATTTAAAAACAAATTATCTGTAACTTTTCTAAATTCATAATTATAATTATCCAGTTGTTGACTTAATCCATATTTATAATCATTTGAGATTTCATATCTATAACTATAATGATGTTCGCTATTATCATTACAATTTTTTAACCAATAATTATTTAACAACATACAAAATTCTTTTGAACAATATTTTAGCATGTTAAAATGCGAGTTTTTCAATGTCCAAGCAATAATGTCCCTAGCAACCCTTTTTTGTTTTTTATTATTGCCTAATAAATAGTTAGAAAGTTTCTCAAAAAAAATTTTTATCCACTCGTTAGAATATTTTGATAATGTATATATTCCGACAAGGCACATATCTATATCATCAATAATTTTATAATAATTATCTCCATAATTATCTATTTTTAAATCAACAAAATATTGTAATATGTTACAAGTATAATTAGCTACTTCTTTTTTAATATTATTTTGTAAGGTATAGTCTGAACATAACTTAACTATTTTTATAAAATCAATATTTTCTTCTTTATATAATAAATTATTATATATAATTTTGATTAAACAAGCTCTTCCATTTCCAATTGGCTTCAATTGTAACATTGGAAAATTACCTTTTATATATATTACTTTAGAATCAAACGAAAACATATTTATTACTTCAATAAATTCTTTCAATAAATTATTTTCTAATATTTCTCTTTCATAATCTTCAAAAAAGTTTTGACAATATTCTGATTTTACTATTCCTATTTCAGTTTGTTTTTTCCACTCATCAGATACTTCATTAGAAAAAATCAATTTATATAAAAATTTATCTTTACTTTCTTTTATAAATAATTTATTTGAAATCCATATTTGATACCTTCTATAAACACATCTTCCCATACTCTCTATATTTTGATAAAAATTTAAATATTCACCTTTGCATTGTTTAAATTGGTTATCAAAATACATTTCAAAACAAATATCTTCATATATATCATACTTTAACCTAACACCAAACTTATTATTTACAATAATTCCTTCTGTAGTTAATATTTGTAGTATATCATTATCAATATCATCTGTATTAGTTCCAAGTGAAAAATATTTAGCTCTATCAAATACAATTTTATTTATTTGTTCGATTACTTTATTACCTGAAACCTTATAATCTTTACATTTTTCTTTTAAACAAATTATGTATTCCCATATATATTTACGAAATTCATTGATATCATTAATATCCTCAACATCTATAGATTTACTTATAATTAAATTTATATAAAAAGGTGTTTTTAACAATTCTAAGTAACTTTTATTTTTTGAAATTGTTTCAATTATTGGATACTTATTTTTTATTCTATTCAATTCTTCTTCATTTATATCATCTATATCGTAAGTTTGTATTGAATAATTTGATTCCAATTTTAAAAAAGCATTTTTATCACTTGTTCTACAAGATGTAACTATATAACTATTTTCATATTTTTTTACTACGCTATACAATGTCTCAAACAAATCAAATTGTATTTTAGGCGAATCAGCGATAAATTCAAGCGCATCTATAAAAAAAACTATTTTTTTTCCATTCATAAGTTCTAATATCTTATTAACATCCAAATTCCAAATTTCTTCTAAATGTTTTGATTCTACAAATCTTTCTGCCCGCGCATATAAAATAATCTCTTCATTTTCTACTATTTTTTTACATAACGCTGACTTCCCGCTACCTTCTCTACCTTGTATAGAAACAAATTTTTTATTTTCTAATTTTATTTTAGATATAATGTCTTTTCTATCGATTTCATACTCATTATTAATTAAAGTTTCTATATTTTTTAATCCAACATTCTTAGAATTTTCTATTTCGCTAATAAGCTTTGTTGCATTATTATTAAAATTTTCAAATTCTTTTTTTATCAATTTATAAAAATCCTCTTGAAATTGTATATCAGTTTCAGCTTTATTAATAATATCTTTGGTAGTAATTAAATTTTTTGTTCTAACGAATGGTATATTTCCACTTTGATTAGAGCCAGTTAAATCTTTAACTTTTTTAACACTAGAATTATCCAACATAAAAAAATAAGCATTATTTAGTTTTTGAAGTTTTGGTTCTTTCGAATCTTTTAGTTTTTCTAATGTTTTCTTTATCTTATTAGGTATATATTTTTCTGTACTAACTTGAACATATATTTTTTCATCTTCGGATATTAAATCAAAGATTGGAAAATTTGATTTTGTTGTGTTTAAATTGTAAAAATTTTGTTTAAAATACAATTTACATATTTCCAACGCAAATAATTCAAACATTTTAGCCGAATCAAACAATCCTTTTTCATTTAACAATTCTATTTTTGATTTATAGGCTGACATATATTCAGTTATAAAACTCATTCTATCACTTGTATACATTAATCTAACTTCCTTTACTACTAAAAAACACCAATACAAAAACTTATTAAATTATAAGCCTGTACTAGCGCCTCTTTTTAATTCTCTTTATTAAATAATTCTTCTACAATTAAATCTCTTGAATGTAAGTTATTATTCTTTCCTAATAATAAATTTTCATAGAATTTAATTAAAAAGCTATTATCTTGTTTTACATTTAAATAATTATTAAAATAATTACTTCTTACTAATGCATTTCTATAATAAACTGATTTTTCTTTGAACATAGTGTTATCTACATCATATCCTAGTGATACTAAATATTTTTCTATAAATAATGCAGTTGTTCTAGTATTACCTTCTCTAAATGGATGTATTTTATTTGCCATATGCTTGAAGAAAAGTTAGTTATATTATTAATTACATCAACTATATTCATTTCTCCATAGTTTTTATTTTTTTCTAATGATATATCGTAATCTAGTGATTGTTCTAATAATTTACAATCACCGTATGCAACTGAATCATTATTTAAAATTCTTTCATGTTTAGAAAAATCCACTTTTCTAAATTCTCCAGCAAATTCATAAACATCTTTAAATAAATATTCATGAATATATTTTATATAGTCTACTGATAATTCAAAATTATCTTCTTCTAATAATTGAACTATTCTAGTAGAAACTAGATCACATTCAAATTCTTCTTGTATCGTTTTATCATTTTTATCTTTTTCTACATAATATTGTTTTAATTCGTGTTCTACTTCGTAAATTGTTTTTTCACCGGTTACATTTTCTTGTAACAACTTTTCTAAATACTTAGATGGTTTTAAGTTATCAACTTCTTGAAGTCCAATAGCCATATCCCATTGTAATTGTTTTACATAGTTTTTAGGTGTTTCTGTTTCAATATAATCATTTATGCTTGAATCTAATTCTTTTTCAGACATCTTAACACCTCCACTAATAACATTATAACAAAAAAGTTCCTATTTGTCAGTATTATATAGATAAAAAAAGAAATTTCAAAGTACAAAAAATGAACTTTGAAAAGATAATATCCGAGTAATTGAATAACTATGACAATCTTAATGAAAAAACATAAATTTTCATTAGATTTGTCAAAAATTATTAACTTATTTTAAATTTGTGTACCCAAATCGTACCTAAAATAAAAATCACGAATTCTATCCCCCGCAAACCCTTGTAAATTCTGGCAAAAAAAATACCGTCCCAGTTAAGGGACGGCTCAGGGGGAGGTTTTTACCAAGTGTTGAACAGGCTAATCCACACTGTAAAATAAGACTTTTATCATTTTAAAGTTTATTAAAATTTACTAAAAAAATATCAAAATTATAAAGAAATAATTGGTGAATAATGGTCAGAAATAAAGAATGTAATCTAGCAATAGATTACATTCTTTTTTATCGTTTTTATCGATGATATTTATGATGTTCCTTTTTGGGTACCACAATAAATTTAATGTCATAATAATTATTAAAGAGCTTATTTAAATTTTTTATTTATTAACAATAGTTCCCATATCGAATCTAATGACTTCGTCACAAAAGTTTTCGATGTCGTCTTTTATATGAGTTGCAATAATAATTGTATTTCCGCCATTTTTTAAGTCTATAATTAATTTTTTAATTAATTTGACACTTTCGTCATCTAAACCATTGAATGGTTCGTCTAGTAATAAAATCTCTGGTTTTTCCATTATTGCTTGAGCTATATCAAGTTTTTGTTTCATTCCAAGTGAATATTTACCATATTTTTTATCTTTTTCTTTTAATAGGTTTACTTTTTTTAAAGCATCAATTATGTCTTCTTTAGATATCTGTTTTTTTATGTTAGCAATTAATTCTAAATTTTCAAAACCTGTTAGATCTTTTATATAATTACTATTACTAAACGAAATTCCTACATTATTCGAAAACATTTCTTCTTTATAAATATCTTTTTGGTTAATTAATACAGTACCACTTGTTGGTGTTAAAAAACCACATAAACTTTTTAAAAACATAGTTTTACCAGAACCATTTCGTCCAACAATACCATATATCTTCTTGTTTTCAAATTTTGTATTAACATCTTTTAAAATTATTTCATTTCCAATTTTTTTTGTTAAATTTTTTGTTTCAACTGTAATCATATTACCTCCTGTTTCCAGTATAAAAGTTTATCTTTTTAATCTTTTTATTCATTAAAATAATTAAAATAATTGATAATATAGAGTTAAATAATAGGTTCGATATTATTAATTCATAAATGTTATTAGTAAGATCTATTCCATAGTAATGATATCCAATGTTGATGTAATTTAAAAAGCTATTAATAAAGAATAGTCGATTACAAAAATAAATAATTATAAATAAAGTAAACATTAGAAAAATGCTATATTCTTTGTTTTTGATGTTTAAATATAAAAAACTAAACAAATATTTAATTGTAATAATATTCAAAAAAAGTCTTATAACACAAACAATGTATAAAACAAAATCATTCACATTATAATTATAAGTATTTGATATAAAAATGTTTGTGTGCGATGTTAGATTGATGCATATCAATTGAAATACTATATATTGAAAGAACAATAAACATGATGCTTTAGTTAATTCTTTTGATAAAAAAATAATATAATTTTTCCTTTTCCCCATTCTAATTATTGTTTGATAATCGTTTGTTGAATATTTAATAATCATATTCCAAAATAGAACAAATGAAGGTAGCATAAATACTACCAAAAACATTTTATTATTGATCATCGATAATAATATATCTATGTATGAATTATCTGCATATGATATTGTAAAAGCAAATGTTCCAAAAAACAAATATGTAATTAGGGCATAATATTCTATTTTAGTACTTAGAATTCTTATTATTTTATTGCTCAAAATCCAATACCATCCTTTCTTTACTTTTATATAATTTTGTTAAAAAAATAAAACTGATTGTAGATAAAAGAATGAAAATTATAAAAGTAAAAATGATATATTTGCTTCCAATAAATCCATGATAAATATTGAATGAATAAAAAGCCTCATTTAAATATTTATTCTTAATTATTGTTGATATAATTTTGAAAAAATACGAAATAATAAAGTTTAGAATATTTAATGAAAGGAAGCTGAAAATTATAGTTAATCCAAGCTTTTTGACAAATCTGTAAACAATTAACTCTATATTTACTATTAGTATAAAAAAGAAAATGCTTATGATCGTTTCTAAAATAATACAAGTAAGTGGGTTAAACATAGGATCATAAATAAAATTGCTATATAAATCAGCATATTTAATATTTGTAATATCGTGCTTAAATAGTAAAAAACCTAATATAAAAATAGTAGTTGATATCAAAACATAAGGAAGTATTGTTTTTACCAAACATGATAAATATTCTTTTTTTATAAGTTTTTTATAATTATCTCGTATTATATAATTCCTAAAGTATGAACCTTTTATTTTCGTATTGATACTCTTAATTGTAATAATAGAAATTGCTATAGGAAGTAAGAAAATGAAAATTGTTAATAAACCGTTGTGTGTTGAATATTCCCAAAACGAGTAACAATTAATATCATTTTTAAATGGATATAATTTATCACTTGTATAGATAAAAAATAACATAATATTGAACACATATAAAAAAATAATTGATATGATATAAATTAAAAAAGTTCTATTTTTCATTCATCCTCCATAAGTGATCAAAGATAAAAAATGAATTATTATTAATTATCGATTATTATTTTTTAATTATTAATTGTTATAAAATCCCCATTGTCCAGAGACAGAAGTTGAATTTGTATAATACCATCTTGAATCAATTGTTAACTTATAGTCAGCATCTGGTGGAAATCCCCAATTAGTTGTCCAAGCTAGTGCAGGGTCTTGCCTATTTGATATTATTTTCCATCCTCCATTTATTGTTGCTCCTGGGCTTGTTCTATATAATATTACGTCAAGAGTATCCGAACTTGGACTTATACTTACGCTTGCTAACGCTTGTCCTTCATATCCACCTTCTTGAAGTGTTAAGTGTTTTGTCCATGATTTGCTTCCGTTAAATGCAGGAATTGAACCTGATATTGATTTAAAAGATGTAAACTGAGAAAATTCAAAAATATTACTTACTGATGTTAGTGTTGTTATTGCTAATGCTATTAATAAAATCTTATTAATTTTCATGTATATCACTTTTTGTCTATTCATTTTTTCTCTTTGATCACTTATATTTTATCATTAATATTTTATCATTAATATAAAGATATGTATATTAGTGTTTTAAATATGTTTAAAGTATATTTATTTGTTTACAGCTTCTATTCTAACTGTAGAATCTATATCCAAATTAGCTTTTTTCCACAAATCTTCATTATTTCTAGATATAATTTTTATATATCTATTCTTTTCATCTCCTAGGAGATATATGTTATCATCAATTACGTCTTTATCTGTATAATATTTGATATTATTTATTTCATATCCATTTGAGAAAGTTAAATTGAAGGTATCTCCTTCATTAAGAACATATTCATTGAAATATCTAACAGGATAGTCTATGTAAATACCTCCATTTATAGTATCATTTACTAATGCATATTGAGTTTCTTTTTTACTATTAATAAATAATAACAAACTTATAATTATAAGAAGTAATCCAATAATCAATGGAATTATCCAAATCATTACTTTTTTCATTTCTTTCACCTCTCTTTACCTCAATATTATTATATCACACAAAAAGTGGATTTTTTTTCTACTTTGATTGTTATCATATTCAATTAACTACCATTAATTATAATTCTAATATATTTATTATTTCATTTAAAGCAAAAATTGTATTGTCAAATTATATTTCTTTTGCATATAAATTCTATAAATGATTCATGTTATCTTCACTACCTAAAGCATTAATAACTTCTTTAAATTTATTTATGTCAATATTTGTTTTTCTTTTTTGAAAGTGTTTTTAATGGCTTTAGTCAGATTATCTTTGTTTATTGCTTCATTTTTTGAATCTATTAATACATATATATTATAGAAATTTTTTAATCTAGTATTTAATAAACCTATCCACAAAAAAACATATACTTCAATATCTTTAAATTTATCTACTGATGGATTATATCAGGCACTGCATTCGTAACATCAATTTAACTTACTGGGTTAGACATATCAGAAAATGCTTTTACAACTTCATATTATTCCATTTTATTTTCTTGTGCTGAATTACTACTTCCAAATATAATGTCTATTTTTTCTTTTATTTGTTGTTTGTTAAATGGTTTAACAATATAATCAACAAACCCTTCACTTAAATATTTTTCTCTAGCACCTACAACTGCATCAGCAGTTAAAGCGATTATAGGAATATTAAAGTTAGGTTTTTCTTTTAATTTTGCTATAGCAGTTTCTCCACTCATATTAGGCATCATAATGTCCATTAAAATTAAATCATATTCATTTCCTTTAACAACTTTATTTAAACATTCTTGCCCATCATAGCATTCATCAATTTCAAAATTGAATCCATCTAATGCTCTACGAGCGACCTTAATATTTAATTTATTATCATCTACTATTAGTATTTTTTTTCCACTAAACTCAGTTGCAATATTTTCTACTTTAGACATTTCTTGAACTAGTTGTTGTTCAACCTTTATTTGATCTTTAATAGGTGTTTCTACTATTTGATTAGGATTAGTCATTTGACTAATTTTTTGTGGTATTTGAACTACAAATAAACTGCCTTTTCCAAATTGAGATTGAACATTAATTTTTCCACCCATCATATCAACAAGTGCTTTAGTTATTGCTAATCCTAAACCAGTCCCTTCTGTAGTAGAATTCTTTTCAGCATCTAATCTTTCAAATTTAGTAAATAATTTATTAATATTTTCTGCTTTTATTCCTCTACCAGTATCTCTTACACTAATAATTAAATTACAAACATTACCTTTATTTATGCATCTTGTACTTAATTCAATTTCTCCTTTATCAGTATATTTAATTGCATTAGTAAGTAGGTTATTAACTATCTCCTTTATATGAGTTTTATCGCCAACTAATTCATAAGGAATATCTGGTGCTAAATTAATCTTAAAATTAATATTTTTTTCTCCAATTCTAATTGCGTCTATTTTGGAAAGTTGTTCAATTGTTTCTTTGTAATTGTATTTTACTTCAGTTATTTCCATCTTATTACTTTCAATTTTATTTATATCAAGAATATTTCCTACAATTTCAAGTAATGTTCTAGATGCTTCCATGATATAATCTGCATCTTCTACTATTTCAGGATCAGCTGTTCTTTTATGACTTTGAATATCTTCGCTAAAGCCAACGATAGCATTAAGTGGCGTTCTAATTTCATGAGACATACTTGATAAAAAATCTGATTTTGCACGATTTGCTCGTTCAGCTTGATCCTTAGCTAGTTCCATTTGTCTTAACATTTTTAAATCAGGATTTTCAATTGTATGATACATTAAATAAATTATAAAGCCAAAGACAGAATTTGTTAATAGCATTTCTGGATGTGTTTTTTGAATTATACCAGAAGTAACCATTAATATTATAAAACCAATTATAGGAATATAACCTTTCTTATGCATATTTTTAATATTCTTTAAAACTAGAATAGCCATAAATGTTACATATACTCCTAAAACAACATATACAACATTAACAGAAGGGCCACTTGTATATTTAACATTATCGGAAATTGAAACAAATTCTATAGGTAATGCATATATAAATCCATAAATAATTAAATTTGCAATAACGAATAAAATATACGGTACTTTAAATTTTTCTATGTTTTTTTCTTCTGATTCTTTATCATCAAATACAGTAATAGCAAATGTATAGAGCATAAAAATTGAAAGCCATAATACTAAACATACCAAAAATGTTTTTTGAACTATAGTTCCTATAATTCCATAATTTACAGTTATAATTATTAGTAATTCAACAAGCATAGAAGTAATAGAAGCCAATAGTAATTTTTTAAATATTCTATTTTCTAATTTGTTTATTGTATCTTTCCTAAAGAAAAGAATTGTAGTTGCAATAGTATAAATTAATGCCGACACAGTTAAAAATATTGTTCCGCTCATCTAACATCACATCCTATTATATACGATTATAGCACAAAAAAACTATAATTTAGCATTACAGTTTTCAATTTATTATTTTTTTAAAACTTTAGTTATTCCTTTTCTTTCCTTAACAAAATTATTTCCTAATTCTTCAAGTCTTCTAAAATCGTGCTTTCCATTTGAAGTATAAGGCATTTCTTCTATTTGTTCGAAATATGATGGTACTTCATAATCTGGTAATTCTTCAGCACATTTATTTTCAATATCAGCATAAACATCATTTATATTTATATTTTTTTCTAATTCAATAAATGCCATAGGAACACTTATGAATTTTTCATCATCAACACCTACAACTACACAATCTTTAACATAAGGTAAAGATATTATTACTTCTTCTATAGTATCAGGTGCTATTTTAAAGGCATCTTTTCTAATTAATCTTCTATTTCTACCTTTTGGAATAATATAACCTTCACTGTCCATTATACATAAATCACCAGTTTTAACCCATTGCTTGCCATTTTCATCGGTAACTTTAATCTTTGAAGTCTCTTCTGGATTATTTAAGTATTCTACAAATAAGTTATCAGATGAAACATACAATTCACCTAATTCACCAGCTTTTGCTTCTTCCCCTGTATCTGGATTAACAAACTTAATATCAACTCCATGCATTGGAACACCAATGCTACCAGGTTTATTTGCAAATCTTGGAGAAACAATTGTTGCACCTAAACATTCATTGTTTCCATAACCATTAACTATAGTTGTATCAAACGCTTGTTGCATTTCTATTAATTCTTCAGCACTTATTTTATCTCCGCCAGAAACAAATACTTTTGCTCTATTAAATCCATTTAATACTCTATTTAATTCTTTTAATTTTTTTCTTAATTCACTTTTAGATTTTAAATTACTATTCTTTTGTAATTGATCAATATCTTTTCTTAAATTATTTAATTGTTCGAATATATATCTATAATGTAATGGCGCAGCTAAAGACATATCAAATTTACCCAAATCATTATAAACAGTATTTTCATCTACAAACGGAGTCATTTCGGCTTTCATTGTAAATGCCATACTAGCATAGATTGAATTAGCAAGTCCATATATTATAAATGGTGGTACTGAAACATGCATTGTATCACCTTTATAGAAAGGTAGATCAACATAAGCCATTTTTTGAACTTCTGAATTAAAGTTTCTTTCTGTATGAACTATTTGTTTTGGTTTTCCTGTACTACCACTTGATTGAACAATAAGTGATGGCCTATCTATTTTAAAATCAGCAGTACTTACACTACCGGTATGTTTTCCCTCTTTAATAAAATCAGATAACTTAACAAATCTATCATCCGAAGGCATAACTATTTTTTTACCTTCTTTTTTATCTTTTAAACTAGCAAGAACTTTTATTGCTGGTTTAAGATATTCCTTTGGAGAGCATACAATAACTCTTTCAGCATTAATATAACCAGATATTTTTTCAATTAAAGGCAATAGATCTTCAAATACAACAACAGCTTTACAGTTACCATTATTAATATAATTAATTAAGTCTTTTTCTTTTACTCTTAAATCAATCCAAGACATTGTTGCTCCAATTTTGCTTAATGATAGTAAACATTGTTGAACTAAAGGCATACTTATAGTTAAAATCGCAACATTATCCCCTTCTTTAACACCCATAGCATTAAAAGATTTAGCTAGATCTTCAGCAGACTCAAATAATTCTTTATATGTCATAGAGTTTCCCATAAAGCCTGTTGCATCTAGGTCTAAATCATTTTTTGCTTCATCTGTAACTAATGAATACATCGTTTGCTCTGTATTAAATTTCTTAATAGGACTTTTTCTCCAAAATTTACTTTCCATATAACCCTCTCCAAATAGCAAATAATTGCCTTTTAATAGTGTTTATAATAACATAAAACCCTATTTTTGTCAAAAATCTGTAAACATGTTAATTTAAATTTGAAGTGCAACAAATATGCATTGAAAAAGACATATGAATAATCTATAATAACTCTTCGCTAAAAAAGAAATGAAAATTCATATGTCTAAATCAAATAATACATTAAAAGAAAAAAAATCATTATTATCATTTAAAAGAATCTGACCATTTTAAAATTCAAGCTTTATTTAGTCAAAAAAATTAGAATGGCCAAAAATTATTTAATAATTCTTATATTGCTAATTACTTAGGATTTCATCGTTCTACTATTTCAAGATAATTTAAAAAAAGAAAATTTGACAAACATTTACTGTTTGTTAGAATTATAACGTGATTGAGATTACAATTAAAAGAATATGTGTTTAACATATTTCAGTATTTATAACTGACTAATTAAATTGATATAACCTCAAACTTATTCATTTATAAAAGTTGTGTACTTTTGTGTGTTATAACTCAAACACGCATAAAAAAAGTGGACACCGTCTCTCGACGATGCCCTTCAGGGGGAAATATTATTATCAGTTCGTAACAATTTATTAATTGATTAAAGTCTTACAAAACAAGGCTTTTTCTTCTATCAAAATTTATCAAAGTTTATTAAAATAACTTTATTTTTGTCATTTAGTATCTGATTTTGGTATCTAGAAAAATAATAATAAATCATATTAATATAATTTTTATTTATCACACATTAAAATTAAAACACTAATTTTCTTCAACTATTTCATAACCCAATTTTTCGTATATTTTTTTTCTTTTCAGAAACATATTACGAGTTTTTGAAAAATTATCATCTATATAATCATAAATTAATATTTCTTTTTATTTTAATATCTTTATCATTTAATTTTTCTATAAATGTTTCTATTGCTGAATCATCTAAAGAATATCTTATA
>CALVJN010000026.1 GCA_944332205.1 uncultured Bacilli bacterium | reverse complement strand
AAATATTGCCTTAAGCCCTTATTTTATGGGCATTTATTTATTTTTTATTTGGGGTATCACTTATTCAACGACACCCAAGGACATTTTACCATTCGTGGACCATTTTCATCTTCTGCACCTTTGACATTTTTTATTAAATAACCGACACAATCAATAAGCCTAATATTACAACTAAAATCATCAATATTTACTTTAGCAGCTGTATTAGGAACAAATTTAGGCTCAATAGTCATAATAGTTTTACCACTGGCGCTTTGTGGTATCTCATCAAGGGCGCGTTTTCTTTCATATTCATCCTTTATATTAGGAACAACTAATGTTTCTATTACTTTTTTAATAAAAGTACTTTTCCCTGTTCTAACTGCTCCAACTACCCCTAAATATATATCCCCACCAGTTCTTTTAGCAATGTTTTTGATAATTTCTTGTTTATCCATATATACCCCTCTCTTTAACTATTCAATTAATTCTATGTTTACATTAAATAAATATTCAATAATTATTATTAATATATTAAAAAAACCAATTGCAAGCAAATGCAAATTGGCTTTATTTTAATTTTAAATAGTTAATAATAAAATGTTAAATAATAGTAATAATTCTAAAGAAAATTCATTTGGAATACATTTCAGCATCTTAAATACATTAAATTAATATTTGAGTTAAAAATAATATTAATATGACAAGCCAAAATTGATAGAAAATAAGACAGCAAACAACTAATAGGTATATATTCGTTTATATAAACATTCTATTATTTATTCTAATATTTATCATAATTTCTTGATAAGACTTTAATGTCTTATTTATTTTATACTTATTGCTAGGTATTTTATAATTGTCACAATACTTAATTTGCCACTAGATAATTTTATTTTATTTATAATAGTAGTTATACTATTTTTTAACATCAAAGTTATACATTTTAATAATAGAATAGAAAAAAGAATATTATTTTATTTTTTCTCTTTTCTTTCTATTTTCAATATATATCTATATACTTTATCATTATTAATTATAATAAACCAGGACTCTTTTCCTTTTATGTTTTCATAAAATAATATTGGTATTCTAAGTTCATCTTCTATATTGACAATATCAATAAAATTAGTTATTTCTATTATATTAGATTCTTTAAAATCTGGCTTTGTAGATGTTTCTGCTATAACATCACCATATCTTTTTAAGATTTTATTTTGTGCAATTATATATTTAGATTCTGCACTAGTATTTAAGAACATTTTTAACGAAGTACCTAGAAATAGAAACGATACTATTAATAAACAAATTCCAGTTAATAACAAAACATAATTAGTATTTTTGTCAATAGTATTATACATTGCTTCTTTATTATTAAATTCATTTATTTTTTCAAAAGAAGCAATATTTTCCAATAATGATATTTTGGCTATTAATGTATGTTCGTCATTAAATGTTGCATCTTTTTCTAGATAATTTAAATCATTATTAATATTAAATTCTACTTTTATATATGAATCAGTTAAAACTCCTGATTCTGATCTTATTTTTTTTGCAACTTCATTATATTCATCATAATTAAAAGTCACATCTTTAGATATTTTAACTATACTACTATTATTTTTTAACTCTTCTATTTCAGGAATTAATTCATATTCTTGTTTCCATATTTCTTCTTTTGTATTGTTTATTGTATACTCACTTATTAAATATAATGTTAAAGAATATTTCAGTTTAGAATTAAGCATCTTTGATGATGAAAACTCATAATTAAACCTTAAATTTATATCTTCAATATATTTACTTATTATATTTTTATTATTTGTATCTTCTATATTATAAAAATCATTCTCTTTTAAATTTATTTGATAATCTATATTGCCATTTGATTCATAGTTAACAACTACTTCTTTTACTTCTTTATTACTTGTTATTCCTTCAATAGTTATTAACATTCCAAATATTAAGGAAAAAATAGATGTTAAGAGAAGCAAACTTCTAATTATTGTCTTTTTTAAAACTTCTTTTTCTTTATTTTTCATAGTCCCTCCTAATTATTAATCACTTCGTTAAGCCAAACAGCAGGATATCCTAGAAAAGGTATTTTCCCTTTCATAATTCCAATAATATCTTCTTCATATACTTTCCACGAATCAACATCTGAATTATTATCACCTTTAGTTGTTATTATTACTTTATTATTAATCAATTCGATATTAACAATACGATGTATTATTAATTTATCATATTTTTTGTAATAAATTATATCATTAATTTTGATTTGTTCAAGATATCTTTTATCAAACTTTTCTATAATTGCTACATCACCACGAGAAAATGTATTTTCCATACTATTTGATAATATAGAAATTGGATAATATTTAAAAAACTTTAAAATAAACATAATTAATATTATTACTATAATAAATAATATTGTTGTCGACTTTGTGTTTTTATTAAGTAAATATCTATGATATTTTCTATCATACATTAATTCAAAATAATTAATATTAAAATAAAGAAACATTGCTAAACCTATTTTTAATAACGATGATAATATCCAGGGTATATTAGGTAAAATTGGCAAAACTACTGCTATTAAACCAAGAAATAAATTACAAATTAAAGTTGAAATTAATCCACATTTTCTTGAAAGATAAGTTAAAGTAACGCTCATGATTAAACTGGGAATAATTTGTGATGCTATATACTTAAATCCTACTATAGAAGGAAAAATATTTCTAAAAAAGTAAGAAAAATTGAAAGGAATTAAAACTAAAACTATTGAAATTATTATATTATTTATATAATTATCATTACTATTAATTACTAATTTATTTCTTATGTATTCGCTAAAAAATATAATAATTACTACAGTATATATATTTTTTATTAAAGTTAATAAATCTTTACTATATATAGAATATGAATATCCAAAAATCAATCCAGAAAGGAAATAAATAATCATATATATGAAGACTATTATAATAACATTTTGAATTTTTTCATATTTATATTTAATTCTTCTTTGAGCTTTCGGTAATAAAAAATATGTATATATTACTATTGTTACTAGCAATAATGGAGAAATTATTATTGAATTATAATAGACAAATTCAGACTGCATCATTATATTATTTATTACAATATATACAAATAGCATTAAATATAAAAGTATAATTCTTCTATTTATCATAAATCCTCCATTATATTTTTATTATAATAGATAATTAAGTAAAAAAAGTAACTTATTATAAATTACTTATTTTTGTATATAATCAAGTATTAAACTAATTTCTTTAGTTAAATCTTCTTCTTGTGGTTGACCTGTTGCTTCACTATTATACATAACAGATAAAGTAAAAGTTTTACTTTGCCCTATTGATAATACTTCACCTGCTTTTATTCCTTCTATATCATATATTATAAAGCCTTCATTGTAATCTTCTGGCATTATCGTTATAGAATTAAGTTTAGCATCAATTGTTCCTTCATTTTTGACATTAATTGTATATGTAACTTTATCATTTGGCATTTGTAATTCAACATTAAATTTTGCTGAAAATTTATTAATAACGGTTGAATTTAAGCTACTAGCATATCCTTCTGTAGAATTTTCACTTATTGATACAATTCCTACATCCCAAACTGGATCAATTATTGACGAAGTTCCTTGAATATCTAGTTTTGTTGATAATAATGCATACCCTACTGACATAAAAACAACAGCTATTAAAAGAGCTACAATCATAATATTTTTTTTATCTCTATTACTCATATTATCTATTATTCCTCCTATAGTAAATTTTAATATATTGATTTATTTTTGTCAAACAACTTTATGCCAGTAATAACTATTAGTTTATAACATACTATCTATATCTTTTGGTACATTGTCTTTAGCAATAGTATCTATTATTTTCTTTTTCCTTTCATCACTTACTTTTTTCCCAGTTAAATTAGATATCTCATCGATTAATTCACCTAGTATCTTTTCATCTTTCATATTAGAATTTTGTAATTTATTAGCTAAAGATATAATTGTATCTTTATCTACTTTTGTTTTATCTTCTACTTTTTTAAAAAAAGAATCTCCAAACATAAAAAAACCTCCTACATAATTATATGTAAAGAAGTTTTATTTGTTATTTTGATATTTTTCTATTTTTTTTTCGTAATTCTTCAGATTTTTTTAAATAAGTTTCATTATCCATTTGTTTCATAGCAAATCTTTGGTTTAATATTTCTTGAGCTTTTAATAAACCTTTTAAAAGTTCCTCTTTATTTTCTTTTGTTTCTTTATTAAATGGCCACCACATAATTATTCACTCCTATTCTTAAACTGTAACACTATAGGAGTTCCTTCTAATTCAAAATTTTCTCTTAATTTATTTTCTAAATATCTTTCATAGGAAAAATGCACAAGTCCCTTATTATTAACATGGAATGTAAATTTTGGAGGTTTTACGCCTGATTGATTAGTAAAATAAATTTTTAGTCTTTTTCCTTTATATGATGGTGGTATATTTAAAAGATAAGCTTCATTTATTATATCATTTAATAAGCTTGTACTTATTTCTCTATTTATATTTTCTCCTACTTTTAAAACTTCCGGCATTATAGTATGAATTCTTTTTTTAGTTAGTGCTGAGACAAATACAATTGGTGCATAGCTTAAAAATTGAAATTCATTTCTTATTTTTTGTGTATATTCTTTTATATTTGGCTTTTCTATTTTATCCCATTTATTAACTACAATTATTAATCCTTTTCCTTTTTCTAGAACATATCCTGCAATATGCTTATCATGCTCTATTATCCCTTCTTCGGCATTTATAACTAATAAGCATAAATCACTTCTATCGATAGCTTTCATACTTCTCATAAGACTATATTTTTCAATATTCTCATAAACTTTTCCTTTTTTACGCATTCCAGCTGTATCTATGATAGTAAATTCTTCTCCATTATACTTTAATGTTGTGTCTATAGCATCTCTTGTTGTTCCAGCAATATCACTTACAATTACTCTTTCTTCGTTCAACAATGCGTTTATTAAACTACTTTTTCCAACATTTGGTCTTCCAATCACTGAGAACTTTAATCTTTTATCATCAATAAAATCTTCATTTTGTGAAAAATTACTAACAATTTCATCAAATAATTCAAAAAATCCTATCCCGTGTTCACCACTTACCGGTATATAACTATCAAATCCTAATTCATAAAAATCATAAATATTTTCTTGAGTTTTTTTATTATCTATTTTGTTTATCACTACAATAACTTTTTTTCTACTATTACGTAGCATATCTCTAACCAAGTAATCATTACTTGTCAAGCCTTCTTTTCCATCAACAACAAATAAAACAACATCTGCTTCATCAATAGCTACTTCTGCTTGAATTTTTATATTTTCATTAAAATCTTCATTACTAGCATCAATTCCACCAGTATCAATTACATTAAATTTATAATTTTTATAACTAGCTTCACTATAAATTCTATCTCTAGTTACACCAGGAGTATCTTCAATAATAGATATTTTTTCTCCGACTAATTTATTAAATATTGTACTTTTTCCAACATTTGGCCTACCTACCAATGCTACTGTTGGTAATTTCATATTACCACCTCAATTCCATTATATTATAGCAAAAAAAAAGACTTTATTCAACAAAGTCCAATTGTAATATCACAAAATTCTATAAGTTTATTTATATCCTCTTCTTTTACATCATTAGCATTTAAATAATAATTTCTGTTTAAAATTTTTATATTCTTATACTTACTTATTAAATAATAATCAGAAAATTTTAAATATATATTATTGTTATCATGATTTATAATTTTTAAATCTACAGTTTTATTTATAAAATCATCTTCATCTTTTTTCTCAAATTTTAATATTGTACCTATTTTATTTATCTCATAAATATCCACATCAAAAAAACCATAAATGTTGATTCCATACTTTTTTCTAATATTTATTAATATTTTTTTTAAAGAATTATATAAACCATTTTCATTGTCGTTTTTAAATTCTAGATATTTGTTATTAACATATATACTAAATTTATTATTATCTATAATAGAAAACTTCACCAAATTTCACCTATTGTATAGTATGTTTATTTTTTGTTTTTGTAAATTATAATTTTTTCTAATTTTCTTTAATTTCTAATAATTGATTGCTTAAAATATTTTCCATAATTGAAATTATCTCTTCTCTTCCTAATTTACTAATACTAGAAAATAATACAATGTTATCGCCAACTACTATATCTAATGATTCTTTAATCGCCTTTAAATTTTTTTCTTTTTCCTTTGCACTTACTTTATCGACCTTAGTTGCTACTATTGTAACTGGAATTTGATAATACTTTAGGAAATTATACATTATTACATCATCATTGGTTGGTCTATGACGAAAATCAATTAATAAAAATACTCTTTTTAACTCTTCTCTTTTTTCTAAATATTCTTCAACCATAAGGCCAAATTTTCTTATTTCTTCTTTACTTGTATCAGCATAGCCATAACCAGGAACATCAACAAGATAAAAGCTATTATCTATTTTATAAAAATTTAATGTGCTTGTTTTTCCTGGTCTTGAAGAAATTCTTGCTAAATTTTTTTTATTAACAATTGTGTTTATAAAACTACTTTTCCCAACATTACTTCTTCCTAGCATTATAAACTCTATTAGTCCATCATCCGGGTATTGGCTTCTTCGAACAGCGCTTATTTCCAAATTAACATCACTAAATTTCATGGCTTATTCCTCCGTTTTTTCTAAATATTCCTTGCAAGCATTATCTAAGTCTTTTAATAGCATATTAGCTGTTTCCATATTAGGAACTCTTGCTCCACTTGCAAATTTGTGACCACCACCATTATATTTTTCAGCTATCGTATTTATAATTGGACCTCTTGATCTTATATTCAATTTTATTAAATGATTTTTTGCATCTTCAGATATGGTAGCCCAAACAATAACTTCTTCTATATTATTAAAGTTATTTATCATATTACCAGCAGAGCTTGAATCAACGCCATATTCGTTCATTATCTCATTTGTTATGATAACATAACCCAATCCATTATTTGTCACTTTCATGTTTTGTGCAATATAACCTTGAAATTTTATTTCAGTTATTGGTCTCATGTATAAACTTTGATATAATTTCTCAATATTCAAATTATATTTTGTAATTAAATTAGATATTATTTCGAAAGTGCTTGCTGTAGTATTAAATAAAAAGCGATTAGTATCAGAAACAATACCTAAGAAAATATACTTAGCTATTTCTTCATCTATAAACATATTATTTTCTTTTATAAAAGCTAATACTAGTTCAGAAGCACTACTAGAATCTGTCTTTATATATTCATATTCACCAAATTTTTCAATAAAAGGATGGTGATCTATTTTGCAAATTTCTTGATAATTTTCTATATCACTTATATCAATTCTTTTTTTGTCAGGAGTATCCACAACTATAAGTAAAGAATCCTTCAATGAATTTTCATATTTGTCTAATTTAGGAAAATAGTTATATTTTGAACTTTTACTACCAACTGCATATACTTTTTTATCTTTAAAAGTATTTTCTATCGATTTTTTTAATGCAAATTGTGCTCCTAATGCATCTGGATCTACTCCAATATGTCTAGCAATAACTATTGTATTAAAATTTTCTATTTTTTTGTATATACTCTTTAGCATTATAATATCCTATCTACTATTTATTTATAATATCCATGGTATCCTTTGCAATCATCAACTCTTCATTGGTTGGTAATACATAAACATCAACAGTTGAATCATCACTATTTATCTTAGCAAATTTACCTCTAACATTATTCTTTTCAACATCTATTTTTATTCCTAATGGTGCAAGTTTTTCAACTATCTTAAGTCTTGTATCAATACTGTTTTCTCCTATTCCTGCTGTAAAGCAGATAGCATCAACATGACCTAGTAAAACATAGTATTGTGCTATATATTTTACAACTGAATTTACAAACATTTCTTCAGCTAAAATACATTTTTCATTCCCTTGTTTAATTCCATCTTCAATGTCACGAGAATCACTACTAAGCTCGCTTACACCTAAAAATCCTGATTTTTTATTTAAATCATTCATTATTTCATTAGCACTTTTTCCTTCTTTTTCCATAACATAAGGAAC
Source organism: uncultured Bacilli bacterium (assembly GCA_944332205.1). Lineage (GTDB taxonomy): Bacteria > Bacillota_I > Bacilli_A > RF39 > UBA660 > RUG13868. The sequence continues at coordinate 15,152 of CALVJN010000026.1, read as the reverse complement.
AATAGAAACATCAATATCTCCGCTTCTAGTACCCATCATTATTCCAGCATGAGGAGTAAATCCCATTGAAGTATCAACACATTTCCCTTTTTCAATTGCAGTAATACTTCCACCATTTCCTAAATGACATGATATTATATTTAAATTTTCATTTTGTAATTCTTCTGCTAATTTTATTGCAATATATCTATGAGATGTACCATGAGCTCCATATTTTCTAACATGGTAATCTTCATACCAATGATATGGAACTGGATATAAATATCTAGATTTTTCTATAGTTTGATGAAAAGCTGTATCAAAAACAACAACCATAGGTGTCTTTGGTAATACTTCTTTAAAAGCTTTAATGCAAACTGCATGAGCAGGATTATGTAATGGTGCAAAATCACTAAATCTAATTATATCATCAATAACTTCATCTGTTACCATAACAGATTTAGTATACTTATCTCCACCATGAACTATTCTATGCCCAACACCTTCAATTTCTTCCAATGTTGAAATAACTTGAAGTTCAATTAATTTTTCAAGTAAAATTTTTACAGCTACTGAATGATCTGGCAATTCAGCTTCTACTTTTATCTTATCACCATTATATTTTAAAGTGTAACTGCTTCCCTCTATTCCTATTCTTTCAAATAATCCTGATATTAATACTTTTTCTGTAGCCATGTCAAATAAAGAAAATTTTAATGAACTACTTCCCGCATTTATTGACATAATTTTCATAATATATACCTCTTTTCAATATTATTATTTTATCAAAAATCTCATACTTTGTGAATACAAAACTTTTATTTATGTTAAATTATAGCATTTTATTTTTTATCGCCAAAAAAAATGTAGAACTTAATCTACATTTTAAATTTAAATTATATAATTTATCTATTAATAATTGCTATTATTAGCACTTCCTCCTAATTGATTCATTCCTTGGCGAACTAATCTTTTTGTAATTTCTCCACCAACTGACCCATTAGCACGTGAAGTAGCATCTGGTCCTAGGTTAACACCGAATTCATTTGCTATTTCATATTTCATTTTATCAATAGCTTGTTTAGCACCAGGAACTTTCATTTTCATTGAATCCTTGTTTGTATTCATTTGTTTCACCTCCTATACATTCATAGGATGTGAAAAATTTAACAAATCATACTATATTTATATTGGTAATTTTTTCCTACAATAAATCTTTAAATTCTGTTTCATTATTTTCTGTTATAGTTATAGTTTCAATATTAGAAAGAATATCTTTAATTAAGCTTTCATAATCTATATTTTTTTCCATTTCTATGCAAAAATTAATATTTGGATTTATAACTGGATGCTTTGGTACAAAAATAGTACAACAATCTTCATATGGAAGTATACTAATATTATATGTATCAATTTTCTTTGCAATATTAATAATTTCTAATTTATCAAAACAAGAAACAGGTCTAATCACAGGTAAATTTGTAACACTGTTTATCACTTTCATACTTGTTAAGGTTTGACTTGCTACTTGTCCTACTGATTCACCATTTATAATTGCTTCTGCATTTCTTTTTTGCGCTATTTTTTCAGTTATACGATACATCATTCTACGCATAATAGTAATAACATAATTCTGATCTACTTTTTTATAAATCTCTTCTTGTAATTTAGTAAATGGTACTATATGAAGTTTTATGTTATTGGTATATATTGATAGTTTTTTACACAAATTAATAACTTTATTTCGTGCTTCTAAGCTAGTATGAGGAATTGCTTCAAAATATACTGCTTCAATATGAATTCCCCTTTTTATCGCAAGATAAGCAGCTACTGGTGAATCAATGCCTCCACTTAACATTAGTATTGCTTTTCCTAAGGTATTATTAGGATATCCTCCAAGCCCAAAATAATCATTAGTATATATGTATGTAAAATCTTTTCTTATTTCAATGTTTAAAAGCAAATCTGGTTTATGAACATCAACTTTTATATTATTTTTGTTTTTTAAAATCAATCCGCCAATTTGTTTAGAAAATTCTGTGCTTTCAATTGGAAAACTTTTATCACTTCTTTTGGTTTCTACTTTGAAAGTATAAAAATTTTCTTTTTTTATTATATCCAATACTGAATTTTTTATTTCATCTATTGAACTATTGATCTTATATGCAACATTATATTTATGTATACCAAAAATTTTATTAATTTTTTTCAAAATAACTTCTAAGTTTTTTTCTTCAAATTCAATATACATTCGTGATAAATCTTTTGATATAGTTATATTATAATTTTTTAATTTATTTGAAATACTCGTATATAAAGAATTAACAAAAAAATTTCTATTTCCTTTTTTAGTCGTTAATTCTCCATATTTTATCATTATAACTCTTTTCATAAAATCCTCTTGTTTCATTATTTTACTTCTACAATATATAATTTGTTATCATTATGGACTAATGTTATTTTTACTTTTGTTGGATAGTCCAAACTCTTTTCATAAGTTATTTCAACTTCTATTTCATAAGCATTCTCATCACTAATTTTTTCACTTTCAAAATTAAAATTTGTTGATGATAATATTTTTGTACTACTCACACTTGGTAATTCTTGAGTTCTTTCTCCATAAACATTACTTTCAATATACCTATATAAAGAATCTTCAGCAGCTGAAGTAAATTCTTCTTTAATATCTTCTAATATAAAGTCTAAACCTCCAACATCTGTATTTGTAACTTTGCTTTTTAAATCATAAAAATCAATAACAAAAAGTTCTGATAATATTTCTGCATACTTTTTTTCATTAATTTCTTCAGCATTTAAAACTTCTTTTAATTCATTAAATTTATTCTTATACAAAGAGGTTTTATTTTCATATAAACTATATCCATATTTTTCAATATTATCTACAACTTTAATTTTTTCAGGTTCTTTATTTTCTTGTTCGTTTTTTAAATAATATGCAATAAATATTGCCAATATTATTACTATTATAACTGTTAAACTAATTATCTTTTTCTTCATATTTTAGCTTCCTTTTATTATATTTGTTTCATTAACTGTATCAATTCTGGAGTTTTTTATTAAATCAAAAACTAATATATCATTTGAGACACTTAATAATTTTTCAGTATATTCACTATTCTTATCTATATATTCTTGACTTATTACAGAATTATTTATTATATAGGACTCTTGAAGTTGACTATTATAATATACTTCATTTGTTAACCAATTACCATTTGGAAATACTACTATATTATTCTCTTTTATAGAAAAGATATCATGCCCTAATGCATATTCATTATAAAAATTAAACATATTTCCTAACGTTGGCATTACATCATACATCCCCATTACATTATTTATTGTTTCCGCTTTGTCAATTCTATCTTTAGACCAAATAATAAATGGAACTTTTCTATTTAATTCATAACTATATTCATTAAAATCAATATAATTTGGATCAGTTTCTGGCAAAATATCATTTGTTGTTTTATCATAGTTATATAGCCTAACATAGTCAGAGTTAGAAAGCCTTGCGTCATGATCTCCGTATAAAATAACAACTGTATCTTCTAATAAACCATTTTTTTCTAATTCTTCTAAAAAAATACCTAATGCATAATCTGCATAATGAACTGATTTAAAATAATCTCCTAATTTTGTTCCTTCCATATAAGGATAAGTAATTTCCTCCATTAATCCTGTTTCTGAATTCAATATTGTTTCTTTCATGCTAACATCGAATTCACCATATTTATCTGTTTCAGAAAATGGAGTATGATTTGTAAGCATAATAAATGTTCCATAAAATTTTTCATTTTCTTCTTTTATTATTTTTAATTTTTCAACACTTTGTTTAAAAAATGATACATCAGATAGACCCAATCCGATAACTTCATCAATTACAAAATCGTCTTTAGCATATAATTTATCATATCCAAGATTTTTATGCATTACTCTTCTATTCCAATAATCGGCATTATTTCCATGCATGGCAAAGGTATAGTAACCTTTCTCTTTTAATAATTTTGGAATAGTAACATACTCCTTGTCAAAATAATTACCAAAAGCTGTTCCAATATTGGCTGGCATAAGCGATGTATTAAACGTAAATTCAGCATCGCTACTAGTACCTACACTAACCTGACTATAAAAATTATTAAAATAAAGGCCAGTTGAAGCTAATTTGTTTAAATTTGGTGTTACTTCTACTCCATTAAATTCCATGCCTATTACAAAATTTTGGATACTTTCAGCATGAATAACTATTATATTTTTACCTTCAAAAATATTTGTGTATTTATTTGTAGAATTTTTATCTTTTTCACTATAATATTCATTAAAATTTTTTAACGCATTGTCATAACCAAATAAAGCGGCCAGTTTAGGTTCAACACTTTTCACTAAATCATTAACATGATATACGTATATTCCAAATTTCATTACAACATACTCTCTGTTCCACTGCTTTGTTAATCTTCCTATATCGGTTGCTGTTAGTGATGAAATAAATACAAAGAACGAAATGATTCCAAATATCAATGTTGTTGTTGCCAACTTTTTTGATTTATTGAAAAATCCTACTTTTTCATAATATCTATTTTTTTTATAGTGATAATTAAAATACAAAAATATAATTGGCATCATTATATATATTAAGTCTTTTGGTTGTAAAACATTTTCTACTACTGCATCGCCAACTGCTGTTATAAATCTGGCAGTTGATAATAACGATATAGATGAAAATGAAGTATAAAACGTATAATATGCTGAATTTATCATACATATTATTGACATTATTAATGTTAGTAAAAATAAGTAAATAAATTTTGCTTTCTTTTTCATTAAATATGAAAATGAGCCGATTATTACAACAAATGAGAAATCTGCTAGTAATGGCCTAAAATCAAAAATATTTGTCTTTTCTCCTATAGTAAAAAATCTAAGCAAAAGTGCATTTAATACATTAAGAAAAACAAATAAAATAAAAAGTTTATTTTCATACCAATATTTTTTTAAAGAGTTACCAATTTTTTTTAAAAAAAGAATAGGATTTTCTTTTAATTCTATATATTGCTTTTTTATTTTTAACAAATTACTTTTTATGCTTTTTATCATTATATTACCTCTTTATGTATTATAACAAAATCTTTTTTAAAATTCAATTCAAATAATATAATACATAAGTTATTGTGTAGAGTTACAATTGATGTGAAACAATTCTATATAAAAAAAGTAATTCAAGTCATATAATTGAGTTAACGAAAAACCACTATAGAAAGGACTTGAATTACATGACTAGTATATCACAAAACATTAGATATTTACCACATGATTTAAACACAAAATTTTATGCTGTACAATCTTATAGAAATGGAAATAAAGCTGAATATGTTTGTAGAAAATATCATATTTCTAAAGCTTCTTTATCTAGATGAAATAAAAAATATGATGGAACCAAAGAATCTCTTATCAATAAATTACAACGACCACTAACATCACATCCTAACGCTCACACCAAATTAGAATTAAAATGAATTAAAAATCTAATAAAAAGAAATCCTCATATTTCTATGTGTGAACTTTATGGAAAATTAAGAACGGAAAGAGGCTATTCTAGAACTGCTTCTTCTTTGTTCAGAATCCTTAGAAAACTAAATTTCTATGTTAATAAAGAAAAACCTCAAAAGTATGTTCCACAAAAATATGATACCCCAACTAATATTGGTATTAAATGGCAAATGGATGTTAAATATGTTCCTAAAATATTATTCTGGCTTAGATGGTCAAAATTCTATCAATATACCATAATTGATGAAGCATCTCGTGAAAGATTTATTTACCCTTACAAAGAACAATCATCCTATTCAACCATTGATTTTGTTAAAAGAGCTATTGTTTATTTTGGTTATCAGCCTAAAATTATTCAAACTGATAATGGTAGTAAATTTACCTATACTAAAAAAACTAATAGAATACATCCTTTAGATATTCTACTTAATCAACTAAATATTACTCATCAATTGATTAGACCTAGAACTCCTAGACATAATGGTAAAGTGGAAAGAAGTCATAGAAATGATTAAAATAGATTTTATAATTATCTTAAATTTTATTCTTATAAAGATTTAAAATACCAAATGAAAAATTATTTAAATAGATCTAATAATATTCATATCAAGTTCTTGGTTGAATTTCTCCTTTAGAAAAAAAGAAAAAGAAATATTCTATAATTACATTTTAACTATATCACATCACTTTTATTATTTTTATTTTTTAGTCTCGCATCATTTACAATTATACAGAGTCTTATTTTTAAAAATTTGTAATATTTTTTTACACAAATTAACTAATTTAGTCTTTCATATATTAAGTATGTTTCATCTGTATATATTTGATTATAATTTTTAGAATTTTCTATAATTATGTTCAGTATAGAATATTTGTGTACCAAAATATGAGTTATTTGATACTCTTCAAATAATTGTTCATAATATATTTCTATTTGCATGTTTTTCATAAAGAAATCTCCTAGTTGTGGATTAAATTCTTTTGTGTAAAGTTCTGCTCTAGAATCAAAAAAAACGGGGATATTGTTTAATATCAAGTAACTTCCTTGGTCATATTCATTAAATAGCTTTACTTGTGGAGTTAGTAAGTTTTCTTTTATATAGTTTACTGCTTTTGTAGGATATAGATAGGAAGATACAAATTGCGTATTTTTATTACTCTTAAAATTTTCTATAGAGTAATAACTACTTATTAGTATTACTATTACTGTTATTATGATTAAATACTTTTTGTTCTTCCATTTCATCAATATTTGTTCCAGCAAATCACAAAAGATGAAGTTGCTTAATACTAAAAATAAAGAATAATTTCTGTTATGGAGTAGAGTCATTAAGGTTAATCCTAATAGTAATAAGATATCTCTAAATTTCGTTTTTGTTTTGAATATGGCTATTGATAGAAAATGGAATAATAATAAAAGAAAAAATTCTGAAAACATTTTTATAGTTATAGGATCATGTTCTGCTATAAAATTGGTACTGATACCATGGGATACTTTCGGGTAGTAAGTGTAGACATGGATTCCCAACGGGCTGATGAATCCCATTAAAAATATCATTGGTAAAAACATCATGAGACTTTTTACATTTTCTTCCTTCTTTATTATGATATTATTAGAAAATGGAATAGAGATTTTTTTCTTTTCGATTACTACTGCTATTATATATTCTACTATGTATGGGATGAATAAAATAAAATAAAAGTAAAAGACTGCAATATGGGTGTTTGCTATTATAATTGGTAATATAAAAAGGCCAATTAATGAATATTTGTTCTTTGCTTTTAAATACGTATCAATGAAATAAATTTCTAGTAGAAAAACGATATATGTGACTATTTGTGCTCTGCTACTTGAAAAGTATGATAACAGTATCATTGTAATCATTGCTGTTATTAAAGACGTTGTCACTTTTTTCTTTTTTGTTAAGTTTAATATAAATATTAAAACAATAGTGATAGAAAACATGATTACAGCAAAATAATATATTCCTTCAAAATTTCCAATTTGATAAATTTGGTAAATAAAGTAATCAAAAAGCCAATGAGGATAAGTATAAGATAAACCGCTAATCCAAGAAAAATGATCTTTAAAGTCTATGCCAAATTTTTCTATCGATTCTCCTATTTTTATGGTATAAAATATGTCATTTTCCATGAATTTATTTGTTAGTAGGAAACATAGAAATATTAAAAGTGTTATACTTATGAAAATTGCTATTGTCTTTTTTTTTGTTTTTTTCATTGTCATTCTCCTTCTAGGATAATTATACCCAACAATACTGAAGATAGTCAATCTAGGCTTTGAGAGCTTTTGAATGTTTATTATAGTTAAAATACTCGAATTTTTAGTTCGAGTATTCACTTTTTTGGGGGTTTATTATTTCAATACTATCTATAATAGCAGTTAAGAATCCTGCTTCCATTTCTCCTTGATTGTAAGTTATTTTGACAAGGATACAGCTATCATCTTCTATTGTTGAGATAATATTATATTCCTGCTTTGTGATTACGTTATCCGTGTTGTTTTCTTTTACAGAAATGATATAGAATATGTAACCATTAAATGTAATCTCAGTCTCTGTAGTTATTTGATTATTTGGTTTTTCCTTTTCGTATAAAGAAAGTAATTCATCATAATAATTTTCTGCACTTTTTTCGATGAATGTTAAATTTATTGCATAGGTTTCATCTTTAGATTGATAGTTTTTCTCGGTTTCGTTAGATTCTATTTCTTCGATACAATCTAGGAAATTTATTTTAAATGTGATATTTTCATGGTCAAGGGTGATTTTTTCAAATTTACCATTTTGTATTGCGTAGGTACAACTATCGATATTCTCTTCTTGATTATTATTTTCTAGATAATATTTGTTTATGGTTATAGCTGTACCAAGGATTATGAAAAGGCACCCGACTGTGAGTATTATTTTAGCTATTATATCTTTTTTCATTCATTACTATCTCCTTTTTGATTCGGGAAAACTATTTTTAACAGCAACAATATCTTATACAATATCCATTATGTTGATTACGTCCACCACAACATCCACATTCCCTTTTTTCCTCACAAGATGGAGTAGTTGGTGTCGGTTTTTTATACCATCCTGCATATAAGGTGATATTAGTGCTTGCAGCATCCGTGGATACATATTGAGATATTCTTCTTCCTTCTTTTGCCCCGTATTGTACCCAATGATTATATAATTTGTCGGCATCATATCCATAAGCGTTTTTTAAATCTGCATAAAGATCTGAGTAATAATTTAATGGAGCATCTTTATAGTTTGCATTAAACCATCCTATGAAAATATAACCGTCTCTTACTGGAGTACATAAAGTGCCGAAGGAACTTCCTATCGTTGCCGTTTGACTACTACATCCACTTCCTCCATTGTTATTATAAAAAATTGTATATGTATTGGCTGGTATTGATACACTGGTTTGATTATAGTATCCACCATTACCAGCATGATCATAAATATATAAGTGCGTTATATATGCTTGATTATAATGATTGAATGTACTTGGTGTGATATCACATCTATAAGCATTTGCTGAAGCATCCCATACGGCATTAAACCAGTACCAATTACCATATCCTCCAGTTGCTGTAGATGTTGGGCATTGTACTCTATTAATTCCAATGTTATCAGAAGTTTGAATGTATAACCTTGCTACGTTTCTTGTTACTTCACTCCACCACCAATTAGTATGGGCAGGAGCTTGGGTATCCATATGTATATGGTGATTTCCTGTCCATCCACTACGATTTCCAGAATTACTTACTGCTCTAAATCTAACTGTACATGAACTGTATCCATTCCATGGTATAAAGTTTGAACCTGTTGTACTATCTGCAACACCATCACTATTCACATCGATTTCATAGTAGGAAATTCCCGTTTCGGCAGTTGCAGATAAAGTAAGATTATAATTATTTTTCCAAGTACAAGTATTACTTCCGCCATTATATGTTACTGTCGGAACGCTGACATATTCCCAATGCGCGTAGATGGTTTGATTGGAAGCAGACCATAGTACTGTCGACGATGTTATTTGTGTCCCCCCACTTGCTAAAGTATACCATCCTAAAAAGTTATAACCCGATCTCGTTGGTGTACATAAAGTTCCATAAGTACTTCCATAAGTAATAATTTTACTGCTGCATCCGGTTCCACCATTATTGTTATAAGATAATGTATAATTATTTGCCGTCCACTGAGCATATATAGTATGATTACTTTCTGCCTTTACTACTGTCGTTGATGTTACTTGAGTTCCTCCACTTGCTAAAGTATACCATCCTTTAAACGTGTGCCCTGCTCTGGTTGGAGTCGGCAATGTTCCATATGTAGTATCATATGTTACAGTTTTACTTGTTGGGCTTACGCTACCACCATTAGCATTGTATGTTACTATATATTGATTTACTGTCCATTTAGCATAAAGCGTTGTATACTCATTTTTAAATACAGTAGTATTTGTAATTCTATTAGTTAAACTACTTTCACTATACCATCCTTCAAAAGTATAACCAGTTTTAGTTGGCGTACACAAAGTTCCAATTTGATTGTTGAATACCACGGCTTTATTTGTACATCCAGTACCGCCATTATTATTGTAAGTTAATGTCCAATTTGCTTCTCTTTTTATAGTTATACTACAAGTTCCAATATTTCCTGCTTTGTCTTCTACATATCCAGTATATTTTACTCCTTCAGTATTATCTTCAGCATGTATTACAAATTTATTTCCATCAGAACTATTTATTCCATAATTTTTTATACCTGAAGTTTGAGAATTTTCAATCGTTATATCATTATAACTTTCGAAAGATATAACTACATCTGTTCCAAAATACTCTTCTGTACTCATTTCACCTGTCGCTTTTAATGTGCAGGTTGGAACTCCTTTATCTATTTTGTCAACAATTACTTTTTTCCCTGAACTTATTTCTCCTTCTGGGCTTTGTACAAAAACATAATAAGTACCAAGATCTTTTGTAAATTTATTATCGCTTTGCCAATTACTATCGCTTTTTAGTGGTTTTGAACTTCTTTCTGAAATATAATATTTATATCCTTCTACTTCATTTAACATTTTAACTGTTATATTTTTATCATTGTTTTCCCATTCTTCGCTAACTGTTACTGTAAATAATTCCAAAATACTACAATCTAACAAAATAGTGCTGCTATTTTCTAGATTATTATTACTAACTTGATATAATTTCCCATCTAGGTCAACATATTCTAAATTTTCTTTTATTGAATTTATTTCTTTTAATTCTGAATTTTCATTAGACTCTAACTTTATACTATTAACGTTTAATTTATTACTATTTTCTAAAATTATAGCATGTCCAGTATCATCTAATATTGCTACATAATAATTAAAATCATTATTTTTATTTTCTATTATTATATAACTTTTTTCCGTTATAATATTTCCATATGGTGTTTCTAAGTTTTTATTTCCATCAATTTCAATTTCCGATATCGGTATTAATAATGCTTCAGTATTTTTTGGTTCTTGTACTAAACTATCATTAGCTTTTAATGATCTAACTTCTTCTATATAACTATTAGCCGTTGCTACAAAAGCACTTTTCCTTGACATTTCAATATAATCAGTTATTGCAGATATTCCAATTAATCCAACTACTCCTAAAATTATTACTGCAGTTAGAACTTCAATTAAAGTAAATCCTTTTTTCTTTTTTAAATTTTTCATAATATCACCCATTATTTTAATACATAATATATAACATAATATAATAAATTATATAGTTATTCTTTTTCTATTTCGTATTTTGAAGCATTCATGGCCATACCCAGTACAAATATATACGAAATAACATATATCCATAACATTAAAAACAATAAATTGGAAATTCCACCATAAAAAGTCTCATATGTAGACATATATTCAATATAATATGAATATAGCCAAGTACAAATCACCCACATTATAGAAGTAAATAGTGCTCCAAACGTTACCTGTTTTCTTTCTATTTTTATATTTGGTGATGCTATATATAATATTTTAACTACTAAATATACCGCAAAAAATGTTAATGGATATTTAAAGATTTTAAATATAAAATATGATATATCTTCAGTAACATTGCTATCAGTTATTATCGCCCCAATTATTTTAAATATAACATTGCCAAAAGTTGGTACCAATAATAAGAATAAAAATAGAGTAATCAATAAAATTAACATAAAAAATGCTTTTGTCCTATTAAAAAAATAGTTTGCGTTTTTTACTTTATATATTGAATTAGATGTTATTATCATAGAATATGTACCATTTGAAGCTAATATCAATGTTGGTATAAGTAACATCCAAATACTAACATTGGAACTTTCTTGCTTTGAAATAAAAATAATTAAATCTGCAATATTTTGTGGTAGGTTATTATATAAAATATCAGATATTGAAGATGTAAGAAAATTTATTGATGCTAATAATGATCCTAATAATGTTAATAATGGTATTAGCATCAACAAAAAATAAAATGCTAAATGCCCAGGTAAAACTCCCATCTCTGGTCTATTAATATTTTTATAAATGTGATTAATAACTTTTTTTACTTTATTCTTCATAAATCACGCTTTATTTATATTCTTCTTTATCTTTTCTCATTTCTAATGTTGCCTCGTTAATTGCATCATCAATTGTTTTTATTTCATCCATTATCATACTGTAACCTATTGCAGCCCCAAAACCATAATGTAAATTTTTAAATTCTTTTGTCAATTTTTTTGTATAAGTTGAAATTTGTTGTTCACTATATCCAACTAAATATATTAAGAATTCATTACCATCGCTTCTAATAATTTCGCTATTTTCTAATTGTGTATTAACTAGAACACTTGCAGCACTAACTATTAATTTATCTCCTTGTTCATGTCCGTAGTTATCATTAACATACTTTATATTATTTAAATCAATAATTATTATTGCTTGAGGATATTTTTTGCTTTCATTCCAAATTTTCATATTATAGTTTAAATAATTTCGATTTTTTAATGATGTTAGCATGTCTGTATATTTTCTTCTCTCATCTTTTCTTACTTTTTTTATCTTTTTTTGCTTTTTAAATACAACATATAGCAATGATAGTATAATAATTGGCAACAAAATTATAGTTAATAAAACTAAGTATAATTCTTCAAATGTACTTTTTTCAAATATTGATAAACTCAAATTATTTATCCCTACGTTGCGATAATTGTAATATGAGTTTGTTCCAATTATGTAATTAAATATTTGATAAAAGACTTTATTGGTTGGGTCATTTTTTATCATAAAATTATAATCATTAGTAATTGTTGATTCATATAATACTTCATAATCTTTTAATTTCTTATCTTTATGATAATTATATATTTCTTTGTCAATAGCAATTAGATTTCCATTACTTTCCTTTAGTAATTTATCTAAATTTTCAAATGGAACTAAAGAAGCTTTGCTATTATCTTTAAAATAATTATATATAGAATTATTTTCTATTATTGATACTTTTTGTGATTTCATAGATTCAAAGCTATTGATTACATAATTATCTTTTGTTTTAGCAATAACTGAATATTTTTCTATAAATGGTGAAATTGTTGAATTATAATTTTTATTTTCATAGTCATAATAATTAAAATAAATATCTACTTCTTTATTATCAATTGCTTTTTTTAATTGTTCAATTGTATCATATTTTTTAAAAGTAATAAATTCAGTATTAGCTAAGCGCTCCATTCTTTTTATATATTCAGCAGCTATACCAGATATTTTATTCTTATCTGGTACTTCATACGGATAATTTTCAACATAACCATATATATAATTTTTTGTTAAAAATTCTGTTTTTTCTTTATCATTTATAGTTGAATTTTCTATATAATAATCAAGTAAACTTTTGTTATAAGTTTCTACAAAATAATTTTCTTTCCACTTATTAAAATATTTTCTTACAATGTTGTTCATTTTTTCGTTATTTTCATTATCTGCCAATGTAAGAACTATTTTTTTACTAATTTCTGTAAATACATATTTAATATTATAATTTTCGTTTAGTATAGTTTTATTTAAATACATTATGTTAGGAATTATTATTAAGTCTACGCTTCCAGAGTCATACTCTTGAAATAAAGTATCTGAATTATCATATGTTTTATACTTTAATTCTTTAGCTGATTTTAGATAATAAATTATTTCTTCAGAATCAGCTGTCAATATGCCTATTGTTTCTGTATTTAATTCATTAATATTATCGATTCTAGTTTTGTCTTTTCCAATTAGTATATATACATCTTCTTGAAGTAATAGATCATTTTCAGTAATTTTGTCTTGATTGTTTAATATTCTAAATCTATATCCAGTAGAATCAATCTGACTTTCCTTTAAATATGGTACTATGTTAAATTCAAATCCTGTATCATCACTAAACTTATTAATAAATGTTCTAAAAATACCATTTTCACCATATACTGGATAATCATTTAATATATCAAAATCAATAATAGTATTTAAGTTTTCTTTAATCCATTTATTTTCAGAAATCGTAAAAGAATTTTCATCTTCTTTGTTAAAATAATAATATAATCCTAAAAATACACACAATGCTATTATTAATGGCACCATTAATAATAATTTTCTTTTATTTTTCATAACAAAAATCACCTGCTTTATCTATCTTTTGTCCAAACAAATTCGCTTGTTCCTTTTCTTTTATATCCAATTATAGGAAAAGATTCATTTGTTAAGCTTTTTATTGTTTCTTCTGTTGCAATTTCTTCACTTGTTTTTTTTGTTATTTTCAAACTACATTTACTTTCTCCTACTTTATCTTGAGTAAATCCATAGATTACAAAAGTCCCGTCATCTGTTATTTTATATTCTTGATTTTTGTTGTATTCTACAGTTTCTGAGTTAGAAATTCCATAATTATTAATGTTTTCATTTTTAGATAAATCATTGCTAAATTTTACCGTAACATCTCCAGTAAAATTACCTTCATCATCAATTGGACCTGTAGCTTCTAAGACACAATTATAATCTTTTTTTATAAAGACTTCTATGTCATAAAATTTTTTTTGCTCCTCAGTAAGATTATTATCTACTTTTTCTGCTAATGATTTAGCGGATGCAGTCTCTACATTATCGCCAACTGTAATTATAACATTTAATATTTTTCCACTCAATTTTGGTTCTGATACAGAAATGACATTCGTTTCACTGCTCAAATCTGTTACAATCTTATTATATTGTTCATCTGTAATTGGAACTTCATCAATACCATCGAGTCTATCACCATATACGGGCATTCCATTGCTACCAATAAACATATTATATATAAAAAATAAAAAACCAATAATAACTATATATACAAAAATAATAAATGTTGTTAATTTATGCTTTTTTATAAAATCCATTTCAACACACTCCAGTATATTTATTATACAACACCTTAATTTAATAATCAATTTTATTTAAAAATATTTATCAAAATAAAAAACTGACAAAATTGTAAAAGTTAATTGTCAGTTTTTTTCTTACATTTGTTCTATTATTTTTTTATTATTTTTTAATCTTTCGTT
>CALVJN010000025.1 GCA_944332205.1 uncultured Bacilli bacterium | reverse complement strand
AATCCACAGGGTAATTTATAACCTTTATCTTCTAAATCTGTAATAATTTCTTTTCTAATTTTTAGTGCTGAATTTCTACCAAGATTAGTAAGTTTCATTAAATCTTGTAGAGTGCACCATTGTTTTGATAATAATTCTAATGTTTCGTTTGCGAACATATATCAACCTCCTATCTATTTTTCATTATTTTTTATTCATTTTATACAATGAATTAATTAATTCTTCTCTTGTATTTTCTTCAATATCTTCATTTAGATGATATTCTTTTTTTATATCATCACGATCTTTATTCTCAATAACTTTTAATCCACATAGATGATTATGAACTAATTCAACTATATCGTCTGTATCCATAGTAATTAACATTTTATCTAATACTTCTTTATTCATAAATTTCCTCCTTTCTTTCTGAAATAGGGTAGAGTATCCCATAAACTTAGAATTTTAGTTATCCCATAACTCCCGTACCAATAGGGTATTTGCTAGGCACCACTTGTATTTATTTAACGAGCCAGCAGAATAGGACGCTTACAATATCTGACTCTATTAAGTTGTCAAAGAATAAAATGCAAGTTCCAAATTGGCTCATCTTGAGTTAAAATAAAAGTTCCATTTTGGAAATTGCAATAAAAAATATACCGTTATAGTTCCATAGTGTCAAGTGTTTAATTTAAAAAACTTAAAAATATTTTTTTCGACAAATTTATGCACAAATGTTCCAAAATGGAAATTTTGTGTTATAATGGATTTATAGAGGAAAATAGGAGGTAATTCTATGGAGAAAAGAAAACCAATGGATGTTACTATAGGTTCAAATATGTCTAAGTTAAGAAAGCAATTTAATTTAACTCAAAGAGAAATTTGTACAGTTGTTGGAGTTAATGCTTCAACATATAAACACTATGAATTAGGGGATAGAATGGTACCTATTAGTGTATTACAAGATTTAGCAAAGTTTTATAAAGTATCAACAAATTACTTTTTTGAAAATATGCCTGAGTTATCAGATAAAGAACAATTAGAATTATCTAACTATTCATTTAAGGTGGCTAATAATACACAAAAGTATATAGCTATAGATTTAAAAAATACTACTAAAGGATTAGATGAAATAGAAGAAAAAACTCAAGCAAGAGCTAGGCTTAGAATTAAAAATATGAGATTAGAAAATAATAAATCTCAAAAAGATTTAGCAAAGTATTTAGAAATAGATCTATCTACTTATAACAAATATGAAAAGGGTAGTAGAAAACTAAGTAATGAAGTAGTTAAGAAATTAGCTGAATATTACAATGTATCAGTAAGCGATATAGTTGATTAATAAATGACATAATGACACTAGAAATGGGTATAGGATATATCCTAAGTTAATGTCATAGCGTCATATAAAGAGGTGTAATAATGTTTGATATACAAAATAGAAGATACACAGGAAGTAAATACAAATTAATGGACTGGATATCAAAGTTAATTAAGGAAAACTGTCCAAATTGTCGTTCGTTTTTTGATGTATTTGCAGGGACTGGTTGTGTTACAGAATATATGTTTGAAAAATATGATAGGTTTATTATTAATGATTTTTTGTATTCTAATAATGTTATATATAACGGTTTCTTTTTGAACGAAGAATTTGATGAAAATAAACTATTAGATTATACAGAAAAATATAATAATCTTAAAATTAATAAAATTAAAGATAATTATGTATCTGATAATTTTGGAAATAAATTTTTTAGTTATAATGATGCAAAAAAAATTGGATATATACGTGAAAATATTGAAAAAGAGTACAAGAAAAAAAATATAAACTTTAAAGAATATAATATTCTTGTTTCTTCACTTTTATACTCGTTTGATAAAATTGCGAATACATGTGGTCATTATGATGCATATAGGAAAATACAAAAAATAAGTGATTCATTTGAATTTAATTTAATTAATCCTAAAAAATATAATAATAAAATAGTTGAAATATATAGAAAAGATTCAAATAAGTTAGCAAGTGAAATCAAATGTGATGTAGCATATATAGATCCTCCATATAATTCGAGACAATATAGTAGATTTTACCATGTTATGGAAAATATTGCACAATGGAAGAAACCAGAATTATATGGCGTTGCTATGAAACCTAAAGAGGAAAATATGTCAGAATATTGTAAGACGTCTGCTCCAATAGCATTCAATGATTTGATTCAAAAATTGGATACCAAATATATAGTGGTTTCTTATAATAATACTTATGAATCAAAAAGTAGTTCATCAAAGAATAAAATAATATTAGAGGAAATAGAGACCATACTTTCTAATAAAGGCGATACTATAAAATTTGAAAAAAAATATAAAGCATTTACAACAGGAAAGACAGAGTTAAATGATCATAAAGAGTTTATATTTATTACTAAAGTAAAACCTAACATAAAAAAAGAAATATCTTATCGTTCGCCATTATTTTATGTTGGAGATAAATATAAATTGATGCCAGAGATAAAAAAACATATGCCTACATATATAAATAATTATATAGAACCTTTTGTAGGTGGAGGAAGTTCATTTTTGAATGTAAAAGCTAATCATTATTATGTTAATGATATAGATAGTGCTATAATTAGCATTCATAAAGAATTACAAAAATATTCTAATGATAAAGATAAATTTTTTAAAAATATATTTGGTTTGATTAAAAAATATGGACTATCTTGTTCTTATAATGGTCATTTAGTTCCTAATGAATTAAAAGAACAATATAAAAAAACATATTATGCAAAATATAATAAAGACAATTATTTGAAACTAAGAAAAGACTATAATGCAAATAAAAATGATGTTTTAAAACTTTATTTGTTATTAATATATGGGTTTAATCATATGACGAGGTTTAACTCAAAAGGAGATTTTAATTTACCAGTAGGGAATGTAGATTTTAATAGTAATGTTTATAATTCATTAAATTATTATTTTGATTATATAAATAAAATAGATATAAATTATTTTAATTTGGATTATAAAGAATTTGTAAGAGAATTAAAAATTGGCAAAAATGATTATGTATTATTAGATCCACCATATTTAATAAGTGATAGTGAATATAATAAACTATGGAATGAAAAACATGAAATGGAATTATATGATTTTCTTGATGAATTAAATGCTAAAGGTATTAAATTTGGTATAACTAATCTTATGTGTCATAAGGGTCAAAAAAATAAATTTCTTGAAAAATGGTCAAAAAAATACAATGTATATGAAATTAATAGTAATTATATTAGTTTTAATGATAATACTGTTAAAATAAATTCAAAGGAGGTGTTTGTTACAAATTATGACAAAGAGGAGAAAACCAGAATATAAACAACTTAATTTTGATACTGCTATGAGGAATCCTGAAAGATTAAAAGATGTTTTATTATTAATTAAATCATATGAAGGAATAGAATTAAATGATAAAAATTTATTAGATATTGTTTGCGATATGTATGAAAGTGGTATTGTAAAAAGTGACGAATTTGATATTAAAAAATTACATAATAGAGAGCAAATTCAAAAGAAAGTAATAGAAATTAATAGAACAAGAAATGGTGATGGGGGATTTCCAAAAGGTTATCAGTCAAGATTTTGGACATACATGAGAACACTTTCCGAATTTGGTTTTGTTTATGCAAGGTATAATAAAAAACTCCTTATTGGAGATGTCGCAAAAAAATTAATTATTAATGAGATAGATCCTCAAGAAGCATTTTCACTTCAAGCTATGAAATATAATTGGAGATCACCATATAAAAATGTTAGCAATGATTATAACTATTTTAAATTTATTATAAAAGTTTTAAAGGAACTAGATAAAAAAGACAAAAAATTAAGTTACAATCAGTTTGTAGTATCTTTATTCAGTAAAGAAGATAACGTTGAAAAATTTTTAACAACGATTGAAAACAATTCATTTGCTACAGAAAATTCAGTTTATGAATATTTGAAAGAGGCATATGGCAAACAAAATAAATTTGGTACAGTCATAAAAGATTATCCTGATACTGTTTTGAGAATGTTAAGAATTACTGGTTTTGTTAATATTGTTAATCAAGGTGTTTTATTAATTGAGTTTAATCATGATAGTGAAAAATTTGTAAATTATTTTTTAGAAAAAGAAGATGTTTTCACTGAAAACGAAAAAAATGTTGATATAGATTATTTTAATAAAATAAATATTATAGCAAATGATGAAATGAAACTAATAAAAACTAACAGAAATAGTAATATAGAAATTATGGATTATAATTTTATATTGAATAAGGTTGTTAGTGATTATAAATTAAATATTGAATCGATACTAGAACATATTTCTAATATTGGAGTAAGAGGTAAAAACCTTGAATTTAAATATATAGATTATCCTTTGCAATTTGAATTTTATTTATCAATTCTTTTATATTTAGTTTATGGTGAAACATATTCTGTTAGACCAAATTATAAGATTGATGCATATGGTATGCCTATATCTCATGCACCAGGTAATTGCGGAGATATAGAGGTTGTTGGAAATGGTATATACTGGTTATTAGAAGTAACATTAATAAGAAATAAAGCACAACAATTGAACAATGAAACTGCTAATTTATTTAGGCATATTTCAGATCAAGAATGGGCTGAAAAATATATGTCATTAGTAGCCCCATATGTTCATGCTGATACTTATAAATTTTTCAATGCTTTAATTGTTGACTATATTAGAGAACATGGAAAGAGTAATTTTAATGCTAAATGTTATACTGCAGATGAATTTATAAAAGAATGTACTTCTAAAAATATATTTGATGATATGAAAAAATATACTCATGAATACAAACAAAGCTTATTAAATGCTTTAAATAGTTAATATTTATGTGAATAAATAATTATTATATAAGCAGTAATAAAAAAGCATGAATATTTAGGGATTTTAAAAAATAGATGCAAAGTCTGAAATATAAGGGAGGAACAATAATGGAAGTTGGTAAAAAGAAAATTTTAAATGGATTTATTGGAGGTAATAACAGCACACAATTTGTTATACCTATTTATCAAAGAAATTATGTATGGGAAAAGAAAAATATTCTTCAATTATTAGAAGATATTGAAAAAATGATTCCTTATTATGATAATGAAGATGAAAATATTTTTCATTTTTTTGGAAGTATTGTTTACATTGATACTTTACATAAAGGGTCATTTAGTGAATGGACCATAATAGATGGACAACAAAGATTAACAACAATATTTTTAATATTACAAGTATTAAAACAAATATATTATGAGCAAGAAAAAATAATAACAAAAAAATATTTATTGAATGATGAGGATATAATCAATACAAGTGATGAAATGGATAGGTATAGATTGAAACCTCTTGTAAGTGATGATAATGTTTATAAATTAATATCAGATAACAAATTAGAACGTTTAACAGATTCAGAACAAAATTCAAATGTTTTAAAAGCTTATAATGTTATTAGAAAAGAGTTAGAAAAATGGAAATCAAAGTATACGTTTGAAGAAATAATAGGTGCTATAGATAAATTTAAAGTAGTGTGGATACAATTAGATAAAAAAGAAGATCCACAACAAGTATTTGAATCAATAAATTCTACTGGAGTTAACTTGTCAGCAGCAGATTTGATTAGAAATTTTGTTTTGATGAACAAAGATAATTCAACTCAAACACACATATATAATGAATATTGGAGTCCAATAGAATTTGATTATGTTGGTACAAAAAATTTAAAAGAATTTTTTAGATTTTATGTTTCAATTAAAGAGAAAATAACAATTCCAGAAAGAGAAGTTTACGAAAAATTCAAATTACAATATGAAAAATTGTTAGCAGAGCGTAATGAAGAAGAAATATTAAGTGAAATTTTAAATTATGCTAAATATTACTATTATATTTCACATGATGCATCTGAAAGTAATAATCAAATTTTAGAAGAAATTCTTAAGGATTATAGAAATGCAAAATCAAATATGCCTCATATTGTGATAATGGAAACAATGAATTTATATTTTAATAAACAAAGCATTGAAGAAAGTGACTTGTTAAATACTATAAAATTATTAACAACTTATATAGTGAGAAGAAATATTTGTGGAATTGATACTAAATCAATTTCAAATATATTTGGTTCGATGCTTGGTAAGATACTAAAGAAATTTGATGAAGGCGAAAATTACTATAATTCTGTTTTAAAAACCTTTGTTGTTGATACAAGACTAACAAATCAGTTTATGCCAACTGATAAAACTGTCGAAGAAGAATTTAATAAATCAAATTTATATTCAAGAGAATCTACAACATTTGTATTGAAGAAAATAGAAAATAATGAATCAAGAATTCCATATTCAAATTTAAATGTCGAACATGTAATGCCTCAAACTGAAACAAAATATTGGTCTAAATACATTAATGAAAATAGTATATATGAAGAAGTAGTTAATCGCATAGGTAATTTAACATTAGTTGATTCTAAAGATAATTCTAGTATGGGTAATAGAAATTTTGAAGCAAAAAAACAAGTATTAAATAAATCTAGACATATAAAAATGAATGAAGATATTTTAAATAAAGAAAATTGGAATGAAACTAAGATTTTAGAAAGAAGTAAAAAATTGTCGCAAGAATTCATTAAAATATTTCCATATCCAGATATTGTTATTGATGAAACAGACGATATTTACATGCATATAAATTTAAATGATGATTCTATCAATGATTATAAAGATTATGCATTTTCTAATCCTTTGGAAATTAGTATTGATGATAATAGCATTGATTTTAGTGGAAATTGGAGTGATGTTTTGGCTAGAATTTTAGTTGAGCTATATAGTTATGATACAGAAAGTTTTATTAAAGCATCTAAGGAGATAATAGATGAATATGGTTATAAGGGAATTCAAATAGCTAATAATCCTATAGGAATGAGAACACCTTATGAATTTATAGATGGCATGTTTGTAGAGATTAATACTAATACAATACATAAACTCTCATTAATGCAAAGGATGATTGCAAAAATGAATTATGAACCAAGAATTGTTATTACTTATATAACAAAAAATACTGAAATATAATTATTAAAAGGGGAATGAAATCTTCTCCTTTTTTTGTTATAATATTTAACTAATAAGTTGGTGATATTATGAATTATACAAATAAACAAATTAATAGAATACTACATATTCAAGACTTTTTAGGTACGGTTAATATTTTATCAAAGATATATAATGAATATGATCATAAAGAATTTATGGCTGATAATATAATTGAAAAACAATGTATATATAAATTGTTTTGTTCTGCTATGTATAATTTAATAGATGCAATAAAAAAATCAAGTGAAATATTTGGTAATAGTAAATCATATAAATTATTCCAGCAAAATATTAATAAAAAATTTATAGCAGATAGAAATGAATTTTTAGAAAATGAAAATTATGAATCAAATTTATATAAAATATTGAGTCAAATAAGACATCAAAATAATCATTTTGAAAGAGATGATAATGATGATACTATGTTATTTGAAATTTACATTGATTTTGAAATACTAGAAAAATTAAGAAAGATAACAAATAAAATATTTTATGAAA
Organism: uncultured Bacilli bacterium; assembly: GCA_944332205.1. GTDB lineage: Bacteria > Bacillota_I > Bacilli_A > RF39 > UBA660 > RUG13868. The sequence continues at coordinate 15,764 of CALVJN010000025.1, read as the reverse complement.
TTTATAATGAGATGGATAAAAATAAAATAAAACAAATTACTTTATCTAGACCAAAAATAAAATATAATTTCGATAAATTTGATAAGAAAGTTGATTATGTAGAATTAAAATATCGCGAATCTACTAATGAAATAGATAAAATATTTGCCAAAGATAATGAAAGAGCAATTGAAATATTACGAGAATATTATAATCCGAGCAATATTTTTGACTTAATGAGCAAAGATGAAAAAGCAATGAAAAAGTACGATTTTATTGATGAAGAGATGGAAGAACTATTTAATAAACAAGATAAATATATTGCTGAAAATGGTAATGAATTGCAAAAAGAAACAATGAATTTATTAAAAGACTTTTTTATTAATAATGAAACAGTTACTAAAAATGAGTATGATAAAAATATAAAACAACTTGTTGATAGGTTAAAAGAATTAAAAGAAAATTCAGAAGAAAATAACTAATTTTTAGGTATAGTTTTAGATACACAAATCCATAAACTCTTATAAAATAAGGATTTTAATATTTTATAAAACTAGCCAAATTAGAACTGGATCACTCTCCTGAAGGATCCATAATGCTCATTTTTCACATTTATTTTTTTAGACTATTATTAACTGATACAGTTCTTTTTTCTAGAAAAAAAGAGTGTATGATATAAAATTTATAAAATGTGATGTATAATATTATAAAAAGATTTGGTGATGTCAATAAATGAAGAATATAAAAAGAAATATTGTATATGTTGGTTATGATTCATATTACAAAGATACTCTTAAATTACGTGATACAAAAATAAATAATATTAAACCAAATTTAATTAATATTGATACATTAGAAGAACTTGATAGAAAACAAGGATTCTTGTTGTTACTTACAATGGATGAATTATATGATTATTTTCCTAATATAGTAGATATATTTGAACCAGATGTTTATGAAATTGATAGATATTTGAGAAAAAAGTTTAAAAATTTTGAATACGTAATTGTAATTTCAATTGAAGAGTTTGATTATGGTCATATACCTTTTTCTAATATGTATGTATTATTTGCAAATAACTATTTCAATACAGACGAAGGTATTAATGTCTTAATAGATAAAATATCTAAAGAATTTATATCTAAGAAAGAAAGTAAACTATCAAAAATAAAATTTAATAATATAGAAAAATTAAGAACTTTTATTAAAAAGTCTAAGAAAGATTTTTTTACAACAGAAGAAATAAAACAAAAATTAAATGTAAATGAAAAATGGATTCAAAGATATATGAAAGAAATGAATAATATTTATAATAATATAGGCTATAATAAAAGAAAAAGGTTATGGTATGTTGTAAAAAAAACAACACGAAAAAATAAATAAAAACAATGAAAAACGTAGAAATACGTTTTATTTTTTTGTCCATCACAAAACACTAGCCCAGCAAAAATTTTAATTAAGAGTTATAGTTATATCAAGAAAAGGAGGAATAGCATATGTTAGAGTTTGTTGAAAAACTATTAAGTTCACAAGATAACATTATAGATCAGCTAAAATTATTAAGAGAAAATAAAGATAATAAGGAGGTTAAGAAATATATGCGAGCTCTTGTTAAAAACAATAACTCGCCATATTTCAAATATTGTATTGACAAATATTATTTTAATAAAGATGTAAAGGAGGTAAAACCATCAATAAGACCATTAAGACCACTGTATCATTTGAGAAAAACAAAAAAAATACAGAGTCTTTTAGAATCTAGAAATAATATTATTGATCAACTTAAGTTACTAAAAGAATATAAAGGTACTAAATATGTTGATACTTATATTAAAGAATATTTAGAACTTTGGTCAAATGAGTACGAAGCTTACTGCATTCAAAAATATTACTATGATATGGATGTTAAAGAAGTAGAACCTAATGCCAAAAGTCTTAATATTACTTTATATAGAATTTCTTTTAGAGAAACAGAAAGTAAACAAGAAAAAGACAAACAAAATGGTTATGCAAAATCAATCAAGAAAAACGATAAAATAAAAATACTAGATGGTCCTTTTAAAAATCAAATCGGAATAGTAAATTCCTTTGATAGAGATAATTCTAAAATATTTGTTACAATTTGTCTTTTTGAAGAAAAATTTAATATAGAATATGATGGTAAGTTTGAAAAAATTAAGGAGGCTAAAAGTGAAAAATAGAATAGAGTTACATGCTAAAACAAAATATAGCATAGACCATGAAAGTACAATCGATATTAAAGAATTAATATTAAAGTGTGCCAGTAATGGTGAAAAAGGTGTAGCTATTGTTGATAAAGATAGCGTCCTTAGTTTTTTAAAAGCAGAGAAAATACTAAAAGAATTAAATATAAAAAATTTTAAATTAGTATATGGAATAGAGGTAAATGTTTTTATTGAAAAACTAACTTATAAAGTTGTAATTCTATTAAAGAAAAGAAATGGACTTTCCACACTATATAGAATGTTATCCCCTTACTTCACTAATAATAAATTACTATTAGAAGATTTAATGCTTAGTAAAAAGAATTTTATAATTGGTTTAATATATGAACAAGACAATTATAATTCTAATATATTACAATATTTTAATTATGTAGAAGTAGATGATAAAGTATCTGAAGAAGTAATTGCTGATTTAAAAAGAAAGACTTTAGTAGTTTATTCAAATAGAATTAATGCCTTATCAAAAGATGAAGAATTAAGTAAAAAAGTTCTTTATAACAAATTACATATAAAAGAAAAAATTGATACTAGAATCTATAAAAGTACACAAGAAATTTTAAAACAGGTAAAAGATATGGAAATTGTTATTGATAACCCTAATAAAATATTTAATATGATAGAGAATTTCAACTTGTTAGAAAATAACATTTATTTACCTGTAGATGATAATTCATATATTGATTTGTTAGTGAATACTAAACTGAATGAAAAATATAATAATGATATTCCGTTGAAAGTAAAAAAACGTATTGATGAAGAATTGAAACTTATTAAAGAACATAATTATGAAGGATTCATTAATTTATATAAAAAAATAATTGATAAGTGCAAAGAAGAACAGGAAGAATATGTTATTTGTGATTACATTAATTATTTATATATTGCTTATTTACTAGGAATAACACATTTTGATCCAATAAAGCATAATCTAAATTACGAACTTTTTTTTATCAATCATCCCAAAATCACCATTAAAATATCACCAGAATTTGTTAAAAAATTAAATATTTTTATTAAAGAAGAACTAAATGTTAATATGATTAGATGTAAAGGATTGATGAGATTAAATAGTAGTAATGTTAAAAATATAATTAGTGATTATAAGAAAAAATATAATATTAAAATCTCTACTTCGGATAAGTTACTTATAAATAAATATTTAATGAATTATCCAATTAATAATTGGGCATTAACTCCAAAAAAATTTATATTACCTGCTGGTGTTAATATATTTGACTTATCACCCCGTGAACTTATAAAAGAAGATGATTCATATCATAGAGTTACAAATATAGATTATAAGGATATTGAAGAAAACTTTATAACATTAGAATTAATATCAACTGATAAATTAATGCATTTAATGGAATTGAAAGACATTACTAAAGATAAGATAATTAATTGTAATTATAAAGATAGTAATATTATAAAAAATGAAGCTTTTCAAGATTATTTAGAAGCTTATCAAAAAGATATATTATTGGATGATTTATATGAAGACTGTTTAAATAGTAAAATTGATTTAATTGAAATATTTAATATAATTAATGAAATAAAGCATGAAAAAAATATTTCTAATAAAACTAAGAAAATATTGACTAAAAACAATATAGTAATAAACGACAAGAATGCTAATTTTATTTGTAGAGGCATATTAAATGAAAGAACTAGATTAGAATATGAACTATTGTATTTTAAAAAATATTATCCATTAGAGTACTATTATGTTTTATTAAAAGATTGTCCTTTTAATGATATTATAGACATTATAAAAAATGGTTATGAAGAGGTTAAAAATAGAATTAAAGATTATTCAAAATATAGATATGAATATAAATATTTAAAATTAGTAGCAAAGTTATATGAATCAAATATTAATTTTTCTATTGAAGAAAGAGAAATAGTAGAAGATTATTGTTTTGAATTAGATAAGGAAAATAAAAAAATAATTTTAATAACTAATAAGACAAATAATGAAATTTATAAATATTTATCTAATAATTTATCTGTAATAGGAACAAGACCAATAAATGGAAAAATGCCATATATGAGTAAAATAATCGCTAAATTAATAAGAATTAATAAAGATGTAATATTGTTTGGATTAGATGGAAAAACTAATTTTTATTTAGAATATCTATTATCTGAAATAACTAGAATAGATAGAAAAGCAATTAGGCAATATTTAAATCCATGCTCTTGCTATAAGGATAGTATTTTAACAATCGATGAAGAACGTTATATTAATGGAATAAGATATTTGTTATATCATAATTTAACAATAAAAGATTACCATAATGTTAAAGATATTATTATTGATGATGCTAACATGATGATAGATAAATTAATTTATATGATTGAAGAGAGTGAAAGTAAAGTAATAATCATTGATAGAGTTGAATCTATAGAAGGTAATATTAGTAATACTTTAGAAAGAATAAAAGAAATTGCTAAATTAAAAAAACTTAATATTATACTTTTTACAAATCTAAAAAAAGAATATGAAGAATCTAATAAAAAGGATATATCTTCGTTTGAAAATAATGAATTGTTGGATAAATATGTTGATTATATAAATATTTTAGATGGTAAAGAGTTATATCATATAAAGGAAAAATAAGATGGACAAGGTTAAAGAATATATTTTAAACAATAAGATTACACTTGTTATTACTTCACCAAACTCAAAAATTTTATCTATTATTAATTTACTAAATGAATTATCAATTAAAGGAAAATATAAGACTGTTTTATTCAGTTTTAACATTAGCTGTAATTATTATTTACAAAAGTTAATATCATTTCTATCAGGTATTAACAATAGTATAATCACAAAGTATTTTTATCCATATGTAATAAATAGTAAAAAGAATAGAGATAAGATTAATCGTAATAAATTTATTGATTCAATAGAAGAAATACAGAGTAGCAATATTTTAATGAATAGTGAAAAATATGCTGTTGATAAAGATTATTTAGATTATATTCTAGATTACTCAGAAAGCAATGTGTTAATAATTGATGATTTTTATGCATTACTAGATAAGACAAAGTATAGTCTAGATGAAATACTAATAAAAGTAAAAGAGAAACAAGATATTCATTTAGTTTTATTTATAAAGACAAAATATAAAGAAAAAGTAGTAAGACAATTTGCCGAAGTAATAAGAAATTATATTTTTATAGATGGATTTAATTATGAGGAATATAAAGAGATAAATATTAATATTTTAAATAAAACATTCAAATTGCAATTAAATAAAATGAATCAAATAATGAAGACAAACGATTAAGAAAATTGATAAATTTGAAAATATATTGTAAGAGTTTATATTATTAAAGAGCATTGGGGTTTTTAAGAAAAGTAAGGGCTGATATGCTATACTAAGATTAGTAAGTTAGAGGTGAGTATGTGAAATTAAAAATATTAAAAGGTACTAGTGAAATAGGTGGATGCATAACAGAAATAGTAAGTAATAAAGGAACAAGGATTATTATTGATCTAGGCGAAGATTTACCAGATGATAATGTATCAAAATGTGAAAATCCAAATATTGATGGCTTAACTATAGGTGATAAAAAGTATGATGCAGTTTTTATTACACATAGCCATGGTGATCATATTGGTCTAATAAATTATGTGTTAGATGGTATCGATGTTTATGTTGAACCTACTTCCAAAATAATATATAGTTTATTATCTACTTTTACACATAAGAAAATAAGATTTAAAACTAAAAATATGTTTTTTAAAAAAAAGATAATAATTAATGATGATATAATTGTGACACCATATATTGTTGATCATTCATCATATAATTCATCAATGTTATTAATCGAGGCTGATGGCAAGAAGGTACTGCACACAGGAGATTTCAGAAATCATGGAGTTAAAGGTAAATTGTTTGTACCAACACTAAAAGAAATTGGAAATGTTGATATAATTGTAACTGAAGGAACTTCTTTAAGTAGAGGTAATGTTAAATATAAAACAGAGGAAGATATAGTTAAAGAAGCTAAAAGGGTATTTTATAACTATGACCAAGTTTTTATTTTACAATCATCAACAAATATTGATCGTATTAGAGGTTTTTATAAAGCAGCAAAAGAAACTGACAAAAATTTTATAGAAGATCTTTTTACTTCAAATATAACAGTTTCTTTAAAAAATGATTCTATTCCTAATCCTAAAACATTTAATGATGTTTATACATGGATACCAAGAAGATATCTAGACAAATCATTTCGGTTTAAGAAAAAGTATTTGTTTCCTTTTTTGAAATATAGTAAGCAAAAATCTTATGTTAATAATAAATATGCATTAATGGTAAAGACATCGATGATTGAAGACATAAAAAAACTATATAATAAAAATCATATTACTAATGCGTGTTTAGTATATTCAATGTGGGAAGGATACAAAGAAAAAGTAGAAATGAAAACCTTTTTTGAAGAGGTGAAGAAATATCGAATTTCTGATATAATAGACATACATACCTCAGGTCACGCTGATAAAGAAACTCTTGGTTTATTAAGTTTTCTTAAAGCAAAAAAGATAATTCCTATACATACAATCAAAAAAGAGGAATTATCCAATATTTTAGATAATGTTTATTTATTAGATGATAATGAAATATTAGATGTATAGAAGGAGATATTTATGGATAACATAAGTAATTTAAATATTAGTGATATTGCTAAACAAGTTATTAAAAGATATGTTGGTAAAAAAGATTATGTTGTAAGAATTAGAGTAAATAAAAAAAATAAAAAACACAAAGTAGAAATTGTTGTATATTATGAAGGAAGAAAATCATTTGAAGTTAAAGACAATAAGTTATTGTTAGATGGAGCTTATTTCTTTACTAAAGGAAATAAAAAAATTACACATTCTATGGAGACGGAAATTGCTTGTTTAACTAAATTAGGTTTTTCATTTAAAATTGGTACCAAGATTGATTCTACTAATCAATATTATAAAGATGGATATAGATATCGTATTTTTGTAGAACCTTCTAGTGCTAAAAAAGGATCTAAAGAATGTTATGACAATTATAAAGAAGAAATAAAAGAAAGAATGGAAGTTATTTTAGAAGCTTTAAAAAGATATGATAATGATTTTATATATCATTATGATAATGAAACAAATATAAATAGTTTTTATACTAAAAAAGTTGATAATACTATTAATTATTTTAAATTAAATGAATTATTAAAAATAGGTATAGATAACACTGTTAAACAAAAAGGCATTAAGAAAATCAAATTTAATGAAAAATTGGTTGGTTCTAAAAAGATTTATACTGAAGAAGAATATAGAATAATAGATTCTATTATGGAAAATAGAATTAAGAAATATAATTTTGGAGTTCTTTTAGAAGAAGATAAAGAAGAATATATCGATAACAATGAAAAAATATATCAACAATTACTTATGAACAAGATGTTTGATAAAAACGAAAGAGAACAACTTTTCAAAGTGGATAATTGTCCTTTTAAAGATAGCAATGCATATGAAATGGAATATAACTTATATGCTGCAAATAGAACTAATCGTAAACAGAAAACAAAAAAAGGAAGAGTAGATAATATATTTATCAGTGGTAATAAAATTTTATTTACTGAATTAAAATATGACGAAAAAGTTATTGGCGGTACAAATGGAATTCATAAGCATTTAATTGATTTAATTAATGGATTTGAAAAAAATGATGAAGCTTTATCTGAAATATATGACTATGTATGTGATTACAATGATGTGTTAACTTACATTAATGATAAAGAAGAATATATTATTAAAAATGTGAAGAGATTTAATGACAAAGAAGTAGAAAAAGAATTTATAATTATATGTGGATATTCAAACAGTAAAAGGGATGTTGTTTATAATGAATTAGAAAGAGTTTATCCTCTAACAGGAAAAAATGCTGGAGTAGAAAAATCATATGAGATATTTTTAGATAACAAAAAAATTAATTTAGAGGATATGACTACTGAATGGTTGATTTCTTTACTTAAAAATAGATATCATTGTGAAACTAAGATTTTCTTAGTAGATAATAATTATACTAAATTTGAAATATATCAAAGAAATGTGTAAACTATAAATAATTTTGTTTAAATAAAAAATATGATAGCAAATACAGTAATATTAAATTTTAAGTATAAATTAACAAATTTATAATATCTTTACTTAATTTAATCATAATGATAAAATTATTAAAGGAATGGTGAATTATGAAAAAATATTGGAAAATAATAATTATCACAGTTAGTATAATAGCTTTTTTTGCTTTACTTTTATTAATTTATTTTAAAGTTACTTTTATAGGAAAAGATGATGTAAAGAAAATAGTTATTGATAATATGAATGTTTCAAGCAGTGATGTTTTTTTTGAAAGCATCGAATTAGAACTTGATAAGAATTATTACGAAGTCGAAGTTTACTATAAAAATAAAGATTATGAATATAAAATAGATGCTAAAGAAGGTAAAATAATCTATACTGATTTTCAAAGTTACAACAGTGATAACAATACTAATAATAATGGAAATGGCAATGGTAATTCAAATGGTAATGGAAATAATAATACTAATAACACAAAAATTAGTTTACAAGAAGCTAGGAATATTGCTTTAGAACATGCTAATTTAGATATTAGTGTTGTTAACATAGTAAAATGTGAAAGTGAATACGATGATGGTATTTTAATTCATGAAATAGAATTTATTTATAATAATTATGAATATGATTATAAAATAGATTCTAGAACTGGAGAAATTATTAGTTTCGATAAAGATAGTATTTATAATTAACGTTTGATTTTTAATAGAAAGCTTAATTTGATTTTTAGCTTTGGTTGTTGTAATTCTATACCTAGAATAATAAAAAAATTATAAGAATATAAGAGATTAACTAATTGCCTAAAACATGAATATTTTATATACAAAATTTTTTTAACAATTTTGTTCAAAACTTAAAATTTCAATGAAAATTAAGTGAAATTTTAAGTTTTTTTTAATAGCAATGATATAATCATTTAGAATTTTCATAAAGGTTATAAATGAAAATTTTAAAGGAGGAAAAAATGTATATTTTCAGTAAAAAAGAGTAAATTTTCTTCACAATGTTAATTTGATATAATTACTACATAATAAAAAGGTGGTAAGTAGCATAAATAGAAAAATGAGAAGAGAATTAAGAGAAGATAAGAATTTAGTAAAGGAATTATATTCTATTATTAATAAATATCTTCCACGACTACTAAATATGTTTAATAATTTAACTGATACTAGAAATCAAAGTTATGTTACTTATAAGATGAAAACCATCTGTGTTACTAGACTATTTGGACTTCTTTGTGGTTTGACTACTATGACTGATATTTCTTCTGATAATTTTAACTCTGATCATTGTATTAAAAACCTATCTAAAATATGTAATCAAAATTTAGAAGAACTTCCATATTGGGAAACTATTCAAGATGTATTTATAAATATAAAAACAGATGAATTAAGAAATATTCAGAAATATATTGTTAAAACTCTAATTTGCTCTAAAATGTTTGATAAATATAAATATGATGGATATTTTCAAATTGTTGTTGATGGAACTGGTTTATCCAGTCATAATTATAACTTAAATAACAACTGCATTAAGAAAAAATATAAAGATGGAAAAATTGCATATTGTAAATATGTCTTAGAATGTAAACTGATTGTTGGTAATATTGTTATTAGTTTAGATAGTGAATGGATAGAAAATGTTGATAACTTAAATGAAAATCAAAAACAAGATTGTGAGATTAAAGCTTTTGAACGAATGGCCAAAAGAATTAAGAAAAACTATCCAAAACAAAAATTCATTATTACTGCGGATGCTTTATATTCTACATCTCCTGTGATTAATATTTGTAAGCATAATAAATGGAAATATATATTTAACTTAAATGATAGATTAAGAACTGTTTTTAAAGATTTCAATGATTATATTGAATACTTTAATGATTGTTCTGTTAAAAATTATTTTCTTAATATCAATTATAAATATAAAAATCACAAATTCAATATAATATAATTTACTGAAATTAATAAGAAAAAATCTACTAATTTTCATTATATTACTAATCTAGAAGTTGATGATAATAATATTAAGCAAATAGTTCATTTAGGAAGAAATCGTTGGAAAATTGAAAATCAAGGCTTTTATAATCAAAAACATAGAATCTTTGATATAACTCATTTATGTTCTAGAAATGATACTGCATTAAAAAATCATTATTTTTTCATTCAATTTGCTCATACAATTCGACAATTATTAGACTTGGGAAATATTTTAGTGAAATCTCTTAATCTCAAAATAAAAGAAGTAAGTGCTCTTATTCTTAAATCACTTACCTCTACAATCTCAGATCTTAATAATTTAAAAACCAACTTTCAATTAAGATTTTATGATTAGATTATACTATATTTGTTCTTTGAAATCACTACTTTTTTTCAATTTTACACTTTTTAGTGTCTTTTTGCCGTGGTTTTAAATATCCTAATTTTGTGAAGAAAAAAATATGAATAATAATTTTTCCCTTTATTTCCATATTTTTCTTTTTTTTTACTCTTTTTTACTGAATTTTTTATTTATTGTATAGAAAAAAAGAAAGGTTTGTGAAATTTAATGAAAAAAAGAATTAAACAATCGATGCTATTTATGAAATGTTATTCTAAAACAAGGTCATATTATTTTTGGATACTTTTTGCTATGTTTTTTTCAATGTTTATTTCTGTAACAACAATAATAAATTTGCCATCAAATATTTCAACTTATGATTTACTAATAACAATTTTTGAGAATAAAACATTTCTTTTATTAACAATAATTATTTATTTAATCAATTCTTTATCAGTTGTGGATTTAATTAAGAATAATAGATTTTACACTATTGAATGCAATACAAAAAAAGAATTAATGTTGTTAATAATAAATATATTTATAGTACAATCTTTCATTTTTTTTATAATACAACTTTTAAGTATATTAATTATCATAAATATAATTACCAATATTAATTTAAATGTTAATATTATCCTGGATAGAGGGATTCCAAATGTAATATATTGTTTTTGGTACATTATTAGATATTTTGTTTGGATACTTTTAATTTGTATATTACTAACTGTATTTGCTATTAAAAGTAGTGAGAAACTGTCATTATTATTTTCCTTTATAGTCATTCTATATATTTTTTTTGATAAGTTAGTTATGACATCTAATAATATGATTTCCACGATTAATGAAATAAATATTAAGATACCTATCTTTTTTCATAGCGTCATATATAGTAGTTTCATTTTTGAATTATTTGTCAGTTTTCTATATATTCTATTAACTATATTATTAATTATGGCAATGTTAAAATATGATGTTTCTAAAAGAATGATACTAATTAGAAATTTGGTAGTAAATTGTTTATTATATATAATATAAAAAGAAACTATATTTTTTATATCTCGTTAATTATTATATGTTTTTTTTCTTTTAATTTGAGCAATACTCATGATTTAACATTATTTAAGAAAATGATTGGTTTTATTTGCTTTGAAGGCAAAGATGTACTATTCATTCTTTTGTATTTTTATATTACAATATATTTTATATATAATTACATTCATTATTTATACAATAATAGAAAATTTGATAAAAAATACTTTTTGAATGCTTTTTTGAATTCTGTTTTATTATCTTTGATACTATATGTAACAATGATAATTCCTTTTTTATATTCTACAAATATTGATTTTATAGAATTATTAAGCACCATTTTTATTGATTTTATATTAAAAATGGTAATTATTATGATAACTTTCATAATAAAAATGAATATACTTTTTAGGTGTAAAAAGAAAAAAGTATGAAAAAAGAATAAAAAAAGACAAAAAATATTAAAATAAGAAATTTTTCATCAGCTTTAATTTTGAAATAAAAAAGTGAGGATATATTGATTTATAAAAAATAGTACAAAGAAAAGTTTTTTTAGTTAAAATATTATGTGGTTGACCAATTTCCGTGATAATCATGATATTAATTTATATTTTCAAACAAACACATTTATGTTCATTATATGTCATTTTTGTTGAATTTTGCAGGAATATATATAGTAAAAAAGGAATAGTTTCATTAAAACTTATATGTTATAATAAATAATAATAATTAAAATAGGAGATGTTTTATGATAGAATTAAAAAATATTACTAAAATATACAAATCTAAAAACGCTAATAATACAGAAGCTTTAAAAAATATTAACATATCTTTTAATAATGTAGGCATGACTTTCATTCTAGGGAAAAGTGGATGTGGCAAGAGTACTCTTTTAAATATATTAGGTGGACTTGATACTCCAACTAGTGGAGAAATTATATTTAAGGGAAAGTCTTTCAAAGATTTTAAAAGTAGTGATTATGACTCTTATAGAAATACTTCAGTTGGTTTTGTGTTTCAAGAATACAATTTAATAGAAAAATTTAATGTATTTGATAATGTATCATATGCTTTAAAACTCCAAAATAAAAAAATTGACGATAACATAGTTCTTGAGGTTTTGGATAAAGTAGGACTAAAAGATTTTGCAAAAAGAAAAGTAAATGAATTATCAGGAGGACAAAAGCAAAGAGTAGCAATCGCAAGAGCTCTTGTTAAGAATCCTAGTATAATTCTAGCAGATGAACCGACAGGAAACTTAGATAGTGAAAGTTCAAAAAATATTTTTGAAATACTTAAAAATCTTTCACAAGAAAGGTTAGTAATAGTTGTATCTCATGACGAAGAAAGTGCTAGAACTTATGGGGATAGGATAATATGCCTTCAAGATGGAGTAGTAGTAAGTGATACTAATCCTTCTATAATTGAAAGTGAAACAAATTATGAAATAAAGAAAAATCATTTACCATTTAAAGAAGCATTCCGTTTTTCTATAAAAAATATATTTGGTCATAAAGTAAAACTTATATTTTCGATTTTGTTAATAGCGTTTGCTCTATCTTTCTTTGGTTTTTCTATTATGCAATATTATTTAAGAAGTAATAGTGAGATTGAGAAAATTGTAAATAATTTTGATGTTAATTATATAGATATAAATAAGTTATCTACTAAATATGGAATATGTTCTTTAAAAGGATATTATAGAAGTTGTTATAATAATGGTAAGTTTACAAGTGATGAAGTAGTAAAACTTGAAAACGAAAGAAAAATTAAATTAAATAAAAGATATAGATTTCAAGTAAATGGAGCATTTATTAATCTTGTTGACTTAGGTGAAGATAAATACAAAAATTTAGGTTATTACTATTATAATTACAGTTATCCAAGTGCATTTACTGAACTTAAAAAAGAAGAATTTAATTTTAAATTAATTGGAAGAGTTCCAGAAGATTTTAATGAAATAGTAATTATTAAACCAGTTGCAGATTACATAATTAATTTTGGAACATATTTATCTAATAGTGATGAAATATACAAACCAAGTAATTATCAAGAAATTATAAATGATAAAAAAGAAATAAAATTTGGAAGTAGTAGTATTATCATATCAGGAATAATTGATGATGATTTAACTATCTTTGAGCCTCTAAAAACTATTTATGATACTGACTTAAGAAGTGAGAAAGTATCACTTGATAATAAAAGATTAATTGAAAAATATAGATATAAGTATCCAGTATATTTCTATGCTTTAGAAGGATTCAAAGATAAAATAAAGTTAAATGAAAATAGTTCTAGACACTTTACTTTTAGTGAGTCAAATCAAGAAGATATGTCATATATAATAAAATTATTTGAAGGTGGAAAAATATATACTGAAGAAGGTTTTGTTGAACTAACTAATTTAGATAAAGGAAGTATTATTGTTCCAATAAATTATCTTGATAAAATATCAAATAATGAATTTTCTAAGAAAATGAATGACTATATTATAAATGGGAAAGACACTGATCCATCAAAGACAAGTGAAGAGTATAGAGAAGAATTTATAACAAATTATATTAAAGAAAATAATATTACTGATAAAATGGTATCATTTAATCTTATAAAGATATTTAATTATGATGAAAAGAATAATGAGCCAAAAACAATTCATTTAAGAATTAAAGGAGTAGTAATTGATAGTGAGGACTACTTCACTACTAAAGAAATATTAGAAGAAGATAGTGATGATAAATACAATATAGACTTATACGTATTAACTAGTGATATAGATAATTTTAGTGACTTTTTAAATAAATATCCAATAGATGGAGATAAATACATTTCAAATACAGATTTTATTAATAGTATCGCATATCATGAATTTTCTATGAAAGTAGCATCTAAATACTTATTTATAGTTAGTTTATTTTTCTCATTATTTGCAATTCTTTTATTATTTAATTTTATAGGTTTATCAATTACTGATAATAAAAAAGAAATAGGAATATTAAGAGCTCTTGGTACAACAAAAAAAGATGTATCAAAAATATATGGAATACAAGGTTTATTAATTGGATTTATCTCATACTTATCATCAATATTATTTGTAATTATTTATGCTAAAGGAGAAAACAATATATTACTTGAAGGAAGTTTAAAAAATGTATTTAATGTAAAATTATTTGGAATTAGTTTTATGCCACTCTTGTTTATGTTTATCTTCTTTGTAGTAGTAGTTTTATTATCTAGTGTTAGTGTTTCACGTCGTATCAGTAAGATGAAACCAATTGATGCCATAAATAATAAATAGATAATTCAAAATATATCTTTTACAATAATTGTGGTGATATTATGTTTATATTATGTAAGAGATTGAAATTATTAAGATTGAAAAATAATCTTACACAAGAACAATTAGGTTTAAAATTGCATTTATCGAAAACTAGTATTTCAAATTATGAAAATGAAAAAAGAATGATATCGATAGATACTTTAGTAGCTATATCAATGGTATATAAAGTAGACCTTAATTATTTAGTTGGAACGGAAGAAAATGTAATAATAAATAACAAAGAAAGTGTTAGAATGTCAACAGAGGAATATGAAATTATAAAAGAACTTAGAAATCATAAAAAACTATATAAAGATTTAATATACAATATTAATAATACTATTAAATTAATTGAAAGGAAAATTTATTATTAGAATCTTTAATTAGTTTGATTGAAACGGTAGAAATAAAATGATTGAATTATAATAATTTATATTATTTATGATTAATATTTTTTAAAATCGCAAAACGAGAGATATAATTCCCAAAATTAGAGAATTTTCATAACACTTTTCGTTATATTATATATCCTCAAAGAAGTAATCTTTTTGGGGATGTTTGTATGTTGCTTTGGTTGGTTCATTTTATAATTTTACAATTTATGCTTATTACAAAATTAAAAAAGTTTCTATACTTATATTTTATAAAAGATAAACTACGCATTTAGTGTGTGAAGTTGTAAAATAAAAGTAGACAGAAAAAAACTGTTTACTTTTTTTGTTATAATAAAATAAAGGAGATGAGATTA
>CALVJN010000024.1 GCA_944332205.1 uncultured Bacilli bacterium | reverse complement strand
TGGGAATTTTCAAAAGACTTATACGAACATGGAATATTTAGTGATAAAACAATTACTAACATAAAAGATGATTATGACTGGAATAAAGAAAACGATAATCACAAAGATCATGATGACATTGATTTAGAAATATAAATAATGTGCTATAATATGAGTTATAGTTTTGTAGTAGTAAATTAAAGAAAAGTTTTGGTGGTGAATATTTATGATAAAGATTTTATTGGACACTAATATGCTGATATATAGAGAGGATCATTAATTGCAGGAGGAAAAATTAATATAGACACGTTTAACAAATGATTATGTTATAATATTTATATAATAGTAGGAGGTTATGTTATGTGTGTACGATTTTATTACCTATTAAGCCCGAATATGTAGATAGAATTATAGATCAAAGCAAATTATATGAATATAGAAAAAAAGATGTAAACAAAAAGTTGATAAAATTGTTATTTATTGTACTGCTCCTGTAAAAAAAATAGTAGCTGAAGTTCTTGTAGAGGATTTAATAAGTAGTTCTCCTAGTCAATTATAGGGCATTACAAAACAGCATGCTGGTATATCTAAATCAAAATATATGAAGTATTTTGCGAATAATGATACTGCATTCGCTTATAAATTAGGAAAAGTTACAAAATACGAAAAAGCAAAAACTTTAGAAGAATATTTTAATAACTGTAAATTAAAATTTCCTATTAATGAGTGTACAAGAGAAATTTTATGAAATTATTTGAAACTTTTAATATTAAACCAGAAGAATGGTTTTTTTATTGATGATAAAGAGAAAAATATTAATATGACTAAAAAACTGGACATGAAATGCTTTACTTTATCTTCATAAGTTAATTTTGTCATATAAAAACCTCGTTTCTTGGACAAACAGAAACGAGGTTCAGTTCATTCTAGGTTGATTTTTTCATATAAACGAAAAAATCAATCATTTCTGATTGATTCCTATATCAAAAGTTCGAATAGTTCGAACAGATTTCTAAAGTGGTGCCGACTAAAGGACTTGGACCTTCGACCTACTCATTACGAATGAGTTGCTCTACCAACTGAGCTAAGTCGGCAAAAAACTTTACTATAAGTAGTGTAGCAAAGTTTTTTTATTTTTTCAATATTATTCTGTCCTAAGTGCTATAACGGTATCTTTTTTGCTTGCCATCTTAGCAGGAATAAAGCCACTTAAAACTGTTAGAGATACACTAATAACTAATAATAAGATAGCATGAATAGGATTTAATTTAGCAACTCCTGCTAAACCAAACATATTTTCAATAATCATATTAACTGGAAAAGTTAATAAGTAAGCAATTATTAGACCTAAAGCGCCACTACAAAAACCAATAATCATAGTTTCAGCATTAAATACTCTGGTAATATCTTTCCCTCTCGCTCCTAAGGCTCTTAAAATACCAATTTCTTTCGTTCTTTCCAAAACAGAAATATAAGTAATAATTGCAATCATAATACTTGAGACTATTAATGAAATAGATGAAAAAGCGATTAAAACAATTGTAATAGCATCCATAATACTACCTGATAAACTACTCATAATAGCTGCTACATCTGTATATAGAATTTGATCTTCTTCATTCTTTCCTTCATTATATTCATCTAAATAAGTAGTAATTTCATCCTTTGCATCAAAGTCTTGAGGATAAAGATAAACAGCGACTGGTACACTATCAGCTCCTAAATAGGCTAATATAGTATCCTTTGTATTTTCTTCATCAAAGGTTGCTCCTGTCATCACATTAAAATCTGTATTTTCTTGAGCTTTGACAATATCTGATTCTTTATTTTTATCTATTATTTGGTTTACTAACTCTTCGGTATAATAAACTCCACTACCATTTGCAAAAGATTCCTTATCTTCTTTTACTCTAATAATAGCCTCGATTTTAACTGTATCACTATTAGAGCCATTATATAAAGACTCATAATCAGTAGAAGGTATAAAATAATCTCCTATGTTTTGATAGTAATCATTATTGGTAACAACTTTATACTCTTTATTTAAAATGTCTTCAAATGTAATATCTTCGTCTGTCTTAAATCCCAAATTTTCTAAAATAGTTTGATCAATACTATTTGTAGAATTAATTTCTAAAATTAATCCTGGAGAACTAGTATCAATGGTACCAGCTAAAACATCATAAGTATTTTCCATCATATCAGCTTCATCACTAGTCTTAGTAGGATAAACACTCCACATATCAGATACTCCAGAACCGGTACTAACTTTTTGATATGAACCATCATCATTTTGAGTAACAATGTTTAGTGCTGTAGCTAGCTGATAAGAGATACCACTTAATTGACTCTTATCAATCTTGTCAATATATTCCATATACTCTTGAGTAATTACATTTTCATGAACCATAGTATGCATTGCTGACTCAATTGGTTTTACTACTTTATCATCGATGAATTTTTCTTGATCATTACTTTCAATCATTTCTTGAATTGTTTCTTCATCCATACTAACTGCCTGTGTGCTAATAGTAATAGGCATTTGAGCTAAAGTATCTTTTTCAAAACGGTCTATTTCAACTTGAAAGCCATTAGATAAAGCCAAAATTAAAGCAATTCCAATGATACCAATAAATGCTGCAAAAGAAGTTAAAAACGTTCTCCCCTTTTTTGTCTTTATATTATTAAAAGATAAATGAAGTGCTGATAAATAACTTAATACAGTTTTTTTTATATGAATCTCACTATTATCACTTTTTTTCTGTTCATTCGCATTACTATCATTTATAATTTCGCCATCTTTAAATTCAATAATTCTATTCGCATATGTTTTAGCTAAATCAGGATTATGAGTTACCATAATAACTAATTTTTCTTTTGAAATTTCTTGAATTAAGTTCATAATCTGAAGACTAGTAGTAGAATCTAGTGCTCCAGTTGGCTCATCTGCTAAAATAATTTCAGGATCATTTACAAGAGCTCTAGCTATTGCTACCCTTTGCATTTGACCACCTGATAGCTGGTTTGGTTTCTTATGAGCATGTTGCTTTAAGCCAACTCGTTCCAAAGCTTCCATAGCTTTTTGTTTACGATCTTTTCGATTATAACCACTTAATGTTAAAGCCATTTCTACATTTTCTAAAACACTAATATGACTAATTAAATTATATGATTGAAAAATAAATCCAATACAATTATTTCTATAAGCGTCCCATTCCGTAGCCTTAAACTTTTTAGTACTCTTATTATTAATAATTAAATCTCCACTATCATATCGATCCAGACCACCAATAATATTTAATAAAGTTGTTTTACCAGAGCCAGAAGGACCTAAGATGGCTACAAATTCATTATTATTAAATTCTAAGCTCACTCCTTTTAAGGCATGCTGAACAAAGTCACCTGTTTTATAACTTTTTTTAATATTTTTAAGTTTTAACATGAAAACTCTTTTCTTTTTATACTAAATACTTATTAGCTAACATAATCTTCTATAATACTATTATATCTTTCAAATAATAAAACATAACCTATCTTTTTAAAAATTCTTATTTTTTATTTGCTTTTTTCCTACGTTTATATAGATAAAAATAAGCAATACCAGCAATTAATAAAATAGCTAGTACTATTACAATAATATGAGAATATAGATCCATTACATCAACAATTTTAGTCCAGTTTTCTCCCATAACACTACCTAATAATACTAATACTGTATTCCAAATAGCACTACCTACTGTAGTGTAAATTAGAAATTTTACCATAGGCATTTCACTCATTCCTGCTGGAATAGATATTAAACTACGAACTACTGGAATAAAACGACAAAAGAATACTGTCTTATTACCTTTCGTATCAAACCAATGATCTGCTTTTTCAATATCAGATGGCTTCAATCGTAATATTTTACCAATTTTCCCTGACACAATTCTACTCAATCGTTCTTTATTTACGATTTTACCAATAAAATATAAAACTATAGCACCTGCTACTGATCCTAGCGTAGCAAATAAAATAACAAGTGGTATATTCATTTCTGTATAAGTTGTCATGAATCCACCAAATGCTAAAATAACCTCAGATGGAATAGGAGGAAAAATATTTTCAATTGCTATTAATAAAAAGACTCCAAAATAACCAAATTGATTCATTAAATCAATAATTATCTGGTCCATCAAATCACCTCTTTATAAGTATAACAAACTTGATATAAAAAAACTACCATATTTTTGATATGTTAAATGAAAAAATAAGTTACTCGAATTTTTTCTAAACATCTCCCCCCAATTTGATAAAAGATTGAATTTAACTTTCAAATGTTGCATTTACGTTTGAAATTGAGCAATTTAACAAATAATATGATTAATTAAATTTAAAGTGTTGACACTCCCCTTAAGGGTAATGATATATTGATAGTGAAAGGAGGGAAATATGTATAGAATAGGGGAATTTTCATATCTTTGTGAATGTACAATAAAAACATTAAAACACTATGATAAGATAGGTGTTTTAACACCAGAAAAAGTAGATGACTTTACTGGCTATAGATACTATAATGAAAAACAATTAAAAACTTATCATAATATCAAGATGTTACAAGAAGCAGGTTTCACTTTAAAAGAAATAAAAAATATTTTTGACAATTCAAAAGATAACACTATATTAGAAGAAATAAATAAATTAACGGAAAATTATAAAGAAAAAATGGCAAAACATATATTATGGCTATTGGGGCAATTACTAATATAGCTTTAGCCATAAAAAAAGAACCTAAAATAACAAACAAAATTGAAGTAATATGAATGGGTGGTCATAGCTTACTTCAAAATAATAATTTAGAATATAATTTTAAGCAAGATATTGAAGCTGTAAGAACTGTTTTTTCATCTAAAGTTAAATTAACGATTATTCCTTGTAAAAATGTTGCATCTAATTTAAAAACCTCTATATATGAGTTAAATCATTATTTAAAAGATAAAAATGAGTTGTGTAATTATTTAATTAAAAGATTTTATGATGATGGTTATCATGGAAAACAGGAAAGACGAGTTATTTGGGATATAGCTGTTATTGCCTATATGATAAATAAAGAATGGTTTACCTATGAAGATATAAGTTGTCCTAATATTAATGAAGATACTTCTTATGAAATGATTACTAATAATCACAAAATATCAATGGTAAATTACATAGATGTAGACAAAGTCTATAGTGATTTATTTAAAAAGTTGGGAGAATAGAGTATGAAAATAACAAGTAAAGATGCAAAACAATTAATAGAATTTTATAGAAAAAAAACTAAAAGTGATATGTGGATAGATCATTGTTGATGTGTTGGAGAGAGTGCAGGAAAAATAGCAAAGGCACTAAATGAAAAAGGTTATGATGTAGATGTTGATAAAGTTATTACTCTTGGATATTTACATGATATTGGTAAATATAATGGAGAATCTCACGGACATGTTATGAGAGGTTATAATTATTTAAAAGATAAAGGTTATGATGAAGAATATTGTGATATATGTTTAACACATTCCTATTTAAATAATGATATTATATGTACTGCAGGAGGAGTTCCAAATCTAAAAGATAATTTGTTTTTAACAGAGTTTATAAAAAATCATAATTACACAATAGAAGAAAAGATAATAAATATATGTGATTTAATGTGTCCACAAGGTGGTAGTAAAGTTTATACGATTGATAAAAGATTAATTGATATTATAATTAGAAGAGGTGCTTATTCAAATACACAATATCACATAAAAGAAACATATAAATTAAAAGCATACTTTGATAATTTATTAGGATATAATTTATATGATTTATTTCCCAAAATAAAAGAAAATTTATAATTGTTTATTTTAAAGAATATTTGTGTTAAAATGTATATAGTGATTGATTCATACATCAATTACCTTTGGTAAAAAGTTGTAGATAACTTCCTCAACGGCACCATAGAAAAATTAGTCGAACTAATCGACTTATATATAAAAGGTTAATTTTAGTTAACCTTTTTGTTTGTATAAAAAATTAACCACAATTAAAATTTAAAGCACATAATACTGACACATATAAAAAAGTTTAATTGGCAATAAATGATATTAAAATTGTTAAATAAAATACATAAATCTTACTATAATGAACAAATTAAAATGTTAAACAAAAAAAATATCTAAGAAACATCTTTATATACTTGTTTCGAAATTATTTTTTACAGTAGGTTTAAACATTTTTTAATTTTTTTTACCTCTAAATAAAAAAATAGAAAAAATTTTTATTAATTTAATTTTCTCCATCAATTCTACAAATATCAGCTATTGAAAAATTAATAATATTTTTCAAATCATCTAACTTAATTGATACTTGGTACCCTATTTTACCGGCATTAAATATAAGCTCATTATTTTTTAATACTTGACTATCAATAATTATTGGAAAATTTTTTTTCATTCCAATTGGTGAACATCCACCATGTATATATCCCACGATTGACAATAAATCTTTTGATTTTACCATTTCTACAGTTTTCTCATCAACAGAAAAAGCTGCTTTTTTTAAATCAAGTTCATCATCTACTGGTAATAAAAAAACATAATACTTTTTTGACTTCCCTACCGTGACTAGTGTTTTAAAAATTTTTTTAAAATCAATTCCTAATATAGTAGCCACTTCTATACCACTTATTGCTTCTGTTTTACTATAATCATAAATTTTATATTTAATATTGTTTTTATCTAAAATTCGCATAACATTAGTCTTTTCCATATTTTACACCTTCACAATCATATTTTTTTATATTTATATATAATAGATAAGATTAATCCATACTATTATAACTAATCGTACTTATATTTTTAGTCTTACTAAGATTTTCATAAATATATTGATCTTTTCTAGTAAATATATCAAAAAAAGTTTTTATATAAATAAAAAACAAAAAAATACATAAAAATACAGATATAAGTGAAGTAAAATTATTAATATTTGATACTTCCCTACTCCAATTGATTATATCATAAACTTTAAAATAAATAATATAACGTAAAATATATCTCGCTAACACTTGATGAACTTTTGCTTCATTACCATTTTGATTCACAATTTTTATTTTAACAATTTTTTTACCTATTGTATTTTTACTAAATAATAAAATACTAATTAAAAAATATAACAAAAATCCAAAAGAATAAAATTCTATACTAAATTTAATATTAAAAAATAATATAAAAATAATAATAAAAATATTATATAAAACATAATCAATTAAATAAGCAATACATCTTCTTGAAAAAGAAACTATCTTACCTCGCTCATAAGCTATTTCATCAACCCTATCACGACTTGGAAATAAATGAACAAATAAAGGAGTTATCAAATAGCCAAATAATCCACCAATAGTATTTAAAATCAAATCATCAACATCAAACAATCTATACGGCCTTGGATAAATTCCATAAAGTCCTGTAATTTGAGTTACCTCAAAAAATAAACTTAATAAGAAACTAAATATCAATACTTCCCACCATTTTCTTTTAAAATAATATCTCAAATAAACGCCAAAAGGAACTGTAAGAAGTATATTAAATGCGTTAACATAAAAAACTGGCTGTCTCAATGCAACTAAATAAGTAGAAAAATCACTAATAATAAATTTAGATTCTAGTATCAAATCTCCTATAAATTTAAATGGAACTAATTGAATCCAAGGTGTATTTAATTTTAAAACATCTTTTATCATAGGAAGTGGCAGTATAACCATAAAATATGATGTCAATAAATATAAAACAAAAGAATAAATAATTACTGTTCTAAGAAATGGTATTGACCCATACTTAAAATATTGTACAACCATATATGGAAATGTAATAAAAAAAGCAATTACTGGAAAAACTAATATTGCAATTTCTATTGCGTATTTGTAATTTGCCATAACAACTCTCCTTCTAACTATTAAAAGTTTCAATTTTTTTTATTAATATATTTTAATTATAATGCTAATGTGTTATAATTAAAATATATATTTGTTATTTGTTCTCATAGCTCAGCAGGATAGAGCAATCCCCTCCTAAGGGATAGATGTGGGTTCGAGTCCTACTGGGGACACCATATGAGTATAAAATGACTTCGAAAAGTTGGAAAAAGAATGTATAATAAAAATATATTCTTCAACGCGGAAGAAGTTATTTTTTTTATAAAAAAACATTAAAAGAAGATATTCAAATATACAAAGGACATTTAGAAAAAAATATTTATCACATATATATAAACTAAACAATACAACAAATAAAGATAGTCTAGAATAATTGATTAAATTATATAAAAATATGAAAAAGAACTATTAAAAAAACAAAAATAATAACTAAATTAAGAAAAAATTCTATTTATTTTAGGAATATATATTTAAACAAACTTTGAATACCTTAAATTTATATTCAACTTTTATGTCATTTCAGTAAAAAAATCTTTCTAATTACTCTAAAATAATTAGAAAGATTTTTATTAAAAATAATTATTTCTAAAATAAATTTCTAACAATTAAATTATAATTTCAAAAAATTTAATAATACAATAATCATTATATTTGACATTCTCAAAAAATATACTTTTTTAGAAGAAAAAGCTTCACAAATAGAAACTGCATTGTCTATAACATTAACTAACCAACTTTCTGCATATTTTGGAACAGCCACAACAGATATTGGAAACATATGGCTACGAATTATATCTCTCTCTTTATCTGATAAAATAAAATATTTAGAAGCATATGCTTCTGCATATTTAGGATGATTTACTAAAGTATTCATTTTTTCTTTAACAGAGATAACTTCATTGTTGACCAAGAAAAAATCATGCAACAATCCAGCCCTAGCAACCTCATAGGAATCTAACCTAAATAATTTAGCAATTTTATAAGAATAATATGATACTCTAACTGAATGATCATATCTATTTAACCCATGATGTGTTATATTTTTAATCTTTTTAAATTCTTTATGGTCCAATATATCATTAACAATAGTAATATACTGTTTTTCTATATTTGAAATTTTTTTCATAAAATTATCCACCTACACACTACATTCATTAAACTATATGTAAATTTAACTAATGTAGAATTAAAATATACTAGTATCAGTATATCACATATATAAAAAAAGTAAATACAAATTTTAAAAAGAGAGGTACCCTCTCTAAATCTATGTAAACGCTATTACGTAGCGTCCTATAATATAATATGTAAAATATACAAAAATGTTACTCCAAAATAATTTTAAAAAATAGCTATATATTTTTATCTATTGTTCTAAACATTAAACTACCATTCGAATTGGTTTTATATACAATTGAATCAGTCAAATTTTTCAATACATTGTAATTAGGATATCCATATTTATTATTTTTCACTACTCTAACAGCCGAATATTTATAGTATATCTTATTAACAAAACTTAAACTTGACTTTTATGACTTCCATGATGACTTACTTTCAAAACATCGATATTAAAAAGTTTATATTTATTTAATAAATCATCTTCTACATTTATTCCAGCATCTACCATTAATAATATTTTTACATTACATAATCTTAAGTAAATAACATCTGAATTATCATTATCATATATTTTATTGTTCAAAAAATGTAATATATTTTCATTGAAATTTAAACTGTTAAATATAATTATTGTTTAGAATTTTAATTAGTTCTAATTCTAAATCATTATAATTATCGTTATTAAATATAACTTTTTTAACATTAAAATTATTAATTAAATTAATAGATTCCTCAATATGATCATAATCACCATGTAACGATTAATGATTATGCACACAATCATAAAACTTTTAATTATAAATGCTTCAAAAAATAATTATTCAAAAAAATCTTGAAAGTATTATTATCTTCTATAACCTAAATCCATATTCAATGCTTCTTGTAAAGAAGATATAGGACGATGGCAAGATTTTATTGCAGAATTTTTTCTTTCAAAAGCTTCTGGAATAATTGATGTTGATACAATCCTTCCATTATATCCAAGTTCGGCAAGTATAAATGCATCTGAACTTCTATGTAATCCAGGTACTAAACTTATTATATCTTCTATAGTAGATATCTCATTCTTAATTTGTGAATTATTCAAACGATTTTCTAACATTTTTGTTATTTCTGACTCTTCTTGATTTAACATCAAAATAGTAGAACCATCTGCAAACAAATCACATAAAGCTTGTCTAACTATAAAATTGTCTAATAGCTTAGGACAATTATTAGATTTACCATCAACTACTTTTGCAACCACATAATAATCACCTTCGAACTCTACAGAACCATAGTAATCCGCTACCCACAAAAATAATCCTGGTTTAATTCCAATCCCTTCATGAGAACCAGTTGGATTAGCATCATTTGAATAACCAAATTCTATTTTTTTCATATTTACCTCCTTTAATATATTAATATGATATCATAATTTATTTAAATTGTATATTATTTTTTCTTATCATAAATATGTTTGTAATTTCAATCTATCTTTCTTAAATTTAAACATAATACTACCATATATATCTGTTCTATAAATATTTGAGCTATCTAATATATCAAGTATTTCTTTATTTGGATGTCCATATCTATTGTTTTTACCTACTGATATAATTGAATATTTGGGATTAATATTATCAATAAAAAATTTGCTTGAACTTGTCCTACTCCCATGATGTCCTACTTTTAAAATATCAATATCAGCCAAATTATATTTATCTATTAAATCTTGTTCTACTTTAACTCCCGCATCACCCATTAAAAGAAATTTATAATTATTAATTTTTGTATAAAGTATTATTGAATTATCGTTTTCATTATCATAAACTTTATCATTCAAAAAATACAACTTGTTATTTCCTATGTTTAACTCTTTAATATTTTTATAATATAGAACATTCTTTTTTTCTAAGGTTTTAATTAGACCTAATTCTAAATCATTATAATTATCATTATTAAATATAACCTTTTCAACATTAAAATTATTAATTAAATTAATAGATTCACCCATATGATCATAATCACCATGAGTTAAAATTAAAAAATCTATTTTCGAAATACCATACGATTTTAATATCGGAATAATTGTATTTTCAGCAATAGAAAAATCATTTGATTTTTTCCACTTTTCATCATAATATTTCATAATACCTCCAGTATCTACTAAAACATTATAATTGTCACTATGTATTAAAATAGAATCTCCTTGCCCTACATCTAAAAAAAGAAGAAAATTGCTATCAAATATTTTATTGTAATTAAAATGAATTAATAAAAAGCAAAACAAAATAATTAAAAATTTTTTATTTTTGAAAATTAAAAATACTATAATATAATAAAATATAATTATTAAAAATGAGGGTTTCATAAAAATAACGATAGAATTAATAGAAGAAAAAGAATTAGAAATATTTTCAAGTACTTTAATAAGAAAAAAGAAAAAATTATCTAAAAAAGGGAAAAAGAAAACAAAAATAGATAAAGGAAAAAGAAATGATATAAATGGTACAATAAAAAGATTATAAACAAAAGACAATAAATTAATTTCAAAAAAATTATATATATTAATAGGCAAAGAAACTAAAAAAGAAACAAATGAAACATATAATAATCTTCCAAAATAATTTTTATTTTTTATCTTTTTTTGCAATAAAATAATAGTACTACTTATTAAAATTGAATACCAAAAACCAATATCAAAAATATAAAAAGGATTAATCATTAAAATAACAAATGTAAGAATAAATAACTTTCTATATAAAGAAATTTTTATTTCAAAAAAAATACAAATATAAGAAATTATAAACCAAACAACTGATCGTAATAAAGAAACACTACCTACTATAAAAAAATAAATTATTAAAAATATTAAACTAAAAATAAACTTAAAAATTGAATTTTTTCTGAATAAAAGACCAATTATAGATATTAAAATACTTACATGCATTCCGGATATTGCAAATAAATGCATAACACCGATAGTTTTATAATTATTTAAAACTGAATTACTTATATTATCTTTGTCTCCTAAAATAAAAGCACTAACATAAGCATAACTTTTTAATTCTTTTATTCTATTTGTAATAAAATTCTTAATTATATAAATAAAATTAGAACTTTTGCCAATATAATCAATTGTCTCTATTTTTAAATTATAAAATACATCATGATAATAACAATACTTTCTATAATTAAAAATGTTAAAATTATTATTAGAATTAATTAACTCTAAAGAACCTTTAATAAACACAAAATCACCAATTTCAAATGTTTTTTCAAATTCATAAACATCTTTTTCAGTTGTAAAGTAATAATATCCTATCACTAGTTCTTTACAATTTAAATTAATTTTTAATTGATTACCATTTATATGATACTTTTCAATTGTACAAAAAAAAGAATTATCACTTACTTCATATTCACTATTTCTTTCCAAAAAATAAATATTATAAAATAATCTAATAATTAATATAAAAAAAAGAAAAATATAAGTAATATTACAACTTAATATAATCTTTAATTTTTTCAAAAGTACTATTACCTATCCCGCTAACTTTCTTAACTTCCTCAATGTTCTTAAACAAGCCATTATTGTTTCTATAATCAATTATAGCTTGAGCTTTAGCTTCACCTATCCCATTTAATGTCATAAGATTCTCCAAAGTATCATAATTTATAGAAACCTTATTATTATCATTACTCACACTATTATAAATGTAATTGCTATTATAATCATTATTAGAAAATTTATTTAATTCAGGTATAATAATAAGCATTTCATCAGAAATTTTTTTACTCAAATTAACATTAGACAAATCTGCACTTTCAAGAATTCCTCCAGCTAAATCAATAACATCTATAATTCTTTTACCTTCCTCCAATTCATAAGTACCTGGTGATTTTATTGCCCCTTTTATATCAACAATATAAGTCTCTAAAATGTCTTCACTAAGTTTATTAACATAAATATCATCATTTAAATAAAATTTGTCATCATCATAATTATTATTTACAGAAAATAAATATACAAATAAAATAGTCAAAAAAATTAAGCAAACTAAAATAATTTTTCTATTATAATACAAAAAGTCTTTTATATTAATAAATAAATTCATAAAAAAATAACCTCCTAAAGAGATTATTATCTATAAATCATTTAGTTCCTAAATTTTTCATCTTACTTTCAATAGCTACACGTTGAACCATAGACAAAGCAATTATTAAACATAATGTAAAAGTTCCACCATAAGATAAAAATGGAAGTGGAATACCAGTTAATGGAAGCCAACCCATAATTCCCAAAAGATTTATTGAAATATGTAAGAAAATATAAATAGCAACACCATAACAAATAATTGCACCTCTACTACTTACGCTTCTATTACCAATAGAAACTATTTTATATAGCAAAATTATATACAATAAAATAATTAGAACAGCACCAATAAAACCAAATTCTTCTACAATAATTGAAAAAATAAAATCTGTATGTGATTCTGCTAAATATAAATATTTTTGAGTACTATTACCTAATCCTTTACCTGTTAAAGAACCATTATTAAAGGCTATATAAGAATTACAAACTTGATTTCCAGTAGTATAAAATTTTTCTTGACTACATGGATAAGCAAAATCCAATCTAGAAATTTGCCTAGAAAATGATGAAGTATTAAAAATATAATATCCCATTAACATTATTATCATAACTAAAGCTGATATAGTTGCTACTTTAAATTTAATAGATTTTTTTATTGGTATAAGCAAGTATAATAAAAAAGATAAGATAATCACAACTCCCGCTGTTCCAAAATCAGGTTGTAAAATTATAAAAGCCGAAATAAAGGCCGAAATTACTAAAGGAAATAAATTAGTAAAAATTTTGTTCAAACTATTTCTTTTAAATTCATAAAACGCGGAAAACCAAACAATCAAAACAACTTTAGCCAACTCACTTGGTTGAAACATAAAAGTCCCCAAATAAATCCAACTCCTAGCCTTATTAGTCAAAGAACCATAAAAATAAACAAACAGCAAAGCTCCAATAGTAGCCAATAAACCAAACCATGATAATGCACTATAGGTTTTTGTATTAAAATTAATAATAATTAAAAATGCTACTAATCCAACAATTAAATTGACAAGTTGCTTCAATAAAAAATAATATGGATTAGCATCATATCGCATAAAAGCGGCTATATTTGAAGATGAAAAAATCATAATCAAACCAAATAAAAAAAATACAACGCTAATAAAGAAAAGAAATTTATCTATATACTTTAAAACTTTCATAAATTCCTCCTTATTATCTATTAATAAGTATTATAACATGAAAACACAAAAATAGTAATAATAACTTAAATAACAAATTTTAAAAATGTAAATAAAAAAAGAAAAACTTAAGCTTTTCTTTTTTACTATTTATTTATCTGATTCATAACTTCTGCAGCAAAGTCCTCATTTTTCTTTTCAATACCTTCACCGACTTCAAAGCGAATTACTTGTTTAATTACCCCATCATTAGATTTTACATATTCTTCAACAGTAACATCAGGATTTTTAACAAATGCTTGCTCTAGTAAGCAAACTTCTTTGTAATATTTATTAATTCTTCCGTTTACCATTTTTTCAGCTATTTCTGCAGGTTTTCCTTCGTTAATTGCTTGTTCTTTAATAATTTCCCTTTCATGATTCAAAATTTCTTCTGGAACTTCATCTCTTTTTAAATAAGCAGGTCTCATCGCTGCAGCGTGCATACAAACATCACGAGCAATTTCTTGGTTTGAACCTTCTAAAACACTAAGTACAGAAATTCTTCCACCCATATGTGAATAAGCACCAAATACTTCATTATCATTTTTAGTAACAAATTCAAATCTTCTAAAACTAATTTTTTCTCCTATTTTAGCTATTAAATTTACTAAATATTCACTAATAGTATCATTACCTATTTTAAGATTCAAAGCATCAGTCATTGTTGTAACACTATTATTTAAAATAGCATTACCAACGCTAGTTATAAATTTTTTAAATTCTTCATTTTTAGCAACAAAATCTGTTTCAGAATTTACTTCCAAAATAACAGCTTTATTACCATCAATAATTATTTCACTAAGTCCTTCTGCAGCAATACGTGATTCTTTTTTAGATGCTTTAGAAATTCCTTTTTCTCTTAACCAATCAACAGCTTGTTCCATATTTCCTTTAGTTGCTTCTAAAGCTTTTTTACAATCAAGCATTCCTGCTCCAGTTTTCTCTCTCAAATTTTTTACATCAGCAGCACTAAACATATAATTAATCCTTTCTATAACTATTTTAAAGATGCTAATAATTCATCTTTTTTCATTTTAGAATATCCTTTAATTCCTCTTTCTTTAGCAAGTTCTTTCAATTCTGTAAGAGTCATGTTATCCACTTCAACAGCATCTTCTTTTTTCATTTCAGAAGTATTTTCAACTTCAGTATTTTTCTTTTCTAATTCATCTTCTTTTTTTAATGCTTTAACATTTTTTTCTTCTTTTTCAATTTCTAATGCAAACTCATTTATCTCTTTGTCATCTTTTTTGTTTTTATTATTTACTTTATTTTTATCTTCGTCTGTCAAATAATCAATCATTTCTTTACCAGTAACTTCAGCGATTGCATTAGTCAAAACACCAATCATAAGTTTTACACTTCTTACTGCATCGTCATTTCCTGGAATAACATAATCAACCATATCTGGATCACAATTTGTATCTACTACTCCGAATACAGGAATATTTAATTTTCTTGCTTCTCTTATAGCAATTTCTTCTTTTCTTGGATCTACAATAACTAAGGCATTAGGAAGTTTCTTCATCTCCCTTATTCCTCTTAAGTTTTTATTTAACTTATCATATTCCTTTTTAATTTTAATAACTTCTTTTTTAGGAAGTAATTCGAAAGTTCCATCTGCTTCCATTTTTTCGATTTCTTCAAGTCTTTTAATCCTAGATCTAATTGTTTTAAAATTAGTAAGAGTTCCTCCTAGCCATCTTTCATTAACAAAATACATTCCTGTTCTTACAGCACTTTCTTCAGCTGCTTCTTGAGCTTGTTTTTTTGTACCAACAAATAAAACCTTACCATCATTTTCAGCAATTTCTTTCATTGCTTCATATGCTTCTTCTATCTTCTTTGCTGTTTTTTGCAAATCGATTATATATATATCATCGCGAGAAGTATATATATATTCTCCCATTTTAGGATTCCATCTTCTTTTTTGGTGTCCAAAATGTACACCTGCTTCTAATAAATAACTCATTGACACTACTGCCATATTCTAATTCTCCTTTTCGTTTTTATCTTCTATTAATTTCTAATAATACCAACCATATTAGGCACTAGGTAATTAAATCCATTAATATGTTTATTTTTCTTCTTTTTTTACAGTTTTCCTAGTTGTTGTTTTTTTCTTTTCAACTTTTTCTTTATTATCTTCTACTTCTTTTATTTCATCACTAACTGTTTCTTTTTTCTTTGTTGTTTTTGTTGAAGATTTCTTTTCTTTAGTCTTATTTTCTTTCACTTCTTCTACTTTAACAACTTCTACTTCATTTTTTACTTCTTTTTTAGATGAAACTATTTTACCATCAAGGCCAAGTTTTGCTTGCTTTACAAGTTCACTAAAAGCTTTTGAATCACATATTGCTATTTCAGAAAGCATTTTTCTATTTACCTCAATACCAGCTTTATTTAAACCTTCAATAAATCTTGAATAACTTATTTCGTTCTCACGACAAGCTGCATTTATTCTAGTAATCCACAATTTTCTGAAATCTCTTTTCTTTTGTCTTCTATCTCTAAACGCATATTGACCTGAATGCATTAATTGTTCTTTTGCAGTTTTATAAAGTCTATGCTTACTTCCAAAATAACCTTTAGCAGCCTTTAATACTTTTTTATGACGTGCTCTAGTAGTTACACTATTCTTTACTCTTGTCATTTTAACTCCTCCTAACTATATTACTTTCTTAAGTCTGTTATAATCAGCTTTACTTAAAACACTATTTTTTCTTTTACTTCTATTAACTGCGCCACTTTTCTTTCCAGTTTTATGATTCAATCCAACTTGGCGCAATGTAATAGTTCCACTCTTTCTTACTTTCAAAACTTTACTTAAACCACTATGTTTTTTTATTTTTGTCATATTATATTCCTCCTACTTTGATTTTTTTGGCATTAATAACATAATCATATTTTTTCCATCAAGTTTAGCATCTTGTTCTATATCTGAAATATCTTTAAGTCTTTCAGCAAAATTTTTTAAAACATCTAGACCTAATTCCGTATGAGCCATTTGTCTACCTCTAAAACGAACAGTAAGTTTAATCTTATCACCTTTTTCTAAATATTTTGTTACTTGCTTAATCTTTGTTTCTACATCACCAACATCAATAGAAGGCGACAATCTAAACTCCTTTAATTCTTGTAAAGTAGCTCGCTGTTTTTTCAAAGCAGCTTTTTCTTTTTTATTTTTCTCATACTTATACTTATTATAATCCATAAGTTTACAAACGGGCGGATTTCCATTTGGTCCAATCAAAACCAAATCAAGACCAGCATAATTAGCTAAAGTCATAGCATCCTTAATAGATTTAACCCCTGTCTGTTCACCATTAGGTCCAATAACTAAAACTTGCGGAATTTTAATTTGTTCATTAATTAACAAATTATTTTTTGAATTTGCTATATAAAACACCTCCAATAAACATAAAAAAGTGGATATAAATATATCCACTAAAGCACAATAAAACAAAAATTTTATTTATACTGGCATTATACCCAAAGCTAATATGCAATCAGGTGGATGTGGATACATCTCTTTCCTTTTTTGTTATGCTAATGATTATATTACAACTATATTAAAATGTCAATAAAATATAACAAATTAATAATTTTTTTTAATATTTTTTAAATTTCTTTTTGTTATTTTTTATTTCTTGTCTAATCTCTTTTAATTCATCTTTTTTAACAATAAAAATTTTCTCACGTGCTTTATTTAAAATTACTGTTAATGCAAAACAAAATAAAGCAAATATTAAATTAATATTATAAAACAAATTACCAAAAGAAAAAATTATAGTTAAAAGAGAAAAAATTATAATCATTATTCGAAGCAACTCTCTTTTCCTTAAATTTTTTATATTTTGATCATTATTAAATTTTCTATTCATCATATTTCCCCCCACTAATTAAAATCTAAAAACAATAAAATTATTCCTAATATAGTAAATAAAATTCCTACTATTAAATAAAATAAATAAGATTTACTTTCACTAGTAGAATATGAATCACTAATATAAGATAAATTATTTTGATAATTATTTAAAAATTTATCAATGTCATTTTTTATATTTAAAGATATTTTTTTATCATTTTTTAAAAAATTTAAAATTTCAATACCCTCTTTATCATTAAATATTTCAATTCTTCTGATAGAACTCTCAATTATTGAAGTTAAAACATCATTAGTAAGTAAATTTTCTTGAATAATTTTTTCAACTTCATTAACTGTATAATTATCCATAGCAACTACCTCTATTCTTAACTATCATCAGTTAATATATAGTTAAATTCTAACACAGTAAATCATTATTTACAACAACAGATTTAAAAAACAAAAAAGATCAAAGATTCATTTTAAACACTATTATTTATATATCTAAATAAATATTTAAATGATTCTTCAAATCCTTTACTAATATATTGTGAAATTTTTCTATTTGTCTTAGTAAAAACATTATCGTAATTCTTTTCTGGTACAATATAATCTGTAATATCAATTTTAACACCATTATTAACATCATTTTCAAAATTTTTAATTTGTTGTTCAGTAAGAACTTTCTTCTCGTTTAATTTATACTCATGCAGTCCACTACTTCCTACAACATAAATAAAAATAAATAATAAGAAAAGTAAAGTACTTCCAAACTTTAAAAATTTAATATACTTCATGCAGATTCCTCCATATAAGCATTAATCATTTCAGCAATAACTTCTATTGTATTTGTTACTTCTTCTGTAGTATTATATTCTCCACCAACTTCTATAAGAACACAATTACTAGAAAAATCCTGATTATATACACCATTTACTCCTGCACCTTGTCTTTCAAGTATTCCTCTACTAAGTCCTGGATAATTTGTATTTAAAAAAGAATCCATAAACTGCATAACCTTTTTGTTTTCTTCATAATTAAGATTCTCCAACCCCAAGACAAAAAGTATTCTTGCATAAGATTTTCCATTAAACTCAGCAGTACTTATTTTCTTGCTTACCGAATCTCTATGCAAATCAACAAAATATTTCAAACTTGGAATGTTCTTTTTAGCATTTTCTAAATACATTCTAGAAACTTTATAGCTACTGGCATAGTTCCAATTATTAGTATCTAAAATATCCTTTATGCTACCAGATTCTACAACAGAAGAAATATTATATTTTTTAAGTTCTTCCTGTAAAAAATAACTAGCATCCAAAACAGAATAATTTATACTTATATCAACAGAAGAATTATACTTTTCTGTTTGATGAGTATTATATATATATACCAATGGAGAACTTTCGACGTTTATTACTGGGATATCATCATTATTATTACTATTATTATTATTTTCTCCTTTACTATAGTTAGTAGAATATTTTTTTAAAATTATAGCTACTGGATCAACATAATCATTATTAGTTATCACACCCACTATAGAATTTATAATTTTATTTTCACTATTTAAATTACTTGAACTAGCTATTAATTTATCTAAAGTATCAGAATCTAATTTTATATTAATATCATCTAACCATCTTATAGTTAAAATAAAAGTAAATACTAGCACACTAAAAATAAATATAACTTTTATACTAATTTTTTTCATCTATTATCACCATCACAAAAAGTATATTATGGATAGCAGTAAAAAAATGTCATATAAAGATATATATTTTTAATTATTTTTATTTATAGAATCGTGAAGAACATTATTTATTGATTTAGAAATAATAATTGATAACTTATCAATCAAAAAATCAACCTCTTTAGGAGTTACAATAAAATTATAGCCAATAGGAGTTAAAACCTCTGATAATAATTCTTTGATTTCGTATTCTTTAAGTTCTCCAAGCAACCCCAAATATTTTTTTCTTTCTTGATCATCTAAACTATAATTAATATCTAAATAATTATAATTTTTAGGATTTATTAACTTAAATTTTGGATTATCGATATTCATTATATTATAACTTATTTTCTTTATCAAAAATGAAATAGTATCATTAACTATTGTAACTGCATCTACTACAGTTGGAACGCCTATTACAATAACAGGAATAGAAAGTAATTTTTCAGATAATTCCTTTCTATTATTACCAATTCCACTCCCTGGTTCAATTCCGGAATCAGTTATTTGAATTATCTTGTTTACATTCTCGATACTTGAAGATGCTAAAGCATCTATTGCGATAATATAATCAGGATTGATTATATCTACAATACCTTTAATAATATCAAAACTTTCAATTCCAGTAGCAGCATAAACTCCAGGGGAAAATGCTGAAACATTACTATATCCCTCTTCTACTTGAATTTCTTTCATATTAAATAAATGCCTTGTAACAACAATATTTTGTATTGTTTTTGGTCCTAATGAATCAGGAGTTGAAAGCTCATTACCTAATCCTACTATTAAAACTTTTTTCCCGAGCAGGCTTTTATTTTTTAAAATTTTTTTCAATTCTTTAGTAACAACATTTATAACATTACTTCTATTTTCATAATCAGTAATATCATTGAAAAATATAGTTGTATAAATACCAGATTTTTTATTTAATAATTTACTTTTATTTTCTTCAATGACTAGTCTTTCAACTTTAATATCCTTATAATTTTTTGTCTCAACATCAATACCATCTACTTTTTTATTATCTATTGTTTCGCTAATTAAATCACATCTAATAGTAAAATCTGACAAATTAACTTCATGTCCCATAAAATCACCTATTATATATTTTTCCAAATAATTAAACTTTTATTTGCATTTTATTTTTTTTTTTGCTAATATATATATAGTTTAAAAGTGAGGTGAAAAAATGCCAAATATCAAAAGTGCTAAGAAAAGAGTAAAAACTAGCGCAAAAAAAGCTGAAAATAACAATGTAATAACTACAAGGACTAAAACTGCTGTTAAAAAATTTATAAAAGAAGTAGAAACTGGTAATAAAGAAACTGCTACTGAAAAATTAAATATAGCAATTAAAAATATTGATAAAGCTGTATCTAGCGGGTTGATGCATCAAAACAAAGGAGCTAGAGAAAAATCTCGTTTAACAAAAATGAAAAATAATATGGAAGAAGTAAAATAATACTTCTTTTTTTATTTATTTTTATAAATTTATATATTTTTTTATTTTTATGATAAAATATACATAGGTGATATAATGAGAAAACTATTAACAATAATAATACTACTAGGAATTTTAATATTAACATATACATATAAAACAGAAATTGTAAATATAATAATTGAAAATGTAATAAAAAAAACAGAAGTAAATTTTTCGTATAAAAATTCTTATTATTTAACTTATAATTACAATTATATTAAAAACATGAATGAATTTACCTTAAAAGATAAAAACGATTTATTAAATCTATATTTCACAATTATCAATAGTGGCATAAATAGTTTTGAATTTTATTGTCCTAATGAATATGAAAATTGTATAAAAGATGTAATTGATTTAGCAAACGAACAAGAAGAATTGTCAAATATTAATGGATTTGTTCACCCTTTTAATAGTTTTGACACAATAGAAACTGCTTATGATACGCTAGGAAGAGTAAAATTAAAAATAATAAAGACATATACTGATGTTGAAATAAACGAACTAAGCAAAAAAGTTAACGAAATTATAATAAATGAAGTAAAAGATGAACAAGATCCTAAAAAAATAATAAAAATAATACACGATTATATTATAAACAATACAAAATATGATAAAGATAGAACAGATAATAACATTATAAAATATGCCTCTAATACAGCATATGGCGTTTTATTTGAAGGATATGGTATTTGTAGTGGCTATGCTGATGCAATGGCATTATTTTTAAACCATTATAAAATTCCAAATTTTAAAGTTGCTAGTGAAAATCATGTATGGAATGCTGTATATATTGAAGATAATTGGTATCACTTAGACTTAACATGGGATGACCCTATTTTAGATAATGGTGAAGACGCTTTATACTACGATTATTTTTTAATAACAACAGAACAATTAGAAAAACTTGATAAAACTCAGCACTTATTTAATAAAAAAGTGTTTAGTGAATTAGCTTATTAAATATCTCAAAATTAATTGAAAAATAATTGTATCTATTATAGTATAAAAGATAATTTCAAGAAACATTTTCAGTACTAGATAATAATTTAAAATTTATGATAAATAATAATTCAGAAACCAAATTAAATTATGTTCCAGAATACAAATTAGATATCATTTTAGAATTAACAACAAATATCAATGATAATAAAAAAATCATTAAATTTAAATGGCAATATTTAAAAACTTACTAAAAAATATTAACAAAATTCAAACATAAAATTTTGCTATGAAAAAGAAACTAAATAGTAGAATTTAAAGACAAAGAATTAGATACTAAATTATTACTTTAATTTTTTGAAGATATTAAAAATAAATTAACTATTATTTCATAAAATCTTAAAAGAAAAACAAATGAATCATTTTTCATTTGTTTTTTTATTATTTTGTAATACATTTAAATTTAACATATATTTTTAATATTTAATGAAACAAAGGTTACAAATAAATTATTATACAATTTTTGTAATTGATACACATGCAGAATATAAATCATTTGGTACTAATGCAATATCAAATCCAGAAGTATTGATAAATCTATAACTAGCTCCAGGTAATGCTTCAAAAATAGCATTTCCATTTACTGTTCCTGTTTCACAAGAATTTAATCTATTATGAGTTGATGAATGAGCAATTAAAACATCTGTTGGCCAAAATTGATGAAATTCTATTCCTAATGCTCTTGAATCACATTCATCGTAATTTTTGTTTTTATTTCTAACATTGAACCACCAATGAACTATATATATTCCTTTTTCTGGAATTGAAAAATCTCCGGTTGCTGGATTATAAGTTATTTTATTTGATATATTAGTTGTTTGCAATAAAACTGGACTATTACTAGGAACTGTTGAATTTGTTTCATCATGAATCATTGCATAACTATCTAATAGGCTAGATTCTCCTCGTGGTCCTGTTGGTCCTGTTGCTCCAGTTGGTCCTGTTGCTCCAGTTGGTCCTGTTGCTCCAGTTGGTCCGATAGGTCCTTGTGGTCCTGTTGCTCCTTCTGGTCCTGTTGGTCCTGTTGCTCCTGTTGCTCCTGTAGGTCCAATTGGTCCTTGAATTCCATCAGCACCAGTGTCACCAGTTCTTCCTTGAGGTCCAGTAGCACCTTGAGGCCCAGTGCATCCTGTGCAACCACATGGCCCAGTCGGTCCAGTTGGTCCTATTGGCCCTGTTGGTCCTGTGCAATTATTATTAATACATCTTATCACACGACAAAGGCAATCATCATTTGAAAAACATTCATCATCATTATTACTATATTTAAGATCTTTATTCATTTTATTTCCCCTTTCATATTATTCTATGTCACTACCATTTTTTTTCACAGCAAAATAGCCTAATAGCAATATTTTAATTAAAAATAATTATTATTTTATTTATATATTCCATAAAAAAAGAATGAAATAAATTTCATTCGCCAACCTCTTTGAGGTTGTTTTAATTTGTAATATAATATTATTATGA
>CALVJN010000023.1 GCA_944332205.1 uncultured Bacilli bacterium | reverse complement strand
ACATGCCTGGTATTTTTTTATTGTTCTTTTTTTATTATTTTTCTATAGTTTGAACTTTCCTATAAGATAAAAAAAGAGAATTATTTTAATTCTCTTTAAGTATGTCTTTCTTCTTTAATATCCTCAAGTTTGTCATAAATATCTTCTTTATAAAATTGAAATGTGCAATTAAGGGCAATATAGACTGGAAGAGATATCATAATTCCAACTATTCCAAACAACGCACCTCCAGCAATTACTGCAAAAATAGTCCAAAGCGGATCTATATTATTGGTTTTACCATATACTTTTGGCGAAATAATATATCCATCAATATTAGGAAAAATAAAACATACTACCAGTGTTGCAATAAATAATTGAGTAGAAACAACT
This sequence comes from uncultured Bacilli bacterium, assembly GCA_944332205.1. GTDB lineage: Bacteria > Bacillota_I > Bacilli_A > RF39 > UBA660 > RUG13868. Next base: position 27,268 of record CALVJN010000023.1, on the reverse strand, counting down.
GAAGATAAGATAACAGCAATAATATTTGTAATAAGTCCTCCAAAATATGGTATTACTGTAGTAAGAGAAGCTAAAATTCCTAAAAGTAACCAGTTTGGATGCCCAATAATCCTAAACAATAAAGAATATTCAACAAATTGAATTCCAATAAAAATTGCTAAACCATTTAAATATTGACCTAATTCTTTATCTAAAACTCTCACATAATTGTAAGTTTTCCTTTTTTTCTTATTACGAGTTAAAAGACTTTTTACTTCATTTCTAATCTTTTCCATATCAGCAAGAAAATAAATCGATACAATTAATATAATTATAGCATTTGTAACAAAACCTACAGATTTACCAACAAAGTCGAATGTACCATCAGAAACATATTTTCCAACTGATTTAATCAAATCATCTAGAACTTCATTTATAGTAGTTTGGAAATCTCCTAAATTAATTTCAAATTTTGATGAAAAATCTGTTATAACTTCCCCTACTGTTTTAGAGAGCAATATCAATTGATCATATACTAAAGGAACAGTAATTGCAATTAATCCTATAATTACAAAAATAACACTTACAGAAACAATAGCAACAGAAAGCCTATTACTAAGACCTTTCTTTTTTAATTTTCTAACTATAGGATAAAGAGAATAAGCTATTCCAAAAGATATTAAAAATGGTAATATTATCGAAAAAATTGTTGAAATAAATCCTCCCCAATAACTCATTGTATCTAGAGCTAAATAAATAAGAGCAGCAAAAATTAATACATTTAGAAGCTTAAAATTCAACTTATCTTTAAACATAAATCCTCCTATTTTTCAATTATTATAGTAACAGGGCCATCGTTAATAAGAGACACTTTCATATCGGCACCGAAAACACCTGTTTCTACCTTAATAAATTTTGATAATCTTTTATTAAAAGTATCATATAAAATCATCGCATCTTCACTTTTTAAAGCTTTAATATAACTAGGTCTATTTCCTTTAGAGATATCAGCATATAAAGTGAATTGAGAAATTGATAATATGCTACCATTAATATCTAAAATTGATTTATTCATAACGCCATTATCATCATCAAAAATTCGTAAATTTAAAATTTTTTTAATCATATAATCAATTTTTTCAATATTATCACCATAAGTAAAAGAAACTAGTAACATATAACCATTATTAATTTTACCTACTATTTTTCCATCCACTTTAACAGATGATTCTAAAACTCTTTGCACTATAACTTTCATTTCATTATCCTCATTACATCTACAACGTATTTTAAAGCTCTTATATCACGAATAAAATTATTTAAATGTTCCAAATTTCTAACCCACAAATCAACTTCATACATAAAAACATCAGATTTTCTTAAAGTTTTTATGTTATCAATTGAAATATTAGAAGAATTAGCTTTTTGCATTATTTCAAGCATAACATTATTAGAAGTATCAATATAAACAATAATTGTCGTTAAATATTTATTTTTTATGTTATCATTCCATTTAACACTAACCATTCTATTATCTAAATACTCCAAATTTAAACAATTTATCCTATGAACACTTATACCATTTCCTTTTGTAATATAACCAACAATCTCATCACCTGGAAGTGGATTACAACAATTAGCCAAATTAACTTTTATTTTATCTATACCTTCTACTATTATATCAGTATCATTGTTCTTAGGAACTATTTTTACTTTTGAATCTGGTATACTTTCTTTTTTATATATAATACTAATTATATAACTTGGACTAAATTTATTATTACCAATACTTAAAAACAAATCATCTAAATCAGAAACTTTAGTCTCTTTTAAAAGTATCTTAGTATTTTCTTCTTCAAAGAATTCATTAAACGCTATTTTCTTTTTTCGTAATTCTTTTTCTAAAGCATCTTTCCCTCTTTCAATATATATATCTTTTTCGCTTTTTGTAAAATAATTTTTAATCTTATTTTTAGCTTGTGTCGTTTTTGCAATAGAAAGCCATTCTTTAGAAGGTTTAGAATTCCTATTTGTTATAATTTTTACAATATCATTATCTTTCAATTCATAATCAAGTGAAACAATATTATTATTTACTATAGCACCTACCATTGTATCACCTACTGCAGTATGAATTTTATAGGCAAAGTCAATAGGAGTTGCACCTTTAGGTAATTCAAAAATATCACCTTTAGGTGTAAAAACATAAATATTATTATTAAGAACTTCATTTTTTACACTATTGACAAATTCCTCACTACTCATTTTTTCTTCATCTAATTCCATAATAGACTTAAAAAATTGTAATTTTGCTTCAGTAGAACTTTGTACCTGACCATTTAAATTTTTCTTTTCTTTATATGCCCAATGAGCAGCAACACCATTTTCAGCAACCTCGTCCATTGCATGTGTTCTAATTTGTACTTCAAACAAAAAACCTTCAATTCCAAAAATTGTTGTATGTAGTGACTGATATCCATTTACTTTAGGCATTGCAATATAATCTTTAAAACGTTTAGGAATTGGTCTAAATTTCGAATGAATGATTCCTAAAACCATATAACATTCTGGTTCTGTATCAACTAAAATTCTGATTGCCAAAAGATCATATAATTCATTAAATCTTTTACCACCCTCCATTTTTTTATAAATACTATATATACTTTTACTTCTTCCCTTTATTTCAAACTTAATATTATGTTCTGTAAGCATATTACTTACTGTATTAATCATATCTGATACAGCATTATCTCTCTCTAACTTCGTAACATTAAGTTTTTCAGCAATATCATAAAAAACTTCGGGTTTTAAATATCGCAATGATAAATCTTCTAATTCACTTTTTATTTTATGAATTCCCAAATGATGAGCAATTGGTGCCAAAATTTCTAATACTTCTTTAGCTTTAACTTTTTGCCTATCAACAGGTAATGCCCATAGTGTTCTCATATTATGAAGTCGATCTGCAAGTTTGATAATTATAACTCTAACATCCTCACTCATACCAACAATTATTTTTTTATAATATTCAACTAAAGCTTCATTCTCAGTAGAAAAATGCATTTTACTAATTTTTGAAACACCATCTACTAATTTTGCGACTTCTTTTCCAAACAACTCTTCAATCTCACTTTTACTAACACTACAATCTTCAATAACATCGTGCATAAGTCCAGCACATAAAGTATCACAATCAGCAGTAACAGTAGTAAGTATCATAGCAGTACAAAGAGGATGATAAATATATGGTTCACCACTTACTCTATATTGACCTAAATGTTTTTCCTCTGCAAATTTATAAGCCCTTTTAATTTTTTCTAACTCAGAAGTATCTTCTATATAATTACTAGCCTTTTTAATTAAATCATCGACTGTATAATTATTATAATTCTTTGTCATAAAATACACCTCTTACAACGTTTCAACCTCTTCTAATTCTACATTTCTTATCCTATTTATTTTGTCTTTAACATAAATATCTAATTTACTATTATCTAAATTTAAAATATCATCAACCATTTCAGCTAAAGAAATACACTTTTCGTTTTTCCATTTGTTTGTCATAAGATAATTCCAAATATCTTCATTTTTAATATAATTTATCTTATACTTGTTTAACTCTCTTATTTTACAATTCATAGCAGGTGTCAATCTCTTATACAAATCAAGAGAACTATTTATTCCAAAATCCATATCACACCTCCAAATAATCATTATATGTTATAGTATATAACATTTATACTAAATATTAAAGTTAAAATTATTTTTCATTTAAAAGTAATTCTTTATAAGAATCTTTCATATGAGAAATAGATGCACAACTCATAAAACAAATCACGGCTTTTTTATGTTGTAATAGTTTCATAACAGAACTATCACTAATCATTTCTCCATTTTTCAATAAATCTAATATAATTTTAGAGCTAATATTATTGTAATCTTCTTTTTTCTCTCGATTACAATCTATTTCAGTAATATACGTTTTATCAGCAATATTTAAAGAATCAGCAAATTCTTTATAAAATTTAGCTGTTCTAGAATATGTATTAGGTTTAAAAACTGCAATTAATTCTCTATTAGAATATTTTTGCCTAGCAGCTTCTAAAGTAACTCTTATTTCTGTTGGATGATGTGCATAATCATCAATTATTATAGTGTCATTAACATTTTCAATAGCAAATCTTCTTTTAGCATTTTTAAAAGTTTTTAAAAGTTTGGCTATTGTAATTGCATCAATGTTTTTTAGCTTACAAATTCCAATTGCAGCAAGACAATTCAAAATCATATGTTTTCCATATAAAGGAAGATCAAAATGTCCAAAAAAATCTTTTTCAATATAAACATCAAAAGAAGATCCAATTTCTTCTAAAACAACATTCTTGGCATATATATCATTATTTTCATCAAAGCCATAATAAAGAACTTTCTTATCAAAACTAATACTTCTTATATATTGATTATCTCCACATGCAATAATTACATTCTTAGTCTTATTTGCAAATTCTTTAAAAGTAGATTTAATATCATCGATATCTTTATATATCTCAGTATGTTCAAGTTCAATATTAGTAATAACTGTATAACTAGGATGGTATGTTAAAAAATGTCTATTAAACTCATCAGATTCAATAACTAAAATTTTATTATTTCTATCAGCATATCCAGTTCCATCACCAATAAAATAATTAACTTTATAAACTTTATCTAAAATATGTGTTATTAAAGAACTAGTAGTTGTTTTCCCATGAGTACCAGATACACAAATAGTCTCGAATTGTGATGTTATATCACCTAAAATATCGTTATATTTCATTACCTTAAGTCCCAAATTTCTTACTCTTTGTAATTCTTTATGGTTAATATCTAAAGCAACAGAATATGTAACAATAGTATCTTTATCTAAATTACAACTATCATCATAAAAAATTTTTATTCCACGTTTTCTTAAACCTTCTTCGGTAAATTTGTAATCTTTTACATCATCATAACCAATAACTTCATTACCCAAATCATATAAAATATTTGCTAAAGTACTCATTCCAGCACCTTTTATTCCTAAACAATAATATTTCATAATATAACTTCCCTTCATTAAATCAATTATACATTATTTTTCTAAGTAATCATACAATAATGTGAAATAAGTTGACACAAATTTATTAAACTATTAAAATTAAATTATAATAATGGAGGATATAACATATGAAAATTTTAAAAGAATATTTAAATATTATAAAATTGATTGCAGTACTATTACTATTTTTTTGTTCATCATATATACAATTAATTCCAGCAATGTTATTTGATATAAACATATATACAACTAGTACTACTACACTATATGCATTACAGTTATTTTCTAACTCAATTATGGCATTATGTTTATTTCTACTGTATAGGAAATCTCTTATTAAAGAATTTAAAGAATTTAAAAATAATTTTTGGGATATTGCAGATTTATCAATAAAATACTGGATAATTGGATTAATTGCAATGGCAGCATCAAATATTTTAATAGGATTCTTTACGCCAGCTAAAATTGCTAATAATGAAGCTGGAGTTCAGAATATAATTACACAAGTACCATTAATTGCTCTTATATTAACTACTATATTAGCACCATTTACTGAAGAAATTATATTTAGAAAAGCATTTAAAGAAAATTTTAAAGAAAAAATATTATTTGTCTTAATGTCAGGTATAGTTTTTGGTTCCCTTCATGTAATAAGTGCAATAACAACACTATATGACTATCTATACATAATTCCTTATAGTGCTTTAGGAATTGCATTCGCATATTTGTACTATAAAACTAACAATATATTTTCAAGTATATTTGTTCATATGTTACATAATGGGATATTAACAGTTTTATCCATCATCGGAACCGGTATGATAATATTATGATAAAAAGAACAGAAATAAATAAAGAGATTACTAATCAAATAGAAACAGAAGAAAAAAAGAAAAAAAACAAAAAAATATTAAAAATATTATCATTAATATTTATTCCACTTTTTATCATATTTTCAATATCTTATATATTACTAAGATATGTTGGAAATATTGGTATTATTGTTAGAGAATACCCAATCTATAGTGAAAAAATTGATGATAATTTTAATGGTATTAAAATAGTTCAATTTTCTGATATTCACTATAACCATTATACTAGCAATGAAAAAATAACTAAATTAATAAATATGATAAACAATACCAATCCTGATATAGTTATCTTTACTGGAGACTTAATAGATGCCAACTATGAAATAAATTTGACAGAAAAAGAATTTTTAATTAAAGAATTTAATAAAATCAATTCAACTTTAGGGAAATATGCTCTTTTAGGGGAAGAAGATAAAGATGAATTTAAAGAAATATTTTCTAACAGTAATTTTGAAATATTAACTAATACAGTAAAAACTATACATAATAAAAAATCAAGTATTCAACTTATAAGTGTCGATGATAACTATCAAACATATTCAAATCTAAGTATTAATAACAATTTATTTACAATTGCCATTACACACAAACCCGATAACGCTGATAAAATTGTCGAATACTTTTCACCTAATATAATACTAGCAGGACATTCTCATAATGGCCAAGTAAATCTACCAATTATTGGACCTTTAATGAAAAAAATAGGTTCCAAAAAGTATATTAAAAGTTATTATAAAATAAATGAAACAGAACTTTTTATATCTGGAGGTATTGGTAATACAAAATACAATATGCGACTTTTCACCCACCCAAGTATTAATTTTTTTAGATTAAAAAGTAAATAACAAAATACCTATATTGCATAAATTATTATGAGGAGGTTATAATGTACAACAATTATAACAATGGAATGTATTCTTATAATACAAGAAGAGATAATAGATTCTGGGGTGGTGGATTTGTTTTTCCATTTGTTCTAGGAGGATTAGTAGGAAATTTATGGAACAATAATAAGAATGTTTACTATTATCCATATCAAGTTCCTTATTATTATCCATATCCAATCTATAACTCATCAAACTATTATTATTAAAAAAGCCCATTTAAATAATGGGTTTTAAAATGCTTGAAAATGATTACCTGAATCTAAATATAAAACTCCTTTTTTACCTTCTAATGTTGGATATATTTCATTATAATAATTAAGTGAATCCATTTTAGTTATTGTTATATACACATAATTTCCATCTATCATATATAAAAGAAAACGACTATCATCATATTCACTAGGATCGTATTTTATTTGAGATATTTTTTTTCTAACTTCTGAATCAATACTAGCAAACTTAGAAAGAAAATTTGTATATATTGTATCTGGAATATAATTTATAACTCTAACGCTAGAAAAATCATAAAGTAAGTTATCTACTTCTCTAAAATTATCCAAAACGAATTTCTTATCATATTCTTTATAAAAAAGAACTTCACTTTCTTCAATATAAATATTAATAACTCCTAAAAATTCTTTCTTTACACTAGCTTTTTTAATATAAGGGCTATCCAGTAAATTATTTTCTAATTTACTAGGTAAGCTTAAAATAAAACTTGGATATTCTTCAATACCTGCTAATTCAATTATATATTCATCATTTAAATATTTATTATTATGTACATATATATTTTGAATTTTAAATTCTAAAGAAAACTTAATCAAAAAATAAATAAAAATTGTAATTAATATAAATATAAAAATAGAAATTAACTTTATTTTTCTTCTTTTAACAATTTTTTTCGCCATATAATTACTCCCAATTAACAAACTCTTGCTCTACTTTTAAATCTATATTACACTTTTCCTTCACTTCAGATTTTATAAAATCAATCAAATCTTTTATATCTTTACTAGTTGCATTATTATAATTAATTATAAAATTAGCGTGTTTTTCACTTATTTTAGCACCGCCTTTAGATAATCCTTTATATCCTAAATCTTCTATAATTTTACCAGCAAATAAATTTTCTGGATTTCTAAACACTGAACCAGCTGATGGATAATCTAACGGCTGACTTGCCATTCTTCTTTCTTTTCTTTCTTTGACAAGATCCAACATTTCATTCTTATTCCCTCTTTTTAATTGAAATGCTGCTTCTAAACAAATATATCCTGGATTTTTTTGTAAAAATGAACTTCGGTAATGAAAATCAAGTTCTCGATTAGACATTGTAATAATCTCTAAATTTGGTGTAATAACTCTAATGCTTTTTACAACATACCCCATATCACTTTTATAAGCTCCGGCATTCATAAAAACTGCTCCACCAACAGTACCTGGAATACCACTAGCAAATTCAAGGCCCGATAATGACTTTTTTATAGCAAAATTACTAAGTTTTATTAAATTAACACCACTTCCTGCTTTTATAATATTTCCATGAACAATGATTTGATCTAAACAATCTAATTTAATAATAATCCCATAAAAAACTTTATCACTAAATAAAGTATTAGATCCATTACCCAAAATTTTATATTTTATATTATTCTTTTTAAGTTCTCGTAAAAGTAAAATAAGCTTCTTTTCATCTTTAGGATATACTAATAACTTTGCAATACCACCTGTTTTATAAGTAGTATATTTAGCCATACTAACATTCTCTAAATACTTACCTATATTATTATTTTCAATAAACTCTATAACATTATCCATTATACATCACCATTTACCATATCCTCTATTATTTCTACAATTTTTGTAGCACTGTCAATAACACCTAAACGCTTACTATTTTTCTTCATCTTTAACATTTTATCTTTTGAATTTATTATAGAGTCAATACTTTGTAATAAATTTTCCTTTGTAAGATTTTTTTCCTTTATAACTATAGCTGCCTCATTTAATTTTAATATTTCAGCATTTTTTTCTTGATGATTATGGGTTACATAAGGAGAAGGAATCATTATAGCAGGAATTCCAATAGCTGTTATCTCTGCAATAGTAGAAGCACCTGCCCTTGTTATAATTAAATCTGTCTTTTTTAACACATTTAACATATCACCTAAGTTAGGAACTAATTTTACATTATTTGGAATTAATAAATCACTATATGAATTAAAATAATTTTTACCAGTTACAAACAAAACCTCATATTTTTTACTTTTAAATTCTGGAATAATATCATGCATTAATTTAGTTATTGTTAATGACCCTAAACTTCCCATAACAAATAAAACTAATTTTTTTGATTCTGTCAAACCATACTTTTCTTTATCTACTGGTTTAGCTTTTGTTGCTTCTTCACTTCTTGGATTTCCAGTAAAAATTACTTTTCTATCTTTAAAATATTTCATACTTTCTTTTAATGATACACCAACAACATCAGCATATTTTTTTAAAATTTTATTGGATAATCCTGGAATAGAATTTTGCTCATGAATGAATGTTTTTATTCCTAATTTATGAGCTGCTATTATAACAGGTGCTGTAATATATCCTCCTATTCCCAATACTACATCTGGTTTAAAATCTTCTATAATTTTTTTTGCTTTTTTAACACCATCATAAAAAGATTTTATAACACTGAAATTTTTAAAAATGTTCTTTCTATTCAATCCTTTCATCATAATACCTTCATATTTTATCCCCAAAGAAGGTATTAAAGTAGATTCCATTCTATCAGTTGTTCCAATATAGAGAATATCACAGTTTTTATGTCGTTCTTTAATTTTATTTATTATTGCTAAAGCAGGATAAATATGACCACCCGTTCCACCGGCACTAACTATAATTCTCATATTATCACCTCTATTAAATATTATACCATAAGATAAGTTTTATTAAGTTTTTTTATATAAAAAAGTTAATTTTTATTATATTAAAAAGCCAATTGCAAACACATACAATTGGCATAATTAAAATGCTCTTCTACTATTAAATCTGTCTATCTATATACTTCAATTATTTATTAAAACACAAAGATCAGGGTTAAGTTTTTCCACAAGTGGAAAAACTATACACCCAAGACTAAACGGAAGGAACCGCCACTGTAAGCATGCCCGTTGTTGGTGTGGAAATAGAACACACCAGCCCCAGAACCGTAGTTATAGTAGCCCACATGGTTGAACCAAGGGTTTCTAGAGTTAACAAAATATGCATAATCATTATACCATGATGATCTATAACTTTGAAATGGTCCCATCTCTCCTGTTCCATCTCCTAATATTCTTCTTGAATAATTAGTATAACTTGTATGGTAATTATAAGCATCATAATACTTACTATTTGGAAAATCTATTCCACTTGTATAACTACTTCCATCATACAATGTTCCATTAAATCCTGAATTACTAGTAGAATTCCAACCTGACATTAAGTTTTCATTTTCATCTTTCATTACTCCCATTACATATTCTTCTGCTCCTCCTGACATATCATATACTCCTGTTATATTTCCGGTTGTACTTGCTAAATAGCCTGTTGTTGTATTCCACATAGCTACTTCTGTTGTACTTTCACCTCCGTTTTCTGTTGTTGCTGCATATCCAGTTAAATAATTAGAATTGTTATTTATTCTTATTTCATGATTTATTCCATAGTTAGAATGAGACAAATAGGCCACTGCTCCCCATTCAGTATTCTTCATCATATGGGATTCTAACTCTCTTTTATAATTATAACTTACTGTAAAGGCATTTGCTACTTGTATTTCTCTCCAACTGTAGACATTTGGTTTTACTATTACTTTATTTACTTCTATTGTATTCTTTTGAGCTTCAGTTTTTGTTGCTGCCCCACTATATCCTGTCTCAAATTTTCCTACCCATAATCCTGTTGTATTAAATGCTAAGAATGCTGGATGAGTCATATAATCTCCTACTTCACAGTTTCCACTTTCTCCTGATATACCGGGTGTTGTACATTCTCCAGAAACACTATCACTTGTATTTGTTGTTCCAAATCTTATATCTATTGAATGTACTTTACTTTCGTCTATTTCTGTATCACCTGTATAATTTCCTAAATCCCATAACTTATAACTATACTTAGGTATCCATACAAAATAACTCTCTATTTCTTCTTCTGGTATTACTTCTCCATTATTATAACTATTACCCTCATCTTTTAATATTACTGCATTTGCCCATCTTTTTTCTTCATAACTATACCACTCTGTAGTTGTATCTGCTTTCTTTACTGTTCCATCATTTTCTATTGTTACTGCTATTAATGGATCTTCTAACTTTGGTTCCGTTCCATTTAATATTTCTTCTTTATATGTTATATTACTTGGTTCTTCTGTTTCACTTCCATCACTTGTTCCTTTTTCTGGTATACTACTTGTTGCTACTAATTCTTCTGCATCATTTATACTACAACTATCCTTTAATAATAATATCTTTTCTCTATCTCCTACACCAATATTTGTAGAGATACTTGTTACATTATTTTCTATTCTGTCTACATCTAATAAATCTTGATATGTTAAATATATTCCAGTATTTGTTTCATCTCTACTTGTCCAATAATAGTCATACCCTGTCCCATCATATGTTACTACTACATAATACTCTTCCCAGTCTCCATATGGACTTTTTCCTCCTTTTTCCATTGAAACACAACTTCCTGGTATATAATATGTTGCTTCTTTATCATAGACTGGTATTTCTGCTGCATTTATCTTATTTCTTACTCCATCTATATATCTTGATGCTGTTGTTATATAGGCACTCTTTCTTGATGATGATATATACTCTGTTACTGCTGGTATTGCTATTATCATTAATATTCCTAATATTATTATTACTGCTAATAGCTCTATTAAGGTAAAGCCTTTTTTATTTCTCATATACTTCCTCCTAGTATTATTATTTATATTTAAAGTTTACAATACTTTTATTTTTTTATCAATCATTTTTTATTTTAACAATAATTTCTTATACAAAAAAGCTATGCTGTTTTATGCATAGTTTTACACTTTTATTACATTTCTCAAACGTTTAATAACTTTTTTTTCAATGCGTGAAATATATGATTGACTTATTCCTAAAATTTCTGCTACTTCTTTTTGAGTCTTTTCTTCATATCCAGATAAACCATAACGCATCAACATAATTTCCTTATCTCTACTATTAAGTTTAGATATTTCATCTAACATAATTTTTTTATCATTTGTTTGCTCAATATTTTTTGTAACTATATCAGCATCAGTTCCTAATATATCTTCTAAATGAAGTTCATTTCCATCAACATCAAAACTTAATGATTCATCAAAACTAACCTCAGTCCTAACTTTCTTATTCTTTCTAAGATACATAAGTATTTCGTTATCTATACATCTTGATGCATAAGTAGCTAATTTTATATTTTTATCCATACTATAAGTATTAATAGCTTTAATTAATCCAATTGTTCCGATACTAACTAAATCTTCCAAATCAACATTAGTATTTTCATACTTTTTTGCAAGAAAAACAACTAATCTTAAATTATGTTCAATAAGTTTATCTTTTGCCATTGTATCACCATCACTCGCCATTACTAAATAAAATTCTTCTTCTTCTTTTGACAAAGGTTCTGGCAATTTATCAGCTGCTCCTACATAAAACAAAACATTACTAACTTCAATTAAATAAATAATTAATAAAAAAATTGCTATCATAATTATCCTCCCATCAAGTCACTATGTAATATCATATTTACATTTTCTATCTTAAAATTTTCATTAACAAGACCAAAAATAACATGTTTTTTTTCTATATTTTTATCTATAATTATCTTATCAGCTTCTAAACATTTTATAATACTTCTACCATTAGCAGTCTCATAAGGAACTAAAATTCCCTTAGAATAATCAAACTTAATAAGTTTAGAATAAATTAAAATTATTGGTCGCCTTTTATATTGATCGTAAAGCTTATTACCAGTATCCAAAAATGCAATAAAATTATATAAATTATTATCATAATAAAGATCTACATTATACAAATGATTATAATGATTATTTATTTTCTTAACCTTTTTATAATAAAAATATAAAATTATTGGACTTAATATTATTAAAAAGAGAAAATTTTGAACAAAATCCGATATATAAATTTTACTTTTAATAATATATATAAATCCTCCTAAAATAATACTAATTAAATAAAAATAAATTATATTTTCTAATAAATATTTAAAATTGTTATAATTAAAAGAAATAATGCACATAATAGTACATATTAGTAATTTCAGTATTATAAGTAATAGATAATTTATATTAAAAAAAAGAAAAAAAGTTGATATACTTCCTAAAAGACTAGATAAAATTATTTTTTTTATTTTAATATTTCGTTTTAAAACTAAAGAAACTGAAAGTAAGATTAAAAAATCTAACCAACAATTCAAAATAAAAATTAAATCTATATATACTTTCATATCACCACCATAAACATCTTACAAAAAATAAAAGAAAAATTTTGTCATTTTTTATTCTTCTAATAATTTTTCTAAAGTTATTATTTTTTTCCCTTTTTGTAAAATGTAATTTATAATTGATGATAATTCTCTAACAGTATTTTTATTATTTTTTAAAGAAATTATAGAACCATTATTTAAGTTGTTTTTTATATCATTATATGGATAAAAGTCTGTTATAATTGTTGGTATTATAGTATGTAATTCTTCATGTTTACAATTTTCTAGTACTTTGTCATTTTTAAAAGTCGTATAACAATAATTCAAGCTGTCATCTGAAATTGACTTTAAAATAGTATTATATTTTTTTATTGTTGAAACATCATATTTGTCACTATAAAATTCTATTCTGTGTCCAGACAACAACATAAGTTTTAAGAGATCAACAGCATCGTTAAATAAATCATCATTAATAAAAAAAGTAACTTTTATATTTTTTTTATTTAATATAGAAAGGATTTCTTCAACAAAAGAACTATCTTCTAATACGAATATTAAACTGACATTATCTTTTTGATTATTACCAGATACAATATAGTTTTCATAGTTGTTCATAATAGATATTTCTGGATAAACTTCTTTAAATACAATTAAAGATTCATCAAAGTTTCCAAAACTTTTCATTTTTGTATAACTTTTGTCTATATCAACAATACTACCTTTAATTCCAGGTATTATATTATTATTTATTAATATAGGTTCAATAGATGTATTTCCATATTCTTCACTATATTCGATAATTTGTTGCATTATTGGATCTGTTTTTTTTATGACATCAATTGCACTATCAGTATAATAAAAACTAAAGCAAATTAAACTAATAGTCCCTAAAATACTAGTAACTTTTTTTAACATGTAATCACCTTAATACAATATATGAAACTTTTTTAATTTTTTTAATACAGTTTATATTTTTTTTAGTCAAACTTACACAACCTTAATTATTAAAAAAAATAAAAGCTAGAATTATAATTTGTAATTAAATAAAAATAAGCAAGAAAAAAGCCAACACTTTCGTGTTAGCTTTATAAGGTTTACTATTACTTATTCAATTATACAAATAGTACTAATAGCAAGATAATTTTTATAGAAACATATAAAACTTTACTATAATTAACGTGAACGACCAACTACTTGCACGTCAACAATTTCTTCTGGTGAAATTTCTTCTAATAAACCCTGTAATTCTTGAACTTCTAAGTCAGTAAATGTAGCAACATCTGTCGAAGTTGGTGATTCCACATACGGTTGCTCATCAATAGCAGTATTACCTAAATTTGGATCGGTAGCAAAATAATCATCAGATGGTTGTACATCTTCAACACTTTGACTATCAGTATAATCCTCTGTTAATTCTTCCACTTCAGGAGAACTTACTTGTGGTTCAACATATGATTGTTCATCTTCAACACTTTGACTATCAGTATAATCCTCTGTTAACTCTTCTACTTCAGAAGAACTTACTTGCGGTGCAATATATGGTTGCTCATCAACAACAGCATTACCTAAATTTGGATCGGTAGCAAAATAATCATCAGATGGTTGTACATCTTCAACACTTTGACTATCAGTATAATCCTCTGTTAATTCTTCCACTTCAGGAGAACTTACTTGTGGTTCAACATATGATTGTTCATCTTCAACACTTTGACTATCAGTATAATCCTCTGTTAACTCTTCTACTTCAGAAGAACTTACTTGCGGTGCAATATATGGTTGCTCATCAACAACAGCATTACCTAAATTTGGATCGGTAGCAAAATA
Source organism: uncultured Bacilli bacterium (assembly GCA_944332205.1). Taxonomy (GTDB): domain Bacteria; phylum Bacillota_I; class Bacilli_A; order RF39; family UBA660; genus RUG13868. The sequence continues at coordinate 12,125 of CALVJN010000023.1, read as the reverse complement.
ATCATCAGATGGTTGTACATCTTCAACACTTTGACTATCAGTATAATCCTCTGTTAATTCTTCTACTTCAGGAGAACTTACTTGTGGTTCAACATATGGTTGTTCATCTCCAGCATTTGGATTACCAGAATAATCTGGTTCTTCCTGATCCTGACCGCCACCTATTGAACTACCTTGTTGAATAAGCTCTAATTGCTCTTGATATCTTTCAGCTTGCTCTTCTTTTTCTTTCTCAGCAGCTTCTTCAGCAGCAATACGCTCTGCCTCAGTACGTTCTTCATTTTCTTTATCAATTTTTTCTGTTAATTCTGGATTTGTAAAGTCTTCAATAACTTGTTCAACCAATCCAGGCTCTAATGTACCACCACCATGTTGTTCAAAAAATTCTTCTCCTTGCTCTTGAGTAGTAATTTCTCCACTTTCAATTTTTTCAATTAATTCTTGAGCAGCTTTCTCAGCCTCAGTTTTTTGTTCATCTAATTTTTCTTGTTCAGTTTGGATTAAATCTTCACGTTGCTCATCAGCAATATCTTTTTCAGAAGAACTCAATTCATCATATTCTACATTTTCTTGAGTTTTAGTTACAGTAACTTTAGGGGCTGGCACATCAAATGTACCATCATAAGCACTAGAAATAGCACCATATCTTTTACCTGAAATCAAATCATAATTGTAATTATTATAAGCCATTTGCTCTCTAATATTAATAAACCAATTATAATCATTAGTAAGTCCCTTAATACCTAATAATTCATCAACACCATTTGTTGTTACTTCATAAGAAATATATTTATTATTATATGATGCTCGCATTGATTGTTCAAAAGCATCAATTTCAGAAGCTAATGCAGGATTTGCAGCTTCAATTTTATCTAACAATTCTTGAGAATAATGACCTTGAGAAATCTCATTTCCATATTCATGCAATCCATTTTGATATAATAAATTAGCAAAAGAAGTCATAACATGTGTTACATCTGCATTAGAAAGTTTATACATTTCATTTATATTATTCAACAAAATTTGCTTCTGAGTTAAACAATTTTGATTAACCAAAGCATCATCAGCATATAAAAGATATATATTATTCAACAATGAATCTTTATTCTCTGAAATAATTGTTCCATCTAATTCTTTTTCATCTGGAGACAATAAATTAATTCCAGCTTTAGAAAGTCCGTGTGTTTCATGTAGGTATAGAGCTTCCCCATTGGCAAAATTATCTTGCATAATAACATATGAATTTACTAAAGATGCTGCAACTGTTTTTATTCCTTCAGATAATTTCAATTTCTGATCATCATGAACAAAGAAATTATCAACAGCGACAATAAAATCATCCGTATGCTTGCTAGTTAAAGAACCATTCATTCTATTTCTATTAACAATAGATAATTTATCAAACAATTCATTTAATGCCTCAGTAGCAACACTATCGCCATTAGTTAAATATTTAAATGGTAAAGTTTTAGTTGCAGTAGTACCATATGTAGCCACCGTATTACAATAACTCTTAAATCCATCCATTATCTGTTCATAACTAACTTTAGAATTACCAAATACCGCTAACATTTGCTCTGGTGTGTAATTGTTTACAATAACCTTAGCACATAAGAAATCATTGGTAAAAAATCTAAGATACTTCTGACCATCTTCATCCAATCTAAAGTTTCCAACTGTCGAACTTAAAATATTAGATTCATAACCATAACATAAAGCACTTAAAACTTCTGATAATTGATTTATATTAGAATATTGAGATAAAAACTGCTGAACATTTTCTTGTAATATAAAATTTCTCGTAGCAATAGGAACATTCATCGTATTAAAATAATATTCTAACGTAGAATTTAAATCAAAATCATTCTTATTTTCACCTGAATTTTGATTATGTTGAAATCCAGGAATACTCTGTATTGGTTGATTCTTCTTTCCTAATAATTTTGATCCAAAAATTCCAGCAGATATTAATGATGCTGTTGCAACTATTGCAGCAACTATTTTCTTCCAACGTTTTTTTAGTCTGACAGAAATTTTTTCTTTACCAACAGGTACATTTTTAACTTCATCCGAAGAACTATCTATTCCTTTTGCTCTTTCACCTAGTGATTTCTTTTGTAGTTTTATTCCAGAAGAATCTGCTAATGAATTTGGAATTACTGCCGTAGCTGAATAATCTTCACTATTTGGTTTTATTTCTGTTTTTTTCCTGTTTAAAGCAGCAGTTGCAGGAATTGATACATTTCCTCTATCTAATTTTGCTTCTGTGTTTTTTCTGTCTAAAGTAGCAGTTGCAGGAATTGATACATTTCCTCTATCTAATTTTGCTTCTGTATTTTTTCTGTCTAAAGCAGCAGTTGCAGGAACTGATACATTTCCTCTATCTAATTTTGCTTCTGTGTTTTTTCTGTCTAAAGTAGCAGCTGCAGGAATTAATACATTTTCTCTATCTAATTTTGCTTCTGTGTTTTTTCTGTCTAAAGTAGCAGCTGTAGGAATTGATACATTTCCTCTATCTAATTTTGCTTCTGTGTTTTTTCTGTCTAAAGTAGCAGCTGCAGAAATTGGTGCATTCACTCTATTTAATTTTACTTCTGGAGATGCTGTTATATTTTCTCCATTTGGTTTTACTTCTGTATTCTTTCTACTTAAAACAGTATCTGCAGAAATTGGTGCTTTTGAATTTGTAGAATCCAATTTAGAAGATGAATCATCATGTACATAATAAAATGGCTTATGTTGTTCTGCCCAATCTTCTGGCTTGCTATATAAATTGTTAGGTTTCAATGTTTTCAAAGGTGCCGTAGGAATTTCTTTATTTTCCAAATGACTATTTTGATTCAAGATTTTTCTTTCTAATTGTCTTACTGGTACTCCTAAAATTCTTTCAAAACTATCTTTTGACATTTGTCCGCTAAGATATAGCATTCTTGCATCCTCTAAAGCTTTTATTTTGCCATTAATTTTTGCTAGTTCTTCTATTCTTTTCGTATCTTCAACTGATAATTTACCGTTTTCTCTTAACATAAATTTATTTAAGTATTCAATTAATTCTTGATCTGATTTAGAAAAGATTTTCTCTTTTTTATTATTTTCATGACTAATTGTACTTTGTAAAGAACTACTTTGATTTTTTGAAATTTTACTTTCTAATTCAGTCATTTCTTTTTGTTTATTTAAAGATACTAAATTTATTCTGCCAGCTTTAATAGTGTCAATAAGCCCTTGCTTTGATAAATTATAACCTGATTTTTTAATCAAATTACCAATTATTGGTAAATGCTTATTAGGATCATATTTTTCTATAATAGGGCCATGTTGTTCAGAAAAAATAACTATACCTTTTATATTTAGTTTATCATCAGAATGATCATATATAATACTGATATTGTCATAATTTTGAGAAGATTCTTTATTATATTGAATTTGATTATTTGAATTTATAGAATTAGAAAAATTTTCAACATTCACTCTTTCAATGCCATATACAGCATTTACAAAATTATCCCAACTATTTGAATTTGAAGAAACATTACTAGAACCATAATACTTAGCTGCGTTAAGAAGATTGCTATACCAATTTTCACCTTGTTTTAACTTAGCATCTTGTTTTCCATATATAGAATCAGCAATTGTTGCAACGGATTCTTCCCATAAATTTAACATTTCATCGTAAACTGGAGTTCCTTCATAAGAACGCCAATCTAACTTATTAAGCATATTTAAATTTTTTTGAGCCTCATTAAAAGACATATTTGATGTTTTACCATACATTCCAATATTCGTTTTAACATTTTCTTTTTTATTTTCATTCAAACTTTCATTTACTAAAGTATTTTTCTTTAATATTTCTTCAGTCAATTTTTCTCTATATTTAGAATAAATATCTTCGTACTCTTTTTCTTTTAATTCACCACTCAACATTTTTGCTCTTGCATTTTCAATTTCACGTATCATTTCATTATTTGCAGCTAAATTTTCTATTTCCTTTAAACCTACTGGTGGTAATTGTCCTTTATTTCTCAAAATAGATTTTCTAAAATAGTCTGCTAACTCACGATACTCACTTGATAGTACATCTCCAGATTTTTCTTTTTTATTTTCATTCAAACTTTCATTTACTAAAGTATTTTTCTTTAATATTTCTTCAGTCAATTTTTCTCTATATTTAGAATAAATATCTTCGTACTCTTTTTCTTTTAATTCACCACTCAACATTTTTGCTCTTGCATTTTCAATTTCACGTATCATTTCATTATTTGCAGCTAAATTTTCTATTTCCTTTAAACCTACTGGTGGTAATTGTCCTTTATTTCTCAAAATAGATTTTCTAAAATAGTCTGCTAACTCACGATACTCACTTGATAGTACATCTCCAGATTTTTCTTTTTTGTCAATAGCATATTCGATTATTCCAGTTAATAATTCTCCAATTCTCTTTTGCTCTTCTAAAATTTCACCTTGCAAAGAATTCATTTCTTTTTCTCTAGAACTAGATATAACTGAAATCAAACCAGATTCAATCGCAGAATGTATCCCATCTAATCCAGAATTTTTTATAAAATCATTAATAATACTCAAATGTGATATACCATTAAATTCTTCAACAATAGGAGCAAAATCATTATAGAAAAATACAATTTTTTTAATTACAACAGCTTTTTTCTCTTCACTATATTCAATTATGACACTAATTTTTTTACAATTATCCATATTAACACTCCTTTCTAATCCACTACTCTAGTAACACCTGTCATTGTGTAACCTTGATTTAATAATACTGGATCATTATATATACTCCATTTATAATCGACATATGCATCTTTTATTAATGTACGTCTTCTTTCTTTATATTTATAAACGTCCTTATATACTGGTGTACGTATCTCTTCATAACCAATTAATTCTTTAGCAACTGCAAATATTTCTACATCTTTAGTAGTTGTTGATGCACAAGTAGTAATAATGCCATCTGGAGTTTTAATAGTATTAGTTGAAGAAGCTATATAAACTGTTCTTGTATATTTATTCCAGATTGCTCTAGGTGCCCTTGTACAACCAGTACCACAATCAGACCAATCCCAACCTACAAATTCATATCTAACCGCTAATGTATCAACAGGAGTTCCAGATGTTGTTACTCTTCCAACATACTTCCAATCTGTACCAGTTTTTACAGCGTATGTAGTAGTTGTTGTTGTTGTAGAACTTCTATAGTATTCATAATCACTACAATATGTTTGTTTAATTGTGCCAACTTTAACTAGTTTTTCTTTATAAACTGGATCACCTTTAGAATATTGATAATAATCAACTTCTTGTGTTTTACCTAAATCAACAATTTCAATTAAATTATACTTTCCAAATAATGGTGGTTGTTCTGGATTATATGTTTCAGTAACCCAATCTCCCCAATTACTATATTCTGCTGGTATTTCTTTTTTATACTGATATTCAATACCATTTCTCTTTTCAACAGTAATACTACATATTGCAGAATTACCAGCATTATCTTTTACATATCCATATATTGTATGTTTTCCTGCAGTGCTAACGATATAACTTGTATTTCCTGCATAAGTTTCTGTTTTACCAATTCCGAATCCAGATATACCACTAGTCGAATCAACTTTAGAATTAAATCCAATAGTAATATCTGAAGTATAATATCCATCCGAATTAAAAGTACCATCGGTTACTTTTAATGAACAACTTGGTTTAGTTTGATCTTTTTTCACAGCTATACTACATTTAGCAGTATTTCCATTCGAATCTTTTACATAACCATATACGGTAGTTGTACCATCCTTTGTAATTGTATAAGTTGTATTTCCTGCATAATTTTCAGAAGTACCTAAACCAAAACCATTTATAACTGCTCCATTAGTTGTTGTCTTTGAAGCAAATTCAACGTTTACATTTCCAACATACCATCCATTAGCTCCTAATGTACCTTCACTAATTTTTAAAGTACAAGATGGTGTAGATTCTGTTACTTTAGCATTACGTTTAATTGTTAAATCACACATTGCCATATTGCCAGCATTATCTTTTACATATCCATATATTTTATGAGTTCCATTAGTATTTATTGTATATCTTGTTTTATTATTATATGTCGGAGTTGAACTATTAGTAATTCCATATGCATTTATACCACTAGTTACATCAGTACTACTAGAAAAACCTACAATAACATCTGACACATAACTTCCATCCTGCCCTTTTGTTCCAGATAAAACATCTAAAGCACAGCTAGGTTTAACAGTATCTTTCTTTACAACTATACTACAAATAGCTGTTTTCCCATTGGAATCTTTAACATAACCATATACCGTTGTACTTCCTTCATTTGTAACAGTGAAAGAATCATTACTATTATAATCAACTCCACCTGTTCCTAATCCATAGTTAGTTATTGTCGCACCAGGTGAAGTAGTCGTCTTAGTTTTGAACTTAACTACTACATTAGAATTATACCAACCATTGCTACCAGAAGTGCCACTAGATACATAAAGAACACAAGATGGTCCCTGTATTGGCTTTTCATTACCACCATCATCAGGATCTTCTTTTTCACATACTGCAGTAGTACAATATGAATAGCAACCTAATGTAACTAAAATATAATCCTCTTCTTCATTACATTTCAAATTAACTTTCATTTCATATGAATTTTCTTTTTTCGTCAAAGTTACATAAGACTTTTGAGTATCACAAGAATCGCCATTTTTATCAGTAAATGGTAACAATAGCTTTAAATCAATCATTTCTTGCAAAGTTAAAGTAACTTCATCACCAATTTCTTGCGGTAATTTTTCTGTTGTAAAATAAGGTATTGCCGCTTTTTTCATTTCCTGAATATTAGCATTAAATATCCTATCATTAATTCCCTTCATATTAGGCATTGGTAATAGCCATACTAACAATAATACTAAAATTATTATTAGTATAAGACTAATTATAAATGTCTTAATAGGAAGTCCTTTTCTTTCTTCTTCATCTGTATACATATACTATTCCCCCTTTGATTTATGTTGCATATTATAACATATATTGCTTTCCTTGTCAATTTTTTTATAAATCCGTACTAAAGTACATCCCATATTAAAATAATCTGTGCCAAATTCAACAACTCTTTTATCTTTTTTTAACACATTATACACTTCCTTCTTCAATATTCCCTTTCCAATTCCATGTATTATTGCAAATTCTTCATTTCCAACTTTATAATTGTCATTAATAAAACTTTTAACCAAAATTGAAGCGTTTATTCTATCTTCGCCATGCAAATCAATTTGTGGCATACTACTGCGATACTGTATCATTGTATTTATTTATAACTTCATCTAACGAAGGTATAGAAATTCTACTTCCTACTTTTAAAACTGATAACGCCCCAGTAATATTCGAAAATAAAAGTGCCTTTTTCAAATCAAAACCGTTAGATATTGCATATACAAAAGCTCCATGGAATATATCGCCAGCTCCAGTTGAATCGACTGCTTTTACTTTAATACTTGGAATTAATTTGTAGCCATCAAAATAAGTAAAGCAACCTTTAGATTCTAATGTAATTATTACATTGTGACCAAATTTTTCCTTTAATTTATCATATGCATTCTTTATAGTTTCTAAATTTTCATAATCAATTTTAACGCCTGAGAATTCTTCAGCAAAATCATGCGAACAAACAACATAATCAACAATATATGCTAAATCAATAGTTGCTTCTTTCACACTACCAGCATCTAAAATTGTTATTGCTTTGGGATTCTTTTTAATCAACTCGAATGAAAATTCTTTTTCATATCCATCAAATAAAATATAATCAAAATCATCATCAATCGGAACTAAATCCATTTTTATATTTTTATCTCTACTAGTCAATATAGTTCTACTACCAATAGAAGTATTTGCAATAATATAGCTAGAAGTTGTTGCTATATTATCCTTTATCTGTAAATATTTAGTATTCACACCAACATCTGAATATTCATTTAATATTTTTTCGCCATAATAATCTTTCCCAATAACACCAGCAAAATAAGTTTCTATTCCCCATTTTGCTAAAAGATAAGCACAATTAGATGCACTACCACCACCACATTCAACTTTATTCTTTACTCGTACTTTTTTATTTTCAATTGGATAATTTTCTAGTGGAAGTGTTATATCATAAGTAGATTGCCCGACACACATTATTTTCATTTTTATCACCTATATATAATTATATCAAATAAATATAATTTATTAAAGTAATTTATTAACTATATATAATTTTACAAGCAAAATTAATATAAATAAGAAAAAGATTGGATATTAGTATTAAAAAATATAAATAATTTAACTGTTATTTTTCAAATTTAATCAGTAATATAACAAATTTAAATTATACTATAATTAAATTATTTCAATAAATATACTAAACTATTTTTTAATACTAACTTTTACTATATTTTAATAATATAAAATTATTGCACACATTTATTTTTAATCAAAAACATCATCATTTCACAAAAAAAGACCAAGAATATCTTGATCTCATTAATAATTACATTTTTTCTTTAATTGCAGCTTGTACCACACAACACTTAGGAATACTATAAATAACGATATACCGTTCTATTTTGACTAAAATGACCATTTCTGCTAATCCCAAACATTATTTGAAAATAGCATATTATCCATTTGTTTAATAAAAATATTTGAATCATTATTAGAAAAATTATTTGTTAGCAGATAAAGTAATAATCCACATCCAAATAAGTTTTCATTCTCCTTTTTTATGATTTGAATAGTCTTTTCAAAATTCCAATATAGTTCACTTGAATCAGCAAATATGATATAGTATTTATAATTTTTCTTCAAAAAATCTTTATATAATTTCATTCCGGTTTTTTTATAATTTTTGCATTCACCATAAAATTGTTTTATGTATGCATGACCATAGAAAAATGACCTTAATTCTCTATTAGTTGGAATACACCTCTTATTATTTAAAAGAATATCAATTACATATTTTATATCATCTTCATTTAAACTGGAATTATTTTTTAAATGTTTTTTTAATGTTTGTTCTATTTCTTCTTTATTATTCCCAGCTATTAATATTTCAGCATCTCTTACTTGAAACTTATCATTGTTCAATCTCAAATATCCATTATAATATTCATATTGTTTTGAATTAAATCCGTTCTTTTGTAATATTGCTCCACGTTCTCCATAAAAACAAACATAATCTCCATTTTTATAGTCTTTTAAATAACCATAATTGTTATCTTCAACTTTAATGATATTATTAATCATTCTATATATATTAATTAATATTTCATCTTGCTCTTTACAATAATCATAATTTAAATCATTAGTATATATTTGATGTGCAGGTTCTGTTCTTAAATCTCTAATGTCATCTAATTTTTGATATGAAATTTCATCAAATTGTTTATATTGTCCAAAGTATAATTTAAACAAAGTAAAAACTCCATATTCACCTTTGCTTAGTTTTTCAATATCAATATCATTTTTATTAGGCATTTGATCATAATCTCTTAATATTTTTTTCTTCAAACCATTTTTATTAATATTATCTAAAAAAATTTTATATATTTCCATACAAAAGTTAAATCTATTAATCTTTGTTGGATAAAATAACGGCATATAAAATTGTAGATTTCCACATTCATATTCATTTTTATATAATTTAAAACCATACTTCTTCTGAAATATATAATTTACTATTTTTATCCCTTCTAACAATATCGTATATATATCTTCTTCATCCGTATTTAACCATTCACCATACATCAAATTTTTTATATTGTAGTAATGGAATTCATATCTATCACCTATGTTTTCCAGCATAAATGGTTCGAGCATTATTTGATATTGAAAATTTAAATCAATCAAATCTACCAAGAATATTCCAATAACAATTTTATTTTCAAATAAATCATGACAAAGGCAAACATTCTTTATATAAATATCAAGTTTAGACTCATCAGTTGAACATACATAACCTCTATAGCCACTCCATGAAAAATGAAAATTAGGATTATTTAAAAACAAATGCATTAGTTCACCATCAAAATAAACCGGGGTATAAGGATTATAATGTTTAATTAATTCTTTTTGAAATTTTGTTAAACCTAATGATTCTATATCCTTCTTATAGTTATTATAAAATTTATCATTAAGTCCATAACCATAATTACCATTTTCAGTTATATAATCATATTTTTGCAAACAATCAATAATATCTTGTTTTATATTTAAATGTCGTGTAAAACCTCTACCTTTTATAAATTTATTACATACCATAAGCACCTGTTCTAAATTTAATCTTCTCATTATATCACCTTCATACTTATTATATCATTTAATCATTATATTCTAAAATTAGACAATCTGATTTACTCTTACCACCAATCTCTAATTTTATAGTCTCCTTCATAAAGTTAAGTTTCCATTCAAAGTAATCTTTATGAACTATTATTTTTTCAATAAATTCTTCTATTATTTTTTCATCAACACCATTATAGTTAATGTCTAATAATTTACGAATACTAGCTTTTGCTTTTTCTACTCTTACATCTAGTGGTTCTATAGATTCATATTCTCTCTCTAACTCACTTATTTCTATTTTATATTTTTCTATTTTGCTTGATAACTTTCTTTGAAATATATCATACACAGTTAAATCAATAGTTTGATCTAAATACGAATCAATTAATTTATCTAATTTTGCCGTTGCCTTTTCTACTAATTGTTTTAATTCACTAATTCTTTGTTTTATTTTTTTCTCAGGATGTTCTTCCATATCTATTCCTCTTATTAACCTATCATATAGCTCTTTTCTATTATTGATATCCTGTGTAAGATTTCTGAATATTGCTTCAGCCATGTATTGTAACTTCCATTCTTGAACTTCTTTAACTTCACAACTTTCTTTAAACATATTTTTTGGATGAATTTTCTTGTTATAGCAAACATAACAATATGTTGTATTGTATTTATTCTTATGATATATTTTTCTATTAAAGTTAGAGCCACATTCACAAACTAATTTCTTACTCCATATATTTTTTGCAACTCCATTCGCCTGTCTTCTACCCAATTTTATTGGTTTAGAATGACTATCCATAATTTGTTGAACCTTTTTAAATTCTTCTTTTGATACAAGCGACTCATGTTTACCTTCTACAATTACTTGCTCTACTTCTCCATAATTCATTTTAGGCTTTTGTTCTAGATAATCTGGTATATAAGATTTTCTATAAACTATTGTTCCTGAATAAAATGGGTTTCTTAATACTCTTGATATGTAAGACGGACTCCAGTTAGTTAGCCCGGTCGATGTTTTTACTTCTTTCCTTGTTAATTCATCTGCTATAGAAACTGTTCCTTTACCATTTAAATATTCTGAATAGATAAATCTTACTATTTCAGCTTGTTCTTCATTAACTACTAAATCTTTACCTACTTTATCATATCCAAGTATATTACCCATTCCATAGAACACTCCATTTTGAAATGAAATCATTTGACCTGCTTTTACTCTTTGAGAAGTTTTTTTACTTTCATTTTGAGCCAGCGTTGCCATTATTGTAAGCTTTAACTCTCCATCTTCATCATTAAATGTCCATATATTATCTTCAGTAAAATAAACTTCTACTCCTATCTTCTTTAGTCTCCTAGTCTCTTGTAAAGTATCAACTGTGTTTCTTGCAAACCTTGATACTTCACGAATAACTATTAAATCAAATTTACCTTCTTTAGCGTCTTCTAGCATTCTCATAAAATTCTTTCTCTTCTTAGTAGAAGTTCCAGTTATACCCTCATCAATATATCTATCATATAGGATCCAATCAGGATGTTGCTTTAGAATACTATCATAATATTGAACTTGATTATCTAAAGCTGATAATTGAGCTTCATGTTCTGTTGAAACTCTTGCATATATTGCTACCTTTCTTTTCATTAAATCACCTCTACAAAAACTTTATCATTTTTTTAAATAACTTTTTAGGATGCGATTTTAGGCACAAAAAAAGAATGAAATAAATTTCATTCGCCAACCTCTTTGAGGTTGTTTTAATTTGTAATATAATATTATTATGATA
>CALVJN010000022.1 GCA_944332205.1 uncultured Bacilli bacterium | reverse complement strand
TATAAAAAAGGTTAACCGAAATTAACCTTTCATATATTTAAAGTCGATTAGTTCGACTAATTTCCCTATGGTGCCTGAGGTGGGACTTGAACCCACACGGTATTGCTACCATCGGATTTTGAGTCCGACACGTCTACCATTCCATCACTCAGGCAAATATATGAATATATTATATCATATATTTATTTTTTGTGAATATCTATTTTATTCAAATGGCAAATATTTTTTTATAATACTTTCCGCTACTTTTATTCCATCCATAGCTGAAGTAGTTATTCCACCAGCATAACCTGCACCTTCTCCGCATGGATATATTCCCAAAATATTAGACATAAAACTATCATCTCTTTCTATTCTTACTGGTGACGATGTTCTTGTTTCTACACCAGCAATAATAGTATCATCTCTTGAAAATCCCTTTATCTTTTTTTCAAAATTATCCATTGCTTCTTTTATTGAATCACTAACATATTTAGGTAAAATTCTGTTTAAATCAGCAAAGTCATATTCTCCCTTAAAGCATGGAAAAACACCTCTAAAAGAACTAGAAACTTTCTCATTTTTAAAATCATCTAATAATTGAATAGGAATCTTTCCTTTACAAACTTCATAAGCTTTCTTTTCAATATTTTTCTGATATAATAATCCATCTAAAGCATTATATCCAAAATCGTCTTGATTAACTGTTACAACAATTGCACTATTAGCATTTTGATTATCTCTTTTATGGTTACTCATACCATTTATAACTAAATAACCATCTTCTGATGATGAGTTTACTACATAACCACCAGGACACATACAGAAAGAATAAACACCCCTATTATTAGATGCCTTATAAACAAGCTTATAACTTGCATTATCTAAATATTTAGAATATTTCCCATATTGTGATTCATTTATCATATTTTGAGGATGCTGAACTCTAACACCTATTGCAAATGGTTTAGAACTCATTTTTATATTTTTATCATATAACAATTTAAAAGTATCTCTTGCACTATGACCAATAGCTAAAATAGTCACATCACAAGGAATAAAATCTTTATCATTTATTTTTACACATTTGATTCTATCATTTTCAATTATAAAATCTGTAACTGTAGAATTATACATAAATTCTCCGCCCATATCAATAATTTTCTTTCTAATATTAACTATAACATTTCTAAGTAAATCTGTTCCGATATGAGGCTTATTTTTATATAAAATATCAGTTGGTGCACCACAAGCTACAAAAGTATTAAACACTTTTAACATTCTATTTTCACTATCTTTAACTAAAGTATTTAATTTTCCATCTGAAAAAGTACCAGCTCCACCTTCACCAAAAGAAACATTAGAATTATTATTTAATATTCCTAATTCCCAAAATTTCTCAACTGTCTTTACTCTCTCTTCAATTTTTTCTCCTCGTTCGATAACTATTGGCCTATACCCACACTCTGCAAGCAAATAAGCTGAAAAAAGTCCAGCAGGCCCACTACCGATTATTATAGGTCTATTATTAAGTTTTTCTTTCCCACTTTTAGGCAAAATATATTTTTCTTCCTTTGCAATAAAAATATCCAAAGACTTATTTTTCTTTAGCACTTCTAATTCATTATCCACTATAATATCAACTTCATATATATAATAAATATTGTTCTTATTTCTTGCATCAATTGATTCCTTTTTTATAATTATTTTCTTTATAGTGCTATCTTTTATATGAAGTTTTTTGGCTATTCTATTTTTTAAATTAATTTTATCATCCAAAAAAACCTTTAATTGTCTAATTCTAATCATTATTACCTACACTCTTTCCAGCTAACATTCCCGATATAAAAGCAAATGATAAATTATATCCACCACAGTCACCATCTACATCTAATACTTCTCCAACAAAATACAAATTTTTTATTAAATTTGATTCCATACTATACGGATTAATATCGGTTAAACAAACTCCACCACTACAAACTTGTGCATCTTTAAAATCTTTAGTACCAATAATTTCTAAATTAAAATATTGTAATTTATTAGCTATTTTTTCTTTTTCAAAATTACTTAAATCACACCATTTTTTTTCTTTATCAATATTTACTAAAGATAGTATAACTTTCACTAATTTGCTATTCAAAAATCCCATTAAAAAATTATCAACACTCATATCATTAACAACTTTCTCATGCTCAATTAACCAATTAAAAAAGTTATCTTGTTTATACCACGGTACAAAATTTATAACGACATTAACATTTTTTCTATCATCTAAAAATCGTGATGCAATACTACTTAAATTAAAAACACAGATTCCACTTATTCCATAATCTGCTAAAAGTATTTCACCTATTTCTTCTTTCAATAATTTATTATTAGAATATAATGAAACAGTAACATCACATCTCACACCACTACAATCTTTAAAAACTTTTTCTTTAGATAAAAGTTGAACTAAAGCAGGTAATGGCTTTATAACATTATGCCCAAAGTATCTTGCGATTTCGTAACCATTAAAAGAAAAAGTATCATTATAATAAGCATACGAACCAGTAGCAATTATTACCTTATCCACAACTAATTGATCATTAATAATAAAAGAAGAAGCTTTTTTATCTATTTTAGTTACATTAAAATCATTTACAACTTGAATATTTAATTTATTTACCTCTTCTAATAATAATTTTTTAACCGTACTAGCTTCTCTTGACATTGGATAATAATAACCATTCTTTATATAAGGAATTATACCCAATTTAGAAAAAAAATTTAAACATTCATTTCGATTATTTTCAGTATATATCTCTTCTAAAATTTCCATATTACTTGAATTATAATGTACTAAATTTTGATCTTGATTCCAATAATTACATCTTCCATTTCCTGTTACTAATATTTTCTTTCCACAATTATTTCTCTTTTCTAAAATAATAACTTCATTATTATTTTTTTTGGCAAAAATTGCAGATACTAAACCAGAAGCACCTCCACCAATTATTGCTATTTTTTCCATAAACACCTCTAATATTAACTATTTTCTTTATACTTAGAATCATACAAATTAGTTTCTAATAATTCATCATTTTTCTTAATTTCTTCAAATTTTGGTAATTGTTCTTTAGAAGAAAGTCCAAAATAATCCAAAAAATCCCTAGTTGTTGCATATAAAGTAGGTCTACCAATTAATTCACTTTTTCCAACTTCTTTCAAAAATCCTTTAGCTACTAATCTTCTTATTATATCCCTACTATTAACCCCTCTTATTTCATCTACACCTTGAACTGTTAACGGTTCATTATATGCCACGATTGCTAAAGTTTCTAATGCAGCTTGAGACAATGTATTAGTATCAGGATTTTCAATTAATTTTTGATAATATACCTTATGTTCCTTTTTTGTTGTCAATTTAAAAGTATTACCTAAAAAACTAATTTGAATGCCATATTTATCATCTTCATATCTACTTTTTAATGATAAAAGTAATTCTTTAGCAGTATCAGTATCAATACTTAAAATATCTTCTATTTGCGAAAGTGTCAAGCCTTCATCTCCCACAGCAAAAAGTAATCCTTCTAAAATACCTTCTTTATTCATAATTTACCTCACAAATAATTTCTCCAAATTTACTTTCTTGAAATATTTTAATTTCACTTTTTCTTGCCATTTCTAATATAGCTAAAAAAGTAACAACAACATATTCTTTAGTAAATTTATCGAATAATTCAAAAAAATTAACTTTACTTTTTATTTTTAACGTTTTTCTAATTGCAATTATTTTTTCTTCTACAGAAATCTCTTTAGTAGTAACTTTCGTATTCAAAGGTTTTTCAAGCTCTTTTCTTTCTAAAAATTTTTTAAAAGCTTCTAATAAGTCATTTAATGTAATATCGCTATTAATTTTGTTAATATTTTCATCTTTATATTCATCTAGTTTTTCTGGTATTTTCGTATAAATAAGTTTTCTTTCTTTCTCTAAAGTTCTAAATTGTTCAGTTAAGTCTTTATATCTTTGATATTCAACTAATCTATTAATTAATCTTTCTTTTAGATCTTCATCTTCTTCTTCGGATTCCTTCTGATTTGGTAACAATAGCTTTGATTTCATTTCTAAAAGTTCACTTGCCATAACTAAATAACTACTTGCAATATCTAAATTCATTTTTTCCATTTTTTCAATAAAATTCAAATATTCATCAATAATTATTTCTATTTTCAAATTTAACAAATTCATTTTTTTTTCTTTTATTAAATGCAACAATAAATCTAAAGGTCCTTCGAAATCATCTATTTTTAAAGTAATCTCCATAATAATTCCTACTTCCATTATTAATAAACATAGCTATTATAACACAAATAAACAAATTAAAACAACATGAGAACAAATATTGAATATAAATAATATAAATACATAACTAATAATTAAAAAATTTAAAAATACTAAATAATTATTACTAACTATTTAGTATTAACGTTATAATAATATTATAAATAACAAATAATTAAACACTTTAAGACTTCTTTCTATTATAGACTAATCTTCTACCAACATTTTTTAAGTTTTTTTCTTAATACCTATAACTGGATACATTGCAATAATATCTTTTGTATTTGGAAAAGTAACAGCCTCAACAAAACTTGTTTCCACATCATTATTAACACCTACTATATTACCACAATCGATATTATATTTATCTACAAAGCTTAATTGTAATGGAGCTGACTCAGTAATACTCTTTTCAACAAAAGAGAGAGTTTTTTCAATATCAATTGTTTCAAGAAATACAGAGTGTATATTTTTAAATTCATTTTCATCAAAATGAGCTTTTATATGGTTAATTGCTTCTTCTCTACTATAATCTAATAATTGTGAGCAAAAATAATTTCTATTTTTCTTTTTATCACTTTCAGTCAATAAGTTTAATTTGTACTTTAAATAATAAATAATATTGCTTAGTTGGTTATCATCTATTAAATTAGCATTATAAATTGTATTTAAAAGTTGACTAGCCTCTTCGTAATTCTCTTCTTTAATAGATAAAAACAATAAATTTTCTACTCCATAAATCCAATCTGATGTTTCTAATAATTCATTAAAACATGACTTTGCTTCTTCATAATTTCCTACACTTGCTTCTAATTTTCCTAATTCTAACATTGCATAAGTTTTATTTTGACTATCTGAATAAATAAGAGCTGTAAAACATGATTTTGACTCTTCATAATTTCCTGCACTTGCTTCTAATCTTCCTAATTCTAGCATTGCATACGTCCAATTTGACGTATAAAGTAATTCTAAGAGGTAATTACGACCCTCAAATAAAGTATCTTTAAATTTTACCAACACTCTTGCTAATTCAAATTTAATAATATTATCAAAAGGTTCTTCCGCATATAACTTTCTCAATATATATAGCATCTTTGTACTTTTTTCTTTTTATAAGCTCCTTTGCATTTAAAAATTCATCATAATTTTTCATAATAAACCCCACAAGAATTTATACGCTATTATATATTATTTTTCTATATTTTACAAGAAAAATAATAATTAACAAATTTGACATATAAAATAATTGTGCATCAAACAATATAAAAAAATCATTTGAATTTTCTAATAAAAATAAATTTAATAAATTAAATATTTCCAAGTAAATTTTTGAATACTACCAAGCCAGAATAAATCATATATAATTTTAATTAATATAATATTTAGAATAATAATTAGCAAAATAATTATTATCTTTATTATAATTTTCTACTCCTTGAAATCCAACAGCAAAGTACTTAATCCTACTATCAGTATTATCAAAATAATAATTTATGCATAAGTAACTTCCACTAACTAAATCACTATTTATATAATCTTCTTTTAAAGTCATATTAGCATTATTTATACAATCATTATCTAAACTATCTACATTATATTTTGTAGTTATTAAATCTACTTCATTAAAGTTTTCATCAAAAAAAGTTATTATTGGAATATAATTAATACTCTTACTATCACTAGGAATGTTTTTCTTTAATTGATACTTTGCTTTTATAATAGTTTCTTTTTCTTGATTTATTTTTTCAAAACTAGAATTAATAAATTTATTATTTTCAAAATAATTATCATAAAAGTTATAGACATTATAATACTTTACATATAACATCGACTCATTTCCATCATCATCTTTAGCTGTAAATTTAATATATCTAGAATCAGTATCATCATAAGACAAGTAACATTTGCTATAATCATCTACGCATTCAACATCATCATAATTTATTTCACCATTATAAAAAAGCAAAAAATCTTTATTACATGTTATAACTGGTGCTGTCCTATCAATAACTCCGCTTATTATTTCAACATATTCGCCATTAGGATCTGATGCTATATAACCTGTTATTCCATTATTGGTAGTAATTTTATACCAATAATAATCTGAATTATCTATATGTTCCAAAACAGTATAAATTTCTCCTTCATATACATCACCGATATCTTTCGAATAAATGGTTGGTTCTTTTCTAATATTAACTCTCTTAACAATAACTTTTATTTGTATTTTAGTTTTATCTATAGAATTACTTTGTGTATTATTAGAACTAGGCCAAAAGAAAATAGCCGTAATTAAAAGAATTACAGTAACAATAATACTATTCATCATTAATTCAACTTTACTAAATCTATTTTCCACATTCATCATATTATAATTATATAATAAAAAGTGAAACATTAAAATAATAATTAATCTTTTGGCTTAAATATCATTGCAAAAATAAATGTAAATATAATTGCTGAAGTAATACCTGCAGCGGTAAGATCAAACATTCCAACTACTAAACCAATACCACCTAAATCATTAGCTTTAGCTAATGCACCATGAATTAAAGAATGACCAAAGGAAGTAATTGGAACCAAAGCTCCACCACCAACATATTTTATTATTTCATCATAAATACTAAAAGTATCTAAAAAAGCACCTAATACAACAAAAAGACTAGTAATATGTCCTGCTGTTAGCTTTGTATTATCTAAAATAATTTGTCCTAGCAAACAAACAAATCCCACAAAAAAGAATGAATATAAATATGTCATTTTACACTCTCCAAACTAACGGCATGACTAATAGACAATATTGGCTGCTTTTGGTAAACAAAAGTTGGTGAAAACAAAGCGCCAGTTGCAACAATTAATACTTTGCTTAACTTTTTTTCTTCTAACATAGGAATTATATGTGAATAATTTACTAAAGGACTGCAAGCTGGTCCGCTACCACCAGCCAATACTTCTTTTTGAACATCAATTTCATAAATCATCGTTCCACTATCATTATAATTATCCGACATATTTATATCATACTCACTTTTCATATATTCAATTAATATTTTTTTACCATACTTGCCTAAATCGCCCGTGATTATCAAATCATAATAACTAATATTTCTTTTAGTATCTTTTAAATGATTATATATTGTATCAGCAGCGGCAACAGCCATTGCTGCTCCCATATTATTTGGATCTTTTTGATTCATGTTACAAATACAACCAACAGTTGCCGATTCTACCTTTACTTTTGTTTTAGCAGATTGTAATAATATACTAGCACCACCAGTAGTAGTAAAAGTAGCTGTCATAGGTTTTGGTGCACCATATTCTGTTGGATTTCTAAATTGTTTCTCACTCGCCATATTATGTGATGATACTGAAACTATAGCATTGCTTACTCTTGATGAATCAATCATAATTGCTGCTAAAAGAATACCTTCAGTACTAGTAGTACAAGCACTATAAATACCTAAAAATGGTATTTTAAACTTTTCAACTCCATAGCAAGATGCAGATATTTGATTAAGCAAATCACCTGCAATTATTAAATCAATATCTTCTTTTTTCTTTTTTGTTTTATTTAACAAAATATCAATAGATTCTTCTAATAACTTAACTTCAGCTTTTTCCCAAGAATCTTCACCAATATATAAATTATCATAAGCTTTATCAAACTTCTTACCTAAAGGTCCTTCCTTTTCATATGGTCCTACAATTGTAGACACATCATTTACATAAACTTTACTAAACTTAAAAGTCATTTTACACACCACCAAACAAAAAATATCTTATCATTCCAAAAAACCATGCACTAACAACCCCATATAAAATTACTGAACCTGCTAACTTAAAAATATTACTACCTATACCATATACTAATCCCTCTTTTTTATATTCAAGTCCAGCACTTGTCATTGAATGAGCAAATCCCGTTATAGGTATTATTAATCCACATCTAGCAAAAGTGACAATTTTATCAAAAAAACCTAAAGCTGTAAATAATGATGACACAAAAATAAGTGTTACAATCATAAATACTGAAGCATCGCGAGTAGATATATCTAAAAAATAAGAATAAATTTGAATTAAAAACTCTGCAAGAACTCCTATTAGCCCACCAACTACAAATGCTACAATACCATTTTTTACTCTGTTCTCTTTAGCTTTATATTTATCAACTATTTTTTTATAATCAGTTTTTTCCATAATATCACCTATAAATATTTTGCATTAATATTATTTTTTTATACAAAAAAAACTACATATCTATGCAGTTTTATTCAATACACGATCATTTACCATATTAGTTTTAATTTTAGCTAAAATTTTACTTTCAGTCCTAGAAACTTTTACTTGACTAATTCCCATTTCTTTAGAAACTTCACTTTGACTTTTATCTTGATAATATCTATATAATATAATTCTTCTTTCTCGTGGTTCTAACTTTCTTAACTCCTCTCTCAATGTTAATATATCTTCATTATATCCTTTTTCTACATATTGCTCATAATCATATAAATTAACATCTTTTCCTTCATCTTCAAAATTAAGTTCATAATCAAGGCTTTTTACTGACAAACTACTATTTATTGCATTCTCAATTTCCCTACAATCTTTATCTAAAAATAATGCTAATTCTTCAATGGTAGCATCACGCATATATTTTTGCGTTAAATATTCACGAGCTTTGTTTATTTCTTTATTAAGCGCAGATATTTCAGGATTTACTTTAATTAATTTATTTGCCCTAACATACTTAATAATTTCACCTTCAATATAAAAATGTGCATAACTAGAAAATTTAGCATTTTTATCATTCTTATAATTTTTTATTGCTTTAGATAAGCCAACATTTCCTACCTGATATAAATCTTCTAAATCATTTTCATCATAACTATACTTTCTTGCAATAGAATAAACAAGTTTTCTACATGAAAATACCAATTCATTATCGCTCATAAATCTCTCCTATATGTTTACTATATTAAATACACTAAATTCATCATTCATTTCAAAAATTGAATCACTGATATCAATGAAATATTGATTATTTATCTTTTCATAACCACAAATAAAAAACTTACCATTACTTTTAACAATTTTCTTACTCCAATTATCTAACATCTTCGATATATCAGTATTTATATAATATATATTATCAAAATTAATTAATAAATATTTTATTCCAACTTTATTAATAACACTTTCTAACACTTTATCTAACTCCATCTTTGTAACTTTATTTATAACACCATAAAGTCTTATAAAGAGAACTCCCTTTTTATATATAGTATCTATTTTAAGCATTGTTCCTCCTCGATATTTAATATAGATTATTTTTTTTTAATTTTATACCAATTCGACAAACAAAATCATTTTTTTTGTAAGACAAAATTCGACATTGGAATATATTAGTAATAATATTATTAACTAAAAAAAGAAAAATAACTAAAAAATAGTAATCATTACATTGATTACTACTTAATATTTTCTAAATTATTTACTAAAAACCTTTACAATATTTGTCGTATAAACATTACCTTGACTATCCGCAATTCTAAATAATGCATAATAATTTTTCGATATATCTAAATCTTTAAACTCTATAGAAAATCCTTTATCAATTTCAGCTTCAAAACCAGTAATTATACCTGATGAAGACCAATCGGTAGAGTAATTTCCAGTATCATCAAAAATTTTATATTCATAATTCAAAAGTTGAATAATTTTCCAATCATTTATATCTATAGAAACTTTCGGAGATACACTATTTTCCTCATCACTTATCGCTTCAATAGCACCAGCAATTTTACCATTTGGATTTTCTTCATCAACAACTACTTGTAAATAAACAGGCAACATTTCAAAATCATTTAAAAAATCACCATCCCATCTTTGCAAAGTACCAGGAATTATATATTTTATATAATTTGTACCTTTTTCTGATTCCAAAGCTGATATATATATTTCGTTACCATCTGAACTACTAGCAACTAATCCTTTTTTTGATAATGTTGTGGTTAAAGTGTTACCATTTACTTCAACATCTGTACCTTTAAATCTCGGAATATAATACCCTGTATCTGTCTTTTCAAAGATAATATAACTAGCTTTACTATAATTTTCAATAACTTCTTGTGGTACAGTTACAGAAATTATCCCTTCGTTATTAGTTATCGGAATATTCCCTTCCAATCGCCAATTATATAAACGTTCTCCAATTAATTCAGAAGCAAAATTATCAATAAAATCAGTATATTCTTCTGCAAAATCAAAATATTTATATAAATACATTATTTCTTCTAATTGTTTCTTATTATCATAAGGAAAATAAATAGAAATTCCATTAGTATCTAATAAATCAGTTTTTTGATATACTACTAAATCTTCAATAGCACTTTTTAAACTAATAACTTTTTCATAATACTTTTCTGGCAATTGATCTACTAAATCATATAAATCTACTAAATCATAACTAGTAGCAGATACTTTACCAAAAGTTTTTGAATTACTTCTACTTCGTGAAATTTCAGAAAAATTAATAACTAAATCTTTATCTATATTTTCAAACAATAAATCTAATTTCTGTTCAAGTAAATCTATTTTATTTAGTTTTATTAACGACAAAGAAATACCCTTACCTGAAAGCTTATTATTATAATATTTAAAATAACTATCAACTATATCCTTACCAATATCATAAGTAGTAGAAGATTTTGAAATATTTTTTAAAAAAGCATAATTCCAACCATCTCCTGGTTCTACTTCTTGTGATGCAATCATATAATCAGCATAATCAGAAACAACATAAGCAATTTCAGCTGTAGCCATTAAACAAGCATCAAATCCAATAAATTCCAACTTATTATTTGCACCAAATTGGCTATTTTTTAGTGCTTTTTTTAATTCTAATAAAGTTAGAGAATTTGTTGTATTATATTCATCATAACCATAACCATATATTGGCCCTCCACCATGATCCCATAAAATTAAACTATATTTTTCAGCTTTATAATTATCATAGGAATAGTCTATAAATTCAGTCAAAGTACTAGCATTCCCTATATCTTTTCTAGAATATGACTTTATTTTTTCTAATCCATCACTAGTAACTTTATAAATAGCATTTTCATCACTAGATATACCTTCATAATGCCAATCTTTAGTTCCACCAGTATATATTAACAAATTTATATTTTCAAAATCAGCATTAGAATTTACCATTTCGACTATATCAGCACTTGCTGAATAATACTTTGACTCTAAATCAGAACCTATCATATAAATCATAATAGTCCTTTTTCCAGAATAATTATTAAATAATAAACTAGAATTAAAAAACAAAATAATTAGAGAAAGACAACAGCAAAAGCTTCCTAAAATAATAAATAATTTAGCTAATTTATTATTATTTTTTAATGGCTTATAATTGCTAATATAATTATTATCATAATTAGTATTTCTAATATTTTTATACTTTTCTATATTACTATAATTAACAGGCATAATCAAAGAATTAAAATTATCAGCTTTTTTAAATTCATCGATATTTTGTTGATAATTATTAAAATCTTCTTTTAACCGACAACCGCAATTATTACAAAACTTATCTGTATCTAAAGCTTCAGTACCACATTTTTTACAAATCATAAAACCAGCACCACCTATTATTTATATATTAATAATATCATATTATAAAAAGTGTTACAAATAAAATTTATATAAATAAAAGATAGATAAACTTTTAAATTTATCCACCTCTTATGAAAAATTAAAAGAAAGAACAATTAACTATATCCTTTAAATTATCAAATAAATATTTAAAATAATTAATTTTTTCAACATCATTGCTAACAATTAAATTATCTGACTTAATTACTTTATTATTATATAACACCTCTATTTTTCCAATAACTGTCCCCTTTTTTACTGGTAATTCTATTTCATTAACAGTTACTTTAGTATCATAATTAACTGTTGCATCACTTTTTTTATTTAAAACTAATATATCATTTTGAGTTACAATCTCAACCTCATTACTACTGCCTTTATCTATTTTTATTTTTTTTACAACTTCTCCCTTTGATTTTATCAAATTAACTTTATAAGTATTAAAACCATAATCTAATAATTCAGTTGTTTCGTCATTTCTTACTTTACTTACTTGCTCACCCAAAACAATTGCAATTAAACGCATATCATCTCTTTTGGCGGTTACAGCCATCGTATAACCAGCGTTATCAGTAAATCCAGTTTTTAAACCATCAGCTCCCTCATAGAATCTAACTAACTTATTAGTATTTACTATCCAAAACTTATTTGGTGTATTTTTTCTTATATAATCTTCGTATACTGAAGAAAATCGTAAAATATCATCATGCGTTAATAGTTCTCTTGCTATTACAGACAAATCATATGCAGTGGAATAATGTCCTTCTTCATCAAGTCCAGTACAATTTTTAAAAACAGTATTTTTTAATCCGAGTTCTTTCACTTTATCATTCATTAATTTAACAAATTCACTTTCTGTTCCTGCAATTCTTTCTGCAAGAGCTACTGTTGCATCATTAGCACTCGCCATTGTCATTCCCTTAAATAAATCTTCTACACTAATTTTTTCACCAGCTGTAAGCCAAATTTGAGTTCCCCCCATAGAAGCAGCATTACTGCTCGTAGTAACAATTTCATCCCATTTCAAACTACCATTTTCAATATTTTCTAAAATAATAATTTGAGCTACCATCTTCGTTAATGATGCAATTGAAACTTTTTCATCTTTATTTTTTTCATACAAAATTTCCCCAGTCGAAGCTTCTACCAAAATACCACTTTTAGCATTTTCCAACAAAGAAGAATTTTCTTGGCTAGTTACCGCAAAAACATTAAAAGGTATAATCATTATTGATAACATAAATATAATAATAATCTTTTTCATAATTCCTCCTATTTAAAAATATGATATTTTTGTCATATCAATAACTATAAATATGATATAATATATTATATAGAGGTGTTTTATGAATAATAGTTTAAATAATAATAATAGTAAAGTTAAATTAAATAATTCTAAAGGAAATAAAAATATTATAATAATAACAATAATTCTTTTATTATCTTTAACCTTTCTAATTCTATTTATAGTTTTTACTAATAATAATCAAGAAAACAACAATAATAATAATAATAATAAAGAAGAAAATAACAAACCTTTAACAGAATTAGAAAAAAAACTAATAGAATTAGAAAACATAAACGAAAAATTAGATTTTTTTAAAGAAGAATATATTGATAGATATATAGAATATAAAAACAATAATCCAAATTTAGATTTAGAAAAAGTTATTATTTATGTAAATATTGGATTAGATCAAGAATTTTATTCTAAAAATTATCCTAGTCCAAATCAAAATACTAACAAAGTTCTTACAAATAAATTTTATTCACTATCAAAAGATTATGTACCAAATAATTTAGAAACAATTGATTCTAATTTTTCTTCAGGAAATAAACAAATGGTAAAAGAAGCTAAAGAAGCTTTTGAACAAATGGCTAAAGATGCTAAAACAGAAGGGTACAATATTAGAGCTGTATCAACATATAGAAGCTATCAATATCAAGAAAATCTTTATTCTAATTACGTTAAAGCTGATGGAACCGAGAAAGCTGATACTTATTCTGCAAGAGCAGGTTCTTCAGAACATCAAACAGGTCTTGCAGTTGATGTAGATAATATTACACTATCGTATACTAGTTTTGGAAAAACAAAAGAATATGAATGGATGCAACAAAATGCTTACAAATATGGTTTTATTTTAAGATATACTAAAGAAGCAGAATTTATCACTGGATATAAAGAAGAACCATGGCACTATAGATATGTTGGAATAGAAATAGCTACATATATTCAAAATAACCCTATGACTTATGAAGAATATTTTGTAAGATTTTTAGATAAATAAAAACTACTGTTTATGATAATCTCTGAACTTGTCAATAAAAAATAGACACAAAAAGTTCTAATTTGTATATTTGTTGTAATTTATTACTTTTCGTCAAATTTCATTTGGAATTTTGCTTTTTATTTGACCTTAAATAAATTTAGTAATTCAAATATCATTTCAAAATGCACCTAATCTGAAAAATTATAAATTTATTTAAAATTGTATTTTGATAAATTCTTTCAACAAATTCTTACCTTAATGCTTATATTTTTGTATTAAAAAAACTACCAAACGGTAGTTTTTATTATTGTATTGTAAATGCTTTTGCTATGTCAAAATCATCTTTTACTTTATTATAATAAATCGTACATATAATATCACCAACTTGTACCGAATCACCAACTTGTTTATTTAAAAATACACCTACCGTAGAGTCGATAACATCATCCTTAGTTAGTCTTCCACTTCCTAATTTACAAGATACTTCACTAACCTTATAGGCATCAATAAAAGTAATAATCCCACTTTTTGTTGCAGCTATTTCAATTTTTTTATCACTGATAACCATACTTTCAATATCACCTTTTTGATAAGAAACAAATTCCATAAACTTATTATATGCTTTCTTAGACTTTATAGCCTCTATTGCTTCATCTCTTGCTGCAACTATAGAAATTCCTTTTCCCATACTAATCATATTACTTGCTATTTCTAATGACAAATCATACAAATTATTTTTTATTCTTCCATCTAATATTTCAGCTGCTTCAGCTACTTCTAAAGCATTGCCAACACATATACCTAAAGGAATATCCATATTTGATATTATACAGTTTACTTCTTTATTATATTTATTACCAATTCTTATCATCAAATCTCTAAGAAGTTTTGCATCATGTTCTGTTTTAACTAAAGCACCTTTACCTGCTTTTATATCTATTAAAATCTTATCAGCACCACTTGCAATTTTTTTACTCATTATACTAACAGCTATCAAAGGTATAGACTCAACAGTTGCTGTAACATCTCTTAACGTGTAGATCTCTTTATCTAAAGGCACTAAAGAATCTGTCTGACTACAAACAACCATCCCAATATCATTTAATTCTTTTACAAATTCTTCTTTAGTCAAATTAACTTTAAACCCTGGAATACTTTCAAGTTTATCAATAGTTCCACCGGTATACCCTAATCCTCTACCACTCATTTTAGGAACTTTTATACCCAATGATGCTACAATAGGCGCAATGATTAACGTAGTTTTATCACCAACTCCACCAGTAGAATGCTTATCTACTTTTACACCTGAAACACTAGACAAATCAATAGTATCTCCACTTTTTATAAAAATATCAACTAAATCAAAAACTTCTTGATCTGTTAAATCGTTTATACAAATTGCCATCAACAATGATGACATTTGATAATCTTTTACTTCCTTTTTTATATAACCATTAAAAGCATACTCTAATTCTTCTCTAGTTAATTCTAATTTATTACGTTTCTTATTTATAATATCAATAATATTCATATAATCACCCTATATTATAGCCTTCCTATAATCAATTTATATTAAACTACCTTATTATTATAAATATTATAACATATAAATAAAAAAGAAAAAACAAAAAATAAAGTAAAATTTAAAACGTTACAATATTGTATTATAACAGAAATTAAAATTTTATATTGTTTTCATATAAAAAATAAAAATATTCTATAAGATTTAATAAATAAAAAATGATGCATTTGCATCACTTAATATAAATATTATTTTCAAGCTTTTGATAATACATCATTACAATTATATAAAAATAAATTTTTCTATTTTTTAAACTGTGAATTATAAAGCTCAGCATAGAAACCATTCTTATTCATTAATTCTTTATGATTTCCTTGCTCGATTATATTACCATCCTTCATAACCAATATTAAATCAGCATTCTTAATAGTTGATAATCTATGAGCAATTATAAAAGATGTTCTTCCTTCTGTTAATTTATCCATTGCTTTTTGAACAAGTTCTTCTGTACGAGTATCAACTGAAGAAGTTGCTTCATCAAGAATTAAAAATGGTGCATCTTTTATCATACCGCGTGCTATAGTTAATAATTGCTTTTGACCAGCTGAAATACTATCATTATCAGTTAATACATAATCTAACCCTTTAGGTAATGACTTAACAAAATGATCAACTCCAACTACTTCTAATGCTTGCATAATTTCTTCATCAGTAACATTTTCTTTATTATACTTGATATTATCTCTAATAGTACCTTCAAATAACCAAGTATCTTGTAAAACCATTATAAATAAATCATGAACGTTTTCCCTTGATAGTTCTCTAATTGATTCACCATCAATCGTAATATCACCAGAATTTATCTCATAAAATTTCATTAATAAATTTACCATTGTTGTCTTACCAGCACCAGTGGGTCCAACTATTGCAATTTTTTCTCCTGGCTTAACATTACAACAAAAGTCTTGAATAATAACTCTATCATTATTATATCCAAACTTAACATGATCAAAAACTATATTTCCTTTTACTTTAGATTTATGAAGTCTTTTTTTAATATTTTTTTCATCATCCATTTCTTTTTCTTCAATAAATTCAAAAACTCTTTCACTTGCAGCTGCCGTCGACTGTAAATTTGTCATAGCTTGAGCTATTTGCGTAAGAGGATTAGTAAACAATCTAACATATATCATAAAAGCAACTATAACACCAAAAGAAATTTCATTGTTCATAACCAGAATTGCACCAACAACACAAACTGCCAAATAACTAAAATTACCAACAAAGGACATTATCGGTTGCATCATTCCAGACAAAAATTGACTTTTTCTATTACACTCATAAACTTTTTCATTAAGCTTATCAAACTTTTCTAGAGATTCTTCCTCACCATTATAAGCTTTAACAACATTATGATTAGTATATATTTCTTCAATATGTCCATTAAGTTTACCTAACTCTATCTGCCTTAAAGTAAAATACTTCTGTGACTTAGCAAGAATTATAAACATAAATACAAACCCAATTGTCGAAGCAACAATACCTGTTATTGCCATAATCCAATTCGTAGCAAACATCATAATAATTGACCCCAAGAAAAGTGTAATTGCACTAACTAAACTCCCTAAGCTTTGATGCATAGTAACACCAATAGTGTCTACATCATTAGTAACTCTCGAAAGTATATCACCATAACTATTGTTATCAAAATATTTAAGAGGCAATCTATTTATTTTAATAGAAATTCGACTACGTAAATTTTTTGCAAAATTATTAGCTACATTAGTCATAATAAGAGTTTGAATATAATTAAAAATTGCACTAACTAAATATAAAGTAACTAAAAATACTGAAATAGATTTAACTTTTTCAAAATTAATACCAGTAATAAGACCTTCCTTTATAATATCAGTTAAATCACTTAATTTATTTGGTCCAATAATTGATAAAATAGAACTAACAACTGCTAAAATTAAAGCAATGACTATAAGAGGTTTAAATTTATCCAAATATAAAATCAGCTTTTTTATAGCATTTTTTAAATCTTTTGGTTTCTCAGCAATCCTAGGACCTGGTCCATGATTTCGAGGTTTACTCTTATATTCATCATTACTCATTTTCTAACTCCTCCTTTGATAATTGTGAATAAGCTATTTCTTTATATATTGAACATTTCTTTAGTAATTCTTTATGAGTACCTATTCCAACGCAATTACCATGATCCAATACAATTATTTTATCAGCATTAATAATTGTACCTATTCTTTGAGCTACTATTAAACAAGTAGCATTTTTAGTATATTTTTTTAATTCATTACGAAGAATATAATCAGTTTTATAATCAAGAGCTGAAAAACTATCATCAAAAATATAAATTTCAGGATCTTTAGCAATTGCTCTTGCTATAGCTAAACGTTGCTTTTGTCCACCAGAAACATTAGTTCCACCACGAGCAATATTAGAATCATAGGTGTTAGACATTTTTTCAACAAAATCCTTAGCTTGAGCAACTCTAACTGCTTCTTTTATTTTATCCAAAGAAGCCTTTTCTTTTCCATTATCCCCATAAGAAACATTATATTTAACACTACCATTAAACATAACTGCTTTTTGAGGAACATAACCAAGTTTATTATGCAAAATATTTAATTTGTAATCTTTAACATTAACACCATCTACTAATACTTCACCTTCTGTTGCATCATAAAATCTTGGAACAAGATTTATAAGAGTTGATTTTCCGCTACCAGTAGAACCAATAAAGGCTACAGTTTCCCCTTCCCTTGCAACAAAAGAAATATCTTTCAACACATATTCTTCAGAATCAGGATATCTAAAAGAAACATTTCTAAATTCTACTTCACCTTTTATATAATTTTCTTCTTCTACATCACCATCATTAATTGTAGAAAAAGTTTCAATAACTTCATTTATACGATCAGCAGATACACTTGCACGTGGGTACATAATAAATATCATAGCAAGCATCAAAAATGACATAATAACTTGCATTGCATAACTTGTAAATACTACCATATCACTAAAAATAGATATCTTATCTGGAAAACCTGCTGCATTAATCAAATATGCTCCAACAAAATAAATAGCAAGTGTAATGCAATTCATAATTAAATACATAACTGGTTGCATAATCCCCATCATACTTTGATTAAATAATTGTGTTTTTGTAAGCTTAATATTACCTTCTTCAAATTTATTTTCTTGATATTTTTCAGCATTAAAAGCTCGAATAACTCTAATACCTAATAAATTTTCACGTGTTAACCCATTTATATTATCAATAAGTTTTTGAACAATTTTAAATTTTGGTATAACTACTATCATTAACATTACAACCATTGTTAATAAAATAAGAACAGCAACACCAGTAATTGCGCTCCATTGCCAACTTTTATTAAGTATTTTAAAAATAGCCCATACTGCAGTAATAGGTGCTTTAATTAAAAGTTGTAATCCCATAGAAATAAGCATTTCAACATTAGTAATATCATTAGTAGTTCTAGTAATTAAACTACTAGTAGTAAACTTCTTAATTTCTTCCATACTAAAGCTTTGAACCTTTTCAAAAATTTTCTTTCTAATATTCTTAGAAAAAGTTGAAGAAAGAAGTGAAGCTAAATATCCAACTACTATTGCCGATAACAAACTTCCACCGGCACAAAGTAGCATATAACCGCCTTGTTCTAAAATACTATTAATTCCAGTATCACTTTGTTGTAACAAAGTTGTTATTTTCGACATATAATCTGGAAGTTTTAAATCTAACCATACTTGAAATGATATTAAAACCACACAAATTAATATAATTAAAACATCTTTTCTATTAAATTTTTTTAATAATTTAAACACATAATCATCCTTTCATTTTATTCATAACATTCTTAGCAATTTTATCAATAACTTTAAGATGGATTAAAAAATCTTTATCAGAAATACCATTTTTTAACAATAAAAAATATTCTTTTTGTACTTTTTTCAACTTATCAACAATATCATATGCAATAGAATCAATAAAAATGTGCTGATATCTTTTATCAGTGTCACTATTAATAATCCTTATAAATCCTTTTTCATCTAAAGATTTTATAGCTTTAGAAACATAAGCTTTAGAAAAGCCTCGATAACAAACTGCATCTGTAGCATTAGAAAAATTAGGATTATTACTAAAAAAAAGTAAAACATGAGCTTCCTGTTTAGTAATACCACATTTCTGAGCTTCCTCTTCAATCATGATATCATATAACTCTTTCGACATTTTAATATAAAACAATATTTTAGAATTTTCTTTATCATTATTCATAAAATCACCATAGTTTCTACAGAAACTATCATAATAGTACTCTTATATATTTTTTTTGTCAATAAAAAATATATAAAAACACAGCTTTAAAATAATTAACAATTAAATTTATTTATAATATACTTGTAAGCATCATCTAATATTTTTTTGTCAGACTCATATGTAAGTATATTTCTAGCACTAACATAGTCAGCCCAAAAAGCTTCTGAAATTTCTGCTTCTTGTATCTTAATAATTCCAGATATTGGTTTTGCTATAAAATATATAACATTTTTAGTAACATTTTCATAAGGACAATAAGTATTAATTCTCTTAAAATTTGTATCTATACTTATTAAAATCCCTGTTTCTTCTAATACTTCTCTTATTGAAGTAGACTGTTCATTTTCTCCATTTTCAATATGACCTTTTGGAAAAGAAAAATGACCTAAAACATGCTTTACAATTAAAAATTTTATATTATCATCAAGAAAATTATATACAATTGCACCACTAGAAAATTCTTTTTTCATTTAAAAATCACCGCTTCATAAATTAAAAAATAATTTAATTTCTTCCTTATTTTCATTAAAAATTTCACTTTCATCAAAAGATTTTACAAACTTTTTCTTATCATATTTAATAAATCTAGTTCGAATATTAATAACGTTCTTATCAAATTCCAAAATAGTATACGAAGTATATTCACTATTAGTACAACCACTACTGCCTATAAAAGAAAATAATCTTTTTCCAATATAAGTATTAAAAGGCTCTTTATTTTGAACGCAAAATAAATACTCATAATCAGACTTTTCCAATATATTATAAAAATCGTTTTGATATAGAACATCGTAATTAAAAAATGAATATTTACTTTTAGTATCATTATTTATAATAAAATTAGAAAATGAAAACAAATGTCCATCTTCAAGTATTTCATAACTAATTGCCAATGATTTTAAATAGCTTTTTTGACTGCTATCTAAAGATAAAAAAATATCTTTTTTATCTATTTTATTATCATCTTCAATAATCGAATATTCTTCATTCCCCATTAACAAAATTATTTTTGAATCAATAACAGTATTTAAACATTCAATAGAATTAGGTCCTTTGCCAATTAAATTACCAAGACAAATCACTTTATCAAAAGAATATTTATCAATATCTTTTAAAATACTATCTAATGCTTGATAATTACCATATATATTGCCAAAAATAGCTATCTTTTTCATCATAGTACTCCTTATTTTATATAGAACATTATAACATAAAAATAGTATAAAATTCAAAATATATAGCATAATATTTAATATGAAAAAATTTAAATTTATTGGTATTTTTTAATTTTATTTTTATCTATTATTAGTCATTTTCTATATGATTTTTTTCCTAGTACCATTTTTAGTATTTTTTTTCCAGTAAACGAAAGTATATGGGAACACATGAAATTAATTATAACACCATCACTAATTTTTATGATTTTTGAATATTTCTTTTATAAAAGAAAAAAAATAAAATATAACAATTTATCATTATCCTATATTATTGCCATTATTTTAGGAATAATAATTTACTTAATTATATACTTACCAATCCATTATACTATTGGTCATAATTTAATAATTTCTATAATAATATTAATTATTGTTTATTCATTTATAGAGTTAACAAGTTACAAGTTAATAATAAAAGAAGAAATAAAAAATAATAAAATAATAAGCATATTTTTAATTGTAATAACCTATTTAATTTTCATAATATTAACATATTTCCCACCTAAAATAGATTTGTTTTATGATACTAAAAGTAATACCTATGGAATTTTAGAAAATAAAAAATAATTCAAAACAAAAATAATAGCATTAGCCAATGCTACTATTTTTTATTTAAAAAGGAAACTTCATATTACCATTACTAAATTGCTTCATCATTTTTTTCATTTGTTCAAACTGTGTTAAAAGTTTATTAACTTCTTGAACAGAAAGCCCACAACCTTTAGCAATTCTTGTTTTTCTACTTGCTTTAATAATATCAGGATTATGTCTTTCTTTAGGGGTCATCGATAAAATAATTGCTTCAATATGTCCTAATTGTTTTGGATCAATATTAACGTTGTTAAGACCTAATTTAGATGCACCAGGAATAAGTTTAAGAAGATTCTCTAGTGGTCCTAATTTTTTTATTTGTTTCATTTGAGTTAAAAAATCTTCTAAATCAAATTTCCCGCTTTGTAATTTTTTAGCTGCATTTTGAGCTTCTTTTTCATCAATTTCGGCTTGAACTTTCTCAACAAGTGATACAATATCTCCCATTCCTAAAATTCTTCCTGCCATTCGCTCTGGATCAAAATAATCAATACCATCCATCTTTTCTGAAGTTCCAATAAACTTAATAGGAACATTAGTAAGGTGTCTCACTGAAAGTGCAACTCCACCTCTAGTATCACCATCAAGTTTAGTTAAAATTACACCTGTAAGTGGCAACTTATTATTAAAACCTTCTATAACATTAATAGCATCTTGTCCCATCATTGAATCAATTACTAAAAGTATTTCTTGGGGATTAATATTAGTTCTAATATTTTCTAATTCATCCATTAAATTATCATCAATATGAAGTCTTCCTGCTGTATCTACCAAAACATAATCAAATTTACTTGTTTTAGCATACTCAATAGCATTTTTAGCAATTTCTACTGGATCATTTTTTCCCTCTTCATACACTTCAATATTTAATTGCTTTCCAATTTGCTTTAATTGATCTATTGCCGCTGGTCTATAAACATCACAGGCAACTAGAAGTGGTTTCTTACTATGCTTTTTACGCAATAAATTAGAAAGTTTTCCAATTGCAGTTGTTTTACCGCTTCCTTGAAGTCCAACAAGCATTAATATTGCAGGATTACCAACTAAATTTAATGGTTTTTGCTCTCCACCTAAAAGTGCTGTAAGCTCATCTTTTACGATTTTAACAAACACATCACCAGGTTTTAAACTTCTTTGTACTTCCTCACCTAAAGCTTTTTCTTTAACTTTATTAGTAAACTCTTTAACTACTGTGTAATTAACATCTGCTTCTAAAAGAGCAAGACGTATCTCACGCATCATATCACTTATATTATCTTCATTTATCTTTCCATAACCTTTTATTTTATGTAAAGCATTTTGTAATCTTTCACCTAAACTCTCAAACATATTATCATCCCTATCTATTTATATTTCCCCAAAATCTTATAATATTACTATTATTGCTAAGCGGCGGAGGATTTGGTAACTCTAGTTTTACGATTGCTGGTACTTCAAAAGCACTACCAAAAGCAAGGCAACTGCCAGATTGCAACTCTTTTTGTTTATCAACAATATCAGTATTAATATTTGGAATAATCCTTCTAATATAATCTTCATCACAAGGATGGTTAGTTTTAAATATCAAAAAATTAGAACATTGTGATATAACAGTATCTGAAAGTTCAACAGGACGTTGAGAAATAACACCTAAAATAACGCCATATTTTCTTCCTTCTTTTGCAACACGTTCAAAAATATTATAACCGATTAAATAATAATCATTATCTTTTTTTATGTATCTATGTGCTTCTTCAACAAAAATATGAAATGGTACACTACCTCTTTTAGAAATAGTCTTTGAAAAATCAAAAATAAGTCTTGTCAATATTTTAGTAATAACTGAAGCGATAGAATCATCCATATCATCCAAATTAATATTAACAATTTGACATTTTCTATTTTCTTTAAAAAATAAACCACTCAAATATTGTTCGGTATTAACTTTCTTACTATAGTCAAATATCTTACTATATGGTCCAGTTACTAAAGAATGCAATCTAACTTTTATAGTAGCAGCATCAGCATAAGTATTTTCATTTCTATACCAACCATCTGAAATTAAAGTAAAATCTAACGCCTTTTCTAAATCAAGTAAACTATAATAACATTGTTCACTAGGTTCATAATTATCGAATTTTTCATTTATGAAAGATGAAACATATTCAGTAAGTAAAATGCTTTCTGTAAAAGTTCCAAATTTATCTATATTAAAACATTCTCTAAACTTTCTAGTATAACCAACACCTGTTAACACAGCTTCTAAATTAAAATTAGGCGTCGAGCAATTTTCAACTATTGCAAAAATATCATTTTTTTTCTTTGCTGGTGCAGAATCGCTAAATAAAACAGAAATTATAGCTTTGGCAATTAAATGATTTTTAAAAGCTAAAGCAACATCAGATGACTCTGAAAAAGCTTTCGCCAATTTGAGCATTCTTTCTATAATTGGTAATTGTGAATGTGAATTAGACATAAGTAAAAGTGCCAAATCAGATGAATTCAATAACCATAAAGGAATTCTTAATGGTTCAAACTTATTATTTACAATCCCAGTAGAAAAAACACGATAATTATAATTTGGATCAATGTTACTTAAATTACTCAAAGCTTGAGAATATTCACCAGAAACATCAAATAAAATAAAATTTGCATTATATGGTCGAAGATAATTGTTAGAAAAAACATTTTGTATGAGCCTTGCAACACCACAAGATTTTCCACTACCACTGTTTCCAAATACAGCAAAATGATTACTAAAAAAATCGTTGATATCAAAATAAACTTGTTGTCCATTATAAAAAGGACTAGCTCCTAAAACTAAAGTATTTTCAGCTTGTTTTCCTAAAATAATAGAAATCTCTTCTTCTGTAACAGATCTTACTGAAGCATCAAGTAAAGGTTTCCTAATAATTCCTCTTTGCAACTTTCCATTTTGAAATTCACCAAGAAATTTAATTTTAACATTTCCTTTATTAATTTCAAAAATTTCTCCTAATAAAGATTTTTCTCTATCTTCAATAACCACATGTGAATTCAAAATATTATTCTTTATCTCAAAATCTTGCTTTAACTCAACAAAAATACTGTCTTCACCAACAAAACATATCTTTCCAAACATAAAATACACCTATAATAAATTTTTAATATTCTCTAAGAATTTATCTTCTACCTTTCCTTCTAATAATTTAATAATCTTTTTTTTCTTATTCGATATTTGTAACTTAAACTCAAATTCTTCTAATTTTTCTTCAATAATCTTCAATTGATTATGTACAGCATTTCTACTAACATCATAATTTTCTGCAATTTCACTAAGTGATAAATTATTAAAATAATAATCTTCAAAATACATTTTTTGCTTATCGGTAAGCAACTCTTTATAACAATCATATAAATTATTTAAATAAACAAATTTTTCCATAATCTTACATCATATCCTTAAATAGTCCATATATATATTTTTCAATATCAAATACTTGCAAATCTTCTTTTCTTTCACCTAATCCAATAAATTTAACAGGAATTCCAATACTTTCTTTTATTGCTAAAACAATACCACCTTTTGCAGTACCATCAAGCTTAGTAAGAACAATACCAGTTATATCAGTAATTTCTTTAAAAGCTTTAGCTTGAGAAATACCATTTTGTCCAGTAGTAGCATCAATTATTAATAAAGTTTCATGAGGAGCACCAGGTATCACTTTACCTATTACTTTATTTATTTTTTCTAACTCTTTCATTAAATTTATTTTATTTTGCAATCTTCCAGCCGTATCAATTAAAACAATATCAACATTTTCTTCTTTAGCTTTTTCTAATCCTTCATAAATAACACTTGATGGATCAACACCCTCTTCTTTTCCAACAAATAAAGAACCTGTTCTTTCAGCCCATTCTTCTAATTGCTTTGTAGCTCCTGCTCTAAATGTATCCCCAGCAATCATCATAACTTTTTTATTTTCATCTTTAAACTTAGCAGCAATTTTAGCAATTGTCGTAGTTTTTCCTACCCCATTAACACCAACAAAAAGAATAACTGTGGGACCATCACTACTAAAATTAATTTTATTAACAATAACTTCATCATTAACATAAATAATAAATAGTTCATCAACAATAACTTCTTTTAAATATTCCAAATCTTCAATTTTCTCATTTTTAACTCTTTTTCTAAGCCTATCCATAAAATCCATTACCGTATTTACACCAATATCGGCCATAATAAGTATTTCTTCTAATTCATCAAAATAATCATCAGTTATTTTACTATACTTATTAGTAAGATTAATAAGCTTGGATACAAAATTATCTCTAGTTTTTGATAAACCTTTTTCATAAACTTTTACATTTTCTTTTTCAATCGGTATTTTATCTTCTTTATTATCTAATTCTATATTTTTGGTATTATCATTAAAACCATCGTTTTGTTTAAAATTATCCTCTTTTTTAAAAATATTTTTTATTTTATTAAAAATTCCCATAAATATCACCATTTTAAGTATATCAAAAAAAAGATGATAATTCATCTTATTTTTTAAATTCTTTAACTACTTGTTTTTCTCTATAAAAAGCCTTACTTAAAAGTTCAATATTAGAAAAAGTAAATTCATCTAAATTTTCTATACTATAATTTTCATTACTATTAAAAACATCAATAAATTGATTTTCCAACATATAACTACTATTAACAACTGTATTATCTTTAGAATAATTATACAAAATTGCCATTTCACCATTTGCAGCATTCTCTTGCCACTCTGATAAACGAAAAACAGTAAAATCTTCTTCTAAAACACCTGATATTAAATAATTACCACATTTTAACTCAATTATTTTTTCATTACCATCAATTTTAACAAAAGACTCATATCGATCACATGACATATTTTCATTAAATGGATCAATAACTTCAATAGCATACCCATCATCAAGCAAATAATCAAGATAATATATATTATCCACTCTAGTATACTTATCCTTGTATATCATAACCTTATATGCAAAATTTTCAGCTTGCTTTTTTAAAAGAGAAAACTTACTACTATCTTTATTTTCAGATAAAGATTTAATACCAATTGCCATAAAAACAAGCAAAGCACACAAACAAATAATTATTTCAGCTTTACCAAAACCATTTTCATTAATTTGCTTTTTCATATAATTCCATTACTTTCTCTTTTATGTTTTTATCAACACGTGAGATAGTTGATATAGTAACATCCAATGACTTTTTATAATTTCCCTTGTAAAATAAAACTTGAGCTTGATTTAAACCACTATCAATATTAATATCTTGACTGCGATAACGATTCCCATAAACAATAGAATATTCAGCAAGTTTAGCCGTCTTTATCATATCATTAGTTGTATTATATAATTTCAAAACTAAATCACGAGCTGTATCTACTCTAGTATTTAAAATTTTTATAGCGATAGGTTTTTTTTCTAATTCCTTTATAATTTCCAAAATAGCTTCGTTTGCTTCTTGCAATTCCACAAAATAATTATTAGAAATTATTGGCAACTTATAACTTCTAATTTTAACTTTTGATTGTTTTAATAATTCTTGAATTTCATCTAATTGTTCCCTTGCTCTTACTTCATCATCATACATATTACCAAGATTTTTCAAAGATTCATCAAGTTCATCTTCAATTATCTTCAATTCTGTTAAATAACCACTTAATGACTCATATGCTTCTGAATAAGGTATTTTCTTTTTGCTCAAACTCTTTGTCATTAATTTATATTTGTCATTTAACTCATTCAATTTGGTATTTACTAAATCAATCGTTTTAACATCACTATCAGTAAGATCATACATATTTTTTATATCATCTAATTGCAGATATATATCGCTAACAACATGAGTTAATTTATCTAGACGTTTATCAAATACTTCTTTATTATCGTCATATTCTCTTTTAGATTTCTTCTCATATTCAAACTCATTAAATAATGATTCTAAATATTCAAGCATAGTCTTAAGTTCAAACATGCAATTTTCTAAATTCAACACTTTAATTCTATCAATGATTTGATTAATATTTT
Source organism: uncultured Bacilli bacterium (assembly GCA_944332205.1). GTDB lineage: Bacteria > Bacillota_I > Bacilli_A > RF39 > UBA660 > RUG13868. The sequence continues at coordinate 982 of CALVJN010000022.1, read as the reverse complement.
TTAATGACTCTTCCACATTATATTCGATTTTCAAATGTTTTAAAGGATATTTTTTTGTATTCATATCGTCATATATTTCAGTAATTTGTTCTATTTTTTTAGGGATTAATTTATTAGCAAGTAACACAAGATCTGGAACCTCATTAATAACAATCCCCATATGATCTATCATTATATCTATACCCTTAACAATACGAAAGACCTCTTGATAATCACTTTCCTCCATACAATCTTCAAAATCTTGAAATCTTTTTTCAATATTTTCAAATTGTAATTCGATCACATTAGCAATATCTTCATATTCAGACTTTTTAGATTCAAATATTGATTGTAATTCGCGATACTTAGCTTTTAATTTAATAATAATTTTTCTATATTTTTCCTCACTAGAATTTATTTCTTTTATTTCATTAAGCACATTATCAATTACTTCTCTTGCTTTATAAATAGCAAGCTCTGTTTTAGCTACATGAGATATATAGTCTTTATATTTCTTTTTATCTAAATAAATATCAAGATCTATAATCATATCATTAATTTTAGGAATTATCTCATTTCTAACATAATCAAAAGTATTAAGCCAAGATTTATACTTTTCTTCCATTTTATCATTTTTAACAATTGTTTCTATTTTAGCAAGCTCAGAAATAACCGGTGCACTTTCAATTTCATTTTTCTTTCTATCCAACTCTTCTAACTCAATTTTAAAAGAATTAGTTCTTCTTTTTTTAATTAGACCAAGTACAACAAATATCAGTACTAAAGCGATAATTACATAAGATAAAATGATTAAAGAAAGATTATCCAAAATAACCACCTCAAATTCTCCTATAATAATACTTATAATAATATATTAACACAAAACCAATAGATTTTGTTATTTTTTTTTAAACAATATCAAAAAAGTTAGTGTTGAATAAGTGTGGAGAAATATCTCCTAAAAAATAAGAATTATAATTTAAATTAATTGTAGGTTAGAAGG
>CALVJN010000021.1 GCA_944332205.1 uncultured Bacilli bacterium | reverse complement strand
CTTTTTTAGGTTTTTAACCGTTTTTTTATTTTACAAAGGTTTATTTTATATATCTCCACACTTTGGAAACGCTATCAAAAATAACATTAAAGTTGACATTTTTGTAAAGCTATGGTATAATACATACACATCTTGATAATAGGGGTTGGATGTGTATGTATGTTTTTAGGGGGTTGAATGTTTATGAAACAAAATTATATATTTGAATATCAAAATGAAAATGATTTTAGAAAAAAAGAAAGAACTGTAAGGAAATATAATATGTTTGCCTATAAAAAATTAACATTTGAGTATTATCCTGAAATTAGAAGTGGTAATTTTTTAGGTGAGTTAGTGTCTGTGTCTAAAAAGGAAAAAACTAGTAGTTATGAATTGAAGTTGCCTACGGCTAAATTATTTGCAAAAGTACATGGTGAAATAAGATTACATTATACTGTATACGAAGATAAAAAAATAGTATTACTTACTAATATAACACCTGAGGGGATTCTTGAAGAAGGTCATCGTGCTGAATTATCAACTTATAAAGGTGTTATGATTTCAAAAACTCATCCTGAAAAAGATATGTTTAAAGTAAATTTATTGAATATGTTGCAAAAATAAACTCATTTTGATGAGTTTTTTTTTGTTTAAAACCATATATTTGAAAAAATATTTTTCTTGAAAAGTTTTTTTTAAAATATTATAATCATGTTAAGGTATGGTGATTATGTTATGTTAAAAGATAAGGGATTTACATTAATTGAACTTTTAGCTGTTATAGTGATTTTGGGAGTAATTATGACAATAGCAATTCCAAATATTATATCAACTTTGGATAAAAATAAAAAAGAGACTTTTTTGGAAGACGCAAAGCAAATGATTAGTTCTGCAGAATATAAAATAAGAAGTGATACTTCCATTAACTATCCTGATCAGTATAGTGTTGTTGTTATAAAAATGGAAAGCCTTGATAACTTTGAGTTGAGCAGTTCTCCATATGATACATATTATTCTAAAGAAAAGTCTTTTGTGGCTATAACTAAAGAGCAGATTGTGGGAACAGCTGAATATGAGTATGTATATTATGCACATTTAGTGTCATGTACAGATGAGAAATGTGAAAATACTGATATTGATTCTGCAGCATATAATCGAGGAATTAATTTAAGTAAATTGACTGATTTAGATACTTCTGATCGATATGATTTGGTAGTGAAAGGTTCTGAAGTTGAAAGAGATTTAATTTTAGACATAGAAAGTATAAAAAGTAAACTTGACAGGGATAATGTAAATGTATATTAAGAAAAAAAATAATGCAATTAATTTATTGACAAAAAAAAATAATTATAATAGAATTAATTTATAAAATAAGAGAGGAAGGAATTTTTAAAATGAAAAAAACAAACAAAAAAGGTTTTACATTAATTGAATTACTTGCAGTTATCATTATACTAGGTGTTTTAATGATTATTGCTATTCCAAGTGTTACTGAGTATATCTCAAGTTCAAGAAAGAGTGCTTTTGCTGATAGTGCTGTTAGTTATATTGATGGTACTAGAACAATGGTTAACCAAGCACAAAAGGTACAATTTTTTGATGTTAACACTTTATATTTAGTACCTGTTGGTCATGAAGAAGAATCTTCTTGTGTTTCACTTGAAAAAGGTGGTGCTTCTCCATATTCTGATACTTGGGAATATGCATATGTAGGAGTTACTTACAATGGTACAAGTTATAATTATTACTTTATAGCTAAAGATTCATCAAATCAAGGTATTAACTTTGTAAGCCAAGAAGAATTAGCTGATAAAACAGGAGATCTTGTAGTTTCTGGTTCAAATGAGTTAAGAACTTATGATGTTTTAAAAACTCAATATGCACAAAAAACTACTGATAAAATTTACTTAATGCAAGCACCAGATGAAGGTGAGGGAGAAGTTTGGACTGAACCAACTACAGCTGATTCAGTTAAAGGTTTAGCTGAAGTAATTACTGATGCTGAAGGTAAAACTATTTCTCAAATTGAAATTGTTGCAGTAGATAATTGTAAATAATAAAGAAATATAATAATATTAAAGTAAATTCAATTAAGGTATAAGGATGAATTAATCATCCTTTTTATTTTGTTGCATTTTTAAAATATTTATAATAAAATTTTTATAGGTGGTTTTATGTTAATAATAGGTAGTCATGTTAGTTTTAATTCAAAAGAACAGCTACTAGGTAGTGTAAAAGAAGCTCTTAGTTATGGTAGTAATACTTTTATGTTTTATACTGGAGCTCCGCAAAATACTTCTCGAACTAAAATTTCTTTAGAAAAAACTAATGAAGCAAAAAAGCTGATGAATGAAAATAAAATTGAATTGAATAATATAATTGTTCATTCACCATATATAATTAATCTTGCTAATGATAAAGAAGAAGATAAATATAACTTTTCAATTAATTTTTTGATTGAAGAGATTAAGCGCTGTTCTGTAATTGGAATTAAGTTTTTAGTTCTTCATCCAGGTAGTCATGTTGGATTAGGTGTTGATAAAGGCATTAATAATATTATTAAGGCTTTGAATGAAGTGAATAAGCAAAATGATAGTGTTGTAATATTGCTTGAAACGATGGCTGGTAAAGGAACTGAAATAGGTTCTAATTTTCTTGAATTAAAAAGAATAATTGATGGTGTAGAAGAAAAAAGTAAAATTGGTGTTTGTTTAGATACTTGTCATTTAAATGATAGTGGATATAATATTGAAAATTTTGATGCTATTTTGGATGAGTTTGATAGAATAATTGGATTACAATATGTTCATTGTATTCATATTAATGATAGTAAAAATATTAAAGGTGCTAAAAAAGATAGGCATGAAAATTTTGGATATGGAACTATTGGCTTTAATACTTTAATAAATATTGTTTATAATAAACGATTAGAAAATATTCCTAAAATACTTGAAACACCTTGGATAAAAGATAGAGCTCCTTATAAAGAAGAAATAAAAATGATAATAAATAAAGATTTTGATACAAAATTAAAAGAAATAGTTTAGTTCTATTTCTTTTTATATTTGTTTAATAGTTCAACTATTTTAGTATATGTATTTGGTTTGAGTTTTTCTTTTAATTCATTGAGCAAATAACTTGCATCTTCTTTATAAAAAATTTGCCAATAATTTTTTATATACATGTATATAGTTTTGAGTTCATCATTTTCTAGTGTTATTCCTTCTTTTAAAGCAAAATTATTTATATCATCTTCTGTTAATCGACTAATAAATTCTTTAATAACAAATTCCAAATTATCACCTATTAAAATATATTAAATAACTTTTTAAATATTACACAAAATATTAATGTGATAGCATGAAAAAAATAAAAATAAAAAATAATTTTAAAAAAAATATTAATAAAAGATTAAATATTTTAAAATATATAATATTTATTTCTTTTATAATAATATTATTTCAAATATTTAATATTACAATAATAAAAAATTCTTATTATAGTAAATTATTGATTGAAAAAACGAACAATATTTATTCATTTTCTACTGTCCCACGTGGGAGAATATATGATAGGAATTATAATATTATTGTAGATAATATAAGCATACCAGTTCTTTATTATTTAAAGCCAAATAAAGTAGATTCTATAAGTGAGATTAAATATGCTAATTTAATTAGTGAAATTATTGAACTTGATTATTCAAAACTCACTGAACGAATGTTAAAAGATTATTGGTTAGTTGAAAATGCTACTTTTTCTAAAACATTAATAAGCAAAGAGGAATGGCAAAAATATGAAAACAGAAAACTAGATGATGAAGATATTTATTATTTAAAATTAAGTAGAATAACTGGAGAAACTTTAAGCAAATATGATGATATAGAGAAAAAGGCTGCTTATATCTATTATTTAATGAATAATGGTTATTCATATGAGGAAAAAATAATAAAAAAAGAAAATCTAACAGATTCAGAACTTGCAAAAATTTCCGATAATTTAACTAAAATTCCTGGCTTTTATATAAAATATGATTGGGAAAGAGTATATCCATATGGTGATACTTTTAGATCAATTTTAGGGAATATATCAAAAATATCTAAGGAAGAAAAAGATTATTATTTATCTAAAGGCTATTCATTGAATGATATAGTTGGTGTTAGTTATATTGAAAAACAATATGAGGATATATTAAAAGGAAAAAAAGGAACTTATACGATTGACAATAATGAAATTGTTATGATTGATTCTGGGAAAAGAGGAAATGATATTGTTTTAACTATTGATATAAATCTACAACAAGAAATTGAAAAAATATTAGAAGAAGAAATTATCAAAATAAAGAAAGATCCAGGGACAGATTTGTTTAATCATATATATGTTGTTATTAAAGAACCTAATACTGGTGAAATTCTAGCAATGGTTGGTAAACAAGTTATTAAAAAAAATGGCGAATATTATATTTATGATGTAACGCCAGGAGTAATTACTAATCCAGTAACGCCAGGTAGTGTAGTTAAAGGAGCTTCAATATTAGTTGGATATAATGAAAATGCTATAGAGATAGGTGAATATCAAGTTGATGAATGTATTAAATTATATTCCAAACCAGAAAAGTGTTCGTGGACAACATTAGGAAGAATAAACGATATAACAGCGTTGAGTCAATCTTCTAATGTTTATCAGTTTAAAACAGCAATGAAAGTGGCGGGATATGAATATACTTATAATGGAAAATTTATAAATACTGAAAATGCTTTTGAAAAATATCGTAAGACATTTAATGAGTTCGGTTTGGGTGTTAAGACAGAAATAGATTTACCTATTGATGGAATTGGTAATGTTGGAAAAAGTAGTGAGCCAGATTTACTTTTAAATTATGTAATTGGACAATATGATACTTATACTACTATGCAATTATCTGAATATATTTCTACAATAGCAACTGGTGGTATACGATATAAACCTCATTTGTTAAAAGAAGTTTATGAAAGTGACAATGGTAGTAATTTAGGAACACTTTTATATAGACACGATAGTATAGTTCTTAATAAAGTTACTACTAAAAAAGAATATATTGAAAGAGTTCAGTTAGGTTTTAGAGAGGTTATGACTACAGGACTTGGAAAAAATTATATGAAAGGAGTACCATCTCCTGCGGGGAAAACTGGGACTTCAGAATCATTCATTGATACAAATGATGATGGAATAATAGATACACCTACCATTACAAATTCTTTTGTAGGTTATTATCCATTTGAAAATCCTAAAATGTCTATGGCAGTAACATTTCCCAATATAGTCAGTTCAGATAGTGATAATAGAAGTTATGGTAATATTAGAGTAACTAGATTAATAGCTAATAAATTCTTTGAATTATATGGATAATTGTGTTATAATATCCCATGTTGCAACTTTTTATATATCTTTAACAAAAAAAATTTGCAAAATATTATTTTTTTGATATAATACCAATAGAAACCAAGGAGGGATAAAATGGCTAAAGTAGGTAATAGACAAGATAAAATTCTTGTATGTCAAAATTGTAAAGAAGAAAATTACGTTACTTCTAAGAATGTAAAAAATACAACTGATCGTCTAGAATTAAATAAATATTGTAATAGATGTAAACAACATACTGTTCATAAAGAAAAGAAGTAGTTAGATTGTAGGTGAAAACATATGATAAATGTAAATGATATTAAAAATGGCTTAACAATTAAAATAGACAATAATTTATATCAAGTAGTAGAGTTTCAACATGTAAAACCTGGAAAAGGTTCTGCTTTTGTTCGAACTAAATTAAAAAATTTAAGAACTGGAACGACAGTTGAAACAACTTATAATACGAATGTTAAATTAGAAACCGCTCGTATTGAAAAGCAAAATATGCAATTTTTATATGCACAAGGTGATACTTATTACTTTATGAACATGGTAACTTATGATCAAGTTGAACTAAAAAAATCACAGTTAGGTGATGATTATAAATTCTTAAAGGAAAATTTAGAAGTTATAATATCTTTTTATGAAGGTGAAGTATTAGGAATGATTTTACCTGATAAAATAGAATATATGATTACTAAATCAGAACCTGGTGTTAAAGGTAATACTACTTCAACTGCAATGAAAGATGCTGAACTAGAAAATGGGATGGTAGTAAAAGTTCCTATGTTTATCGATGAGGGCGAAAAAATATTAGTTTCTACTGCTGATGGCAAATATGTATCAAGAGCATAGTATATATGCTTTTTTTTATAGTAAAAATAATTAAATTTTATTTCAATTTTTGTTATAATAAGTTTGGTGATTAGGATGAGAAAAGTAGCTTTTATTACTGGAGGAGCAAGCGGATTAGGAGAATATTTGTCTTTAGGTTTTGCTAAAGATGGATACGATTTAGTGATAACTTATAATAATAGTAAAAATGGCGCTGAAAAATTAAAAAATATTATAAATGATAAATATAAAGTAGATGTTTTAATTTTAAAGTGTGATTTAGCTAGTGAAGAAATGATTTGTGAAAGCGTAGATGAAGCAATAGAATATTTCAAAAAAATAGATGTTTTAGTTAATAATGCGGCAGTAGAATATAATCTTGAATTTTGCGATAAAACTAAGGAAATGTTTATGCATACTTTAGAGATTAATTTAGTAGGAACATTTTTAATTAGTAGAAAAATAGCTGAAGAAATGTATAAGAATAAATATGGTAAAATAATTAATATATCGTCTAATAATGCATTTGATAAGTATGATCCTATTACTTTAGAATATGATGCGTCAAAAGCTGCTCTTATTTCTATGACACATAATTTTGCTAAGCAATATGCACCATATATTAATGTTAATGCTATTGCACCAGGATGGATTATGACAGATAAAATCTTAAATTTAGATGATTCATTAGATAATAATTTTATTTCTTCTGAAAGTAGAAATATTTTGTTAAATCGATTTGGTACTATTGATGATATAGTAAATTTAGTTTTATTTTTAGCTAGCGATAAAAGTTCTTATATCAATAGTGAAGTAATAAGAATAGATGGAGGAAGTTATTGATGATAGATAATAAAATATATGATTTAGTTAATGAATGTGAGAAAGATGTTAAAGATCAATTTGATAAGATAGATATTTTATGTGAAAAGAATAGTTTAAAGATTCTTAATGCTTTTAGAAATAATAATGTTTCAGAAATTCATTTTAATTCTTCTACTGGTTATGGATACAATGATATTGGTAGAGATGTAATAGAAAAAGTTTTTGCTGAGGTTTTGGATGCAGAAGATGCTATTGTCAGAAGTCAATTTATTTCTGGGTCTCATGCTTTGACAGTAGCTTTCTTTGCATTTTTAAGACCCAATGATATATTTCTAAGTATTACAGGTAAGCCTTATGATACTTTAGATGAAGTTATTGGGATAAAAGAAAACGCTAGTTCTTTAAAATCTTTTGGTGTCAAATATGAACAAATTGATTTAATTGATAATGAATTTGATTATGATAAAATAGAAAATTTTTTAGAGAATAATAAAGTAAAAGTTATTGAAATCCAAAGATCTAAAGGTTATTCTACAAGAAAAAGTATTGATATTTATAAATTAGAAAAAGTTATAAATTTTATAAGGAAAATAGATAAAGAAGTAATAATAATGATTGATAACTGTTATTGTGAATTAACTGAAGAAAAGACTCCTTTAACGGTGGGTGCTGATATAATTGTTGGTTCTTTGATTAAAAATCTTGGCGGTGGAATTGCTCCTAATGGTGCATATATTGCTGGTAGAAAAGATTTAGTGATACTTGCTGCTGAGAGATTAACTTTGCCTGGTGAAGGTCGTGAAGTAGGGCCTACTTTAGGTATTAATAAGAAATTATTACAAGGGCTATTTTTATCTCCAAGTGTTGTTGCTAATAGTTTAAAAGTTGCAGTTCTTACTAGTAAAGTTTTAGAAAAATTAGGTTATGATGTTGAACCAAAGTATAATGAACATAGATGTGATATTGTGCAAAATATTATTTTTCATAATAAAGAAAAACTTATTAAATATTGTCAAGGAATTCAAAGTGCTTCTCCAATTGATTCTAATGTTTTGCCAATTCCTTGGGATATGCCAGGATACTCAAATCAAGTTATAATGGCTGCAGGAACTTTTACACAAGGGTCATCTATTGAATTATCTTGTGATGGACCGATAAGAGAGCCTTACATTGCTTATCAACAAGGATCTCTTACTTATGAATATGGAAAGTTGGCAATTATTATGGCAATAAGTAATATAGTAAATTGACAATTATACTTTTGTTTGTTATAATAGCAGCTACAAATTGGAGGGATATACATGTATGATTATAAAAGTTTGAATGAAATTGAAAAAGCAGTTCTTTCATCAGTTTATCAGATAAATCAAATATTCAAACCAACCAAAGAGCAATTGGCAATATTTAAAGCTTATTTGGAGGATATTGTTTTATATGAAATTATTTCTTGTAAAACGAACTGTGTAAAAATAGGTGTTGAAGATGGTGTAATTTCTAATAATTTAAGAATAGCCTTAGTTGCTGCTGGAATAACTTCTAATGTCGAATTACCTAAAGGTGTACCTTATCATAATAATAATATCAACGTTAATATTAATACACATTTAAATGCTAAAAGAATGACTAGAATTTTAGAAAATGAACGTTTAAGTAGTTCATATTCAAAAAGAGTGTCAGAAGCTATAAATAGTGATAAAAAATTTAAAAATATGTATGAGCTAGTTGAATTAGGAATCACTGGTAGAGAAAGAGAATGTGGTTATATTGAAAGTTTGGATATGACTGAAGATTTTTATTTCGGTGCTTATTTAGGTTTGTGGCAGATTCAAAAAGAACGTTTAGAAAAAAGAGGTTTAGAAAATTCTCTTGCTTATGATATCTGTAGTTATGTTAATGATTTAGAAGATGATAATAGAGGATTTAGACATTATCCATTAGCTACTAATGTTGCTCTTTGTCGAATGGCTGATATAGATTTTTCTATAGCAACAACTGGGGAATTTGATAATAAAGAAGGATTAATTGATACATTAAGAAATATAGAAGCAGCAAAAATTACTGATAAAGAATTAATTGAACCGTTTGAAAAAAGGTTTTTAGAGATAGTTAAACCTTATGCTAAAAAAATGGGTGTTTCTCTGCCAAAAATTAAAACAAATACTTTAAAAAAGCATTTAACAAATTTTAGTAAATATTTTGCATAAATTGCTTTTTTTTGACATTTTGTATATAAAGCTTTAGAATGAATGTGGTGATTTAAATGAACGATAACTATCAAATAATTTTAGATAAAACAATAGATAATATTATAAGAAATAATGAAAAGCCTACCTTATTACTTCATAGTTGTTGTGCACCATGTTCATCATATGTGCTTGAGTACTTATCTAAGTATTTTTTTATAACAGTTTTTTATTATAATCCTAATATATCTTCTAAGGAAGAGTATTTAAAAAGAATGAGTGAGCAAAAAAGATTTATCGAAGAGTGTAATTTTGTTAATCCAGTAAAATTTGTTGATGCACCATATGACAATGAAAAATTTGAAAATATAATTTCAGGTTTGGAAAAAGAACAAGAGGGTGGATTACGTTGCCATAAATGTTATTATCTTAGACTTGAAGAAACTGCTAAATTTGCTTCTAATAATTGTTTTGATTATTTTACGACTACATTATCTATAAGTCCTTATAAAAGTTCTAAAGTGTTGAATGAAATTGGAAAAAAATTAAGTCAAATTTATAATATTAAATATCTTTATTCTGACTTTAAGAAAAAAAATGGATATAAACGTAGTATTGAATTATCTCATATTTATAATTTATATAGACAAAATTATTGTGGCTGTAAATATTCTAAAAAGGAAAATAACGAGGATTAATATGAATATAAAATGTATAAAAACAGGTTTTTTGGAAGAAAATTGTTATATTTTAGAAAAAAACAACGAATGTTTAATAATCGATCCAGGTAGTGATTTTTATAAAATTAAAAGTAATATTAAAAGTAAAGTCCTTGGGGTGTTACTTACGCATAGACATTATGATCATATAGGAGCACTAGAACAATTATTAAATGAATATAAAGTACCAGTATATGAAAAAATGAATTTAGATGAAGAAAATTATAAATTGGGAAGTTTCTCTTTTAGTGTTATATTTACTGGTGGACACACTGAAGATTCCGTTACTTATTATTTTTATAAAAATAAAGTAATGTTTACAGGAGACTTTCTTTTTTTTAACAATATAGGAAGATGCGATTTAGAAGGCGGAAGTTTTTCTGAAATGAAAAAGTCTATAGCTAAAATTAGAAAGTATGATGATAATATTAAAATATATCCAGGACATGGACAAGCGACAACTTTAGCGAGGGAAAAAGAAAAAAATATCTATTTTAATAGTTAAATTTATGGTATTATATTTATAGTAAGAGGTGTTTATTATGTATATTGATTTAACTATATTAATAATTTTATTGCTACTAGTTTTATTTTTCTTTAGAAGATTTTCAAGTTTTGTTTATGCTGTTGCAATAATTGATATTTTTTTAAGAATATTAGCATTTATTAAAGAAAATGTTCCTATACCTGAACTTAAGGCATTAATAGGTAGATATTTTCCTAGTAGTATTCCTTCTGTTATTGGAAAATATTCAAATGGTATTTTTTATACTATATTAATGTGGGTGTTTGTATTTATTTATATATGCTTTTTATGTTATGTTACTAAGACATTTATTCATAAGAAAAAATAGTATTTTCTAATTAAATACTTGATAATTATTTGTAATTATAATATAATTGACATAGCAACTGGTGGAAGAAGACTTCCACCTTTTATATTGATGAGGTGATATTTTGAAAGAAAGAGTAATTAGTTTAATTGGTAATAAATTAGATGATTTAAATGTATATATATATGATGTTGTATATGAAAAAGAAGGAAAGAATAACTATTTAAGAGTAGTTTTAGATAGTGAAGAAATAATAGACATTGATAAAGTAGTGGAGGCTACTAAAATAATAGATCCTTTATTAGAAAAAGAGAATGTTATTCAAGAAAAATATATTTTAGATGTTTATGCTAAATCAAAGGGAGATGATTAAAATGAATGGTAAGGAATTTATAAAAGCAGTTGACTTGATTGTTAAAGAAAAAGGAATAGAGAAAGATATTGTTTTTGAAGCTATGGAATTGGCACTTGCTACTGCTTACAAGAAGAACTTTAATTCTTTGACTAATTCTAAAATATTAATTGACAGAAACACTGGTGACATAAAAGTATATTCTTATAAAACAGTTGTTCCTGATGAAATGGAAAATGATGATAGTGATGATGAAGAAAAAGAAGAATTTAATCCAAATTATCATATTACATTGACTGAGGCAAGAAAGATTAATAAAGCTTTAAATGTTGGAGATACTATTGATACTGAAGTAACACCTAAAGATTTTGGAAGAGTTGCAGCTTCTACTGCTAAACAAGTAATTGTTCAAAAAATAAGAGAAGCTGAAAGAAATTCTATTATGGAAGAATATGGAGATAAACAAGACGAATTATTAGTTGGTACTGTTGCTTTAGAAGATGTCGATAATTATTTTATAGATCTTGGCAGAAGTAATGGTATATTGCCTAAAAAGGAATGTATACCTTCAGAAAAAATAGAAATGGGAAAGCAAATAAAAGTTTATGTAAGTAAAGTTGAAAATACTGGAAAAGGTTTATTTATTTTATTATCAAGATGTCATTACGGATTTTTAAAGAGACTTTTTGAATTGGAGATACCAGAAATAAATGATGGAAGTGTTTTAGTTTATAGTGTAGCACGTGATGCTGGATCAAGAAGTAAAGTTGCTGTTTATAGTGAATATTCTAATGTTGATCCAATTGGTGCATGTATTGGTGAAAAAAGAAGTAGAATAACAAGAATTATTGATGAATTATCTGGAGAAAAAATTGATCTTGTAAAATACGATAAAGATCCTGCAGTATTTATTGCTAATGCTTTAGCACCAGCTAAAAACTTACATGTAATAATAACTGATCCTAAAAAACAAGAGGCCATTGTAGTAGTAGATGATGATAATTTTTCTTTGGCTATTGGGAAAAAAGGACAAAATGCTAAACTTGCTTCAAAATTAACACATTATAAAATAGATATTAAAAATACTGAACAAGCAAGAGAAATGGGAATAAACTTTAAAAATTAGGGGAGGTATTATTATGAAAATGAAAAAAATACCACTTAGAACATGTGTTATCACAAAAGAAAAATTGCCTAAAAAAGAGTTATTAAGAATAGTTAGAACACCACTTGGAGAAGTAGAAATAGATTTAAATGGAAAAATGAATGGCCATGGTGCATATATTAAAAAAGATATAGAAGTTGTATTGAAAGCAAAGAAGAGTAAAACTTTAGAGCGCCATTTGGAAGTAGTTATTCCAGATTCTATTTATGATGAAATTATAGCAATGATTCAGGAAGGTGAGAAAAATGAAGAATGAACAAAGACCTGATTGGGATGAATATTTTATAAATATGTCACATCTTGTAGCGACTAGATCTAACTGTGTAAGTAGAAAAGTTGGCGCAGTTATTACTTTAGATAATCAAGTTGTTACTACTGGATATAATGGTGCACCTAAAGGATTAAAACATTGTATTGATAGTGGTGGATGTTTACGTAAAAATAATAATATTGCCTCTGGTACAAGACAAGAAGTATGTAGGGCGGTTCATGCTGAACAGAATGCTATTATAAGTGCAGCAATAAAAGGTGTAAGTATAAAAAATGCAACAATATATGTTAATACTTATCCTTGTTCTATTTGTGCTAGAATGCTTATAAATGCTGAAATAAAAAAAATTGTATACGATAGTGATTATAGCGATCCATTATCAAAGGAAATGTTAGAGGAAAGTAATATTGAAGTTGTTAAATATATAAAGGAAAAATAGAAAGAGGTGATTAACATGATGAGTATATTAGAATATGCAAATGACGTTAATAAAACAGTAGAAGAGGTTAAAATTCTTTGTGAAAGATTGGGCATTAAATATGAAAATGAAAATACCATGTTGACAGAAGATGATATTGTTTTATTGGATGGAGAAATTGAGACAAGTCTGGATAATGATGTTTTAGATGATGAAGTTTTAGATGAAAAAGTAGAAAAAATGATAAATGATGCAAAAATTGATATTGATAATACTACTAATAAGCAAAAATTGAAACCTAAATCTGAACGTATTGAAAATAATAAAGTAAAGTTTCAAAAAGAAAGAAAAGAATTATACAAACACAGAGAAAAATTAATGCAAAATGATGATACTAATGAAGAAAATATTATTCTTTATAAAGAAGATATGACTGTATCAGATTTATCTAGTTTGTTATCAGTAAATAGTACTGAGATAATTAAAAAATTAATGAAATTAGGTATAATGGCTAATATAAATTATTCTCTTTCTTTGGAAATTGTTGAGCTTATTGCTCTTGATTATGATAAAGAGGTAAAAAGGGAAGAGTCTAAGGATATAAGTAATTTTGAAAAATATGAAATTAATGATAAGAAAGAAGATCTAATAGTAAGGCCACCAATTGTTACTGTTATGGGACATGTTGATCATGGAAAGACCTCTTTGTTAGATAAAATAAGAAAAACTGATGTAGTAAGTGGTGAAGCTGGAGGAATAACTCAAGCTATTGGAGCTTATCAAGTATCATATAATGATAAAAAAATAACTTTTATTGATACTCCTGGTCATGAAGCTTTTACTGAAATGCGCGCACGTGGTGCAAGTGTTACTGATATTGTTATTATAATTGTAGCAGCTGATGATGGTGTAAAGCCACAAACTAAAGAGGCAATTGATCACGCAAAAGCGGCTAAAGTTCCGATTATTGTAGCAATAAATAAAATTGATAAGCCAGAAGCTAATATTGAACGTGTTATGACAGAACTTTCTGAATACGGACTTACACCTGAAGCTTGGGGCGGAGATACTATTTTTAATAATATATCATGTAAAACTGGAGAAGGAATTGATAAATTATTAGAAAATATTATTTTAGTAAGTGAAATGGAAGATTATGAAGCAAATCCATCTAGATATGCTGTTGGTACAGTTATAGAATCAAAGCTTGATAAAAAAATAGGAGTAGTAGCTACTGTTTTAGTACAAAATGGTACATTGAGATTAGGAGATCCAGTAGTAGTAGGTACTAGTTGCGGTAAAGTTAGAAGCTTAAAAGATGATAAAGGAAAAGAACTAACAGAGGCATCACCATCTATGCCGGTTGAAATAACTGGCTTAAGTGAAGTCCCATCAGCTGGTGATAGATTTATGGCTTTCGAGACTGAAAAGCAAGCTAAAAATGTTGCTGAAAAAAGAAAAATAAGAGCAAGACAAAAAGATACTAATCGTTCAGGTATGAGTCTTGATGACTTATTTGGTGCAATAAAAGCTGGAGCTAAAGAAATTAGTGTTGTACTTAAAACAGATGTTAATGGAAGCTTAGAAGCTATAAAGCAAAGTTTAGCTAAAATAAATATTGATGGTGTTAAAGTTGATGTAATTAGAGGTGGAGTTGGCGCTATTACAGAAAGTGATGTTGTTTTAGCTCACGCTTCTAATGCCATAATTATTGGTTTTAATGTAAGACCTAGCTCATCTGTAATTGATAGTGCAAAAGAATATAGTGTTGATATAAAAGTATATGATGTTATATATAAAATGATAGAAGATATCGAAAATGCTATGAAAGGATTGCTTGATCCAGTATATGAAGAAGTAGTAATTGGTGAGGTTGAAGTAAGACAGTTATTTAGATTTTCTAAAATTGGAATAATTGCAGGAAGCTATGTTAAAACAGGTATTGTAAAAAATGGAGCAAACGCAAGAGTTATTCGTGATGGAATAGTAGTAGCAACTACAAAAATAAAATCATTACAACGTGAAAAAGATCAAGTAAAAGAAGTTGCTAAAGGAATGGAATGTGGTATAACGCTTGAAAATTTCCAAGATATAAAAGAAAATGACATTATTGAAATTTATGAATTGAAGGAGATAAAAAGATAAATTTAATTATATAGTATAGAGGTGGTTTTATGAGTAGCATAAAAACAGAAAGACTAAATCATGCTTTCGTAGAAGAAATTAGTTATATATTGCATAATGAAGTTAAAGATAAAGATATTAAATTCGTTACTATAACTGGATGTGATATAAGTAGTGATTTAAGTTATGCAAAAGTGTATTTTACAGTGTTAGATGATTCGAAAAAAATTGAAACATTAGAAGCGCTTAATAATGCTAAAGGATTTATAAGAACTAATTTGAGTCAGAGAGTTGATATAAGACATACTCCAGAATTAAAATTTATTTATGATAATTCAGTAGAATATGGTAATAAAATAGAAAATATAATAGATTCAATTCATGAAAAAGAAAATAATTAATTTGTTGACATTACTATTATGTAAAATTGTGGGAAACTGTTTATTATTATTTATATTTGTGATATACTATAAATGTCTAAGAGATTAGAAGTGTTTTTTAAAACCGACTAAGTAACGATACGGGAGTTCGGAGCAAGTCAATCTGTGTTGAATGCCTATTTTTAATAGGAATCCTAAGGGTTGAGTATGGACACCCACCTGCGAGAATGCGGGTTTTTCGTACACCTATCTTTTGGACATTTTTTTTTGCCAAAAAGGAGATTATATGTTTGAGCGTTTAGAATTATTAATAGGAAAAGAAGCTTTAAAGAAAATTAAAAAAAGTAAAATTTTAATAGTAGGAATAGGTGGTGTAGGGGGAAGTATTGCTACATCTCTTGTTAGAAGTGGCGTTCAAAATATTGTATTAATTGATTTTGATATAGTTGATATTACAAACATTAATAGGCAAGTAGTTGCTTATTACTCTACAATTGGTTTAAAAAAAGTAGATGTAATGAAGAAGATGCTTTTAGATATTAATCCTTCTATAGTAGTTAAAACTTATGAAATCTTTGTTGATAAAGATAATATAAAAATTATATTGGATGATGAAAATCCAACATATATTATTGATGCTTGTGATTCCAAAGAAACAAAAAAGGCTCTTATTTTAGAAGCAATATCAAGAAAAATAAAATTTATTTCTTCAATGGGAACAGGTAATAAGATGAATCCATCTGATTTAGAAATTACTGATATTAGAAAAACTGTTAATGATCCTTTAGCAAGAATTTTTAGAAAATGGGTAAAAGATAATAAGATAAAAAATAAAATAACTGTATTATCTTCCCGTGAATTACCAATAAAAACTGGAAATATAGTTGCGTCTAATAGTTTTGTTCCTACGAGTGCAGGACTTCTTATTACTAGTTATGTTATAAAAGATATTATAAATGATGATAGTAAAAATTAAATCTTATTTGCATAAATTAATATTGAGGTGATTTTATAAAAATACAAGTTAATGGTATAGCTAATAGATTTGTACCTCCAAATGAAATAATATTAAATATTTTCTTTACCCAAAAAGGAAAAACTTATCAAGAAGCGTTGAGTAAAGGTTTAAATAATATATATGCTTTTAATAGTTTAGCTTTAATTGATAATGGTTTAGATGAAAATAAATTACAAACTAAGAGTTTTTCAGTAAATGAAAACCAATCTTTTAACGATAATACTAAAAATTGGGAAAAGGATGGATATATTTTTAATCAAGAAGCAATTTTGAAAATAGATTATGATAATAATTTGTTAACAAAGATAATTAAATCTATATCTATGCTTGAAAATAGTCCTAACTTGACTATTAGTTATGGTTTAAAAAATGATAACAATAAAATTTTAGATTTATTAATAAATGATGCTTATATAGATGCTTTTAATAAGGCAAGTATAATAGCAAAAACATCTAACAGTCATATTGTAAATATAGTAAGTGTTGAATTGCAACCTATAAATTCTATTTTACAAATAACAAATTTTAATAGTGGTGGAATAGAAATTTCTCAATTAAGTAATTTTGATACGACTGTTATAACACCAGAAGATATTGAAGTAGAAATTAATTTATTATGTGTGTTTGAAGCAATTAATAGAAAAACTCAATTTTAAATAACTCTGCATTATAAATACTATATTCAAAATAGTATTTTTTTAGTGTTAACATTTTTATGTTGACATTGGTTAAAACATATTATATAATTTTTATAAAGAAATGGAAACGGAGGTTATTAAAATGGCAGTTAGAATTAGATTAACTAGAATGGGTGCAAAAAAGAAACCTGTTTACAGAATTGTTGCAAGTGATTCAAGAAGACCAAGAGATGGTCAATATATTGAACTTATTGGAACTTATAATCCAGCAAATGAAAATGTAACTGTTGATGAAGAAGTTGCTATGAAATGGCTTAATCAAGGTGCTCTTCCTACTGATACCGTAAGAAATCTATTTAGTCAAAAAGGTATCATGAAAAAATTTGCTGAAACAAAGAACAGTAAAAAGGAAAACAAGTAGTATGGATTTAGTAGAGTTGACTAAAGAAATTGTAACAGCATTAGCAAAAGAAAAAGATAATGTTAATGTTAAGGAATTTGAAACTGATGATGAAGATACAATTTTAATTGAAGTTATGGTTTCTGCAAATGATATTGGTCGTATAATTGGAAAAGAAGGAAAAAATGCTAAAGCTATAAGAACACTTGTACAAGCAAGTAGTTATCTTAAGGATAATAAAAAAGTAAAAATAAATATTGACAGTTTTTAGAACCATATGGTTCTTTTTCTTGTGGTAATTTACGAAATATAATATAATAATTATAGGTGATGTTATGAATGATAATAAGTTACCTATCCATGTTGGAATTATTATGGATGGTAATGGAAGGTGGGCTAAAAAAAGAGGATTTTCTAGAAGTATTGGACACAAGATGGGAGCTCAAAATTTAAAAAAATTATTAAAGCATATATATAAGAAGAATATTAAAATAGTAAGTATTTATGCTTTCTCAACAGAGAATTTTAAAAGAGATAAAAAAGAAGTAGAATATTTAATGGATTTATCAATAAAATTCTTTACTGATGAATTAAAGACATTTATGAAAGAAAATATTAAAGTTTTATTTTCTGGACGAAGAGATAATTTACGTTTTGATGTTGTTCAGGCAATGAATGAATTAGAAGAAAATACTAAAAATAATAATAATGGAATTCTTAATATTTGTTTTAATTATGGTGGACGATTAGAAATTATTGACGCAATTAAGAAGATTGTAATGAAAGTTAATGATAATGATATAACTATTGATGATATAAATGAAAATTTAGTTAGTGAGAATATGTATCAAGACTTGCCACCACTTGACTTTGTGATAAGAACTAGCGGTGAACTTAGAATAAGTAATTTTATGATATGGGAGTCTTCATATGCCGAATATTATTTTCCTAATATATTGTTTCCCGATTTTAATGCGAAAGAATTTGATATAGCTATAGAAGAATTTCAGAAAAGAAATAGAAGATTTGGAGGAATTACTAATGAAAACGAGAGTAATTAGTGCTATTTTATTACTTATAATTTTTATACCTTTGTTGCTTTTAGGAGGGATATCTTTTGCAATTTTAATGGCAATATTAGCTGTAGCATCTTTAAATGAACTTTTAAAGACAAGAAGAAAGAAAAGAAAAATACCTATGTGTATTGAATTATATTCTTATATTTTAGTAGCATTTTTTACAATGAATAATTATAGTTCGAGTGATGCTTTTTATATGCTAGATTATCGATTAATGGCATTTTTAATACTTATAAATTTAGCTCCTTTAGTTTTTGTTGGAAATAAAGATAAATATGATTTTACTGATGCTTTATTCTTAATTGGTGCAACTTTATTTATTGGGTTAACATTTAATTTATTAGTATTAATTAGAGGATATAACATATCATATGTTATATACATATTCTTAATTACTACTGTAACAGATACGTTTGCTATGTTGACGGGAAAATATGTAGGTAGAATTAAGTTGGCTCCTGTTATTTCGCCAAATAAAACAGTAGAAGGATTAATTGGTGGGACATTGATGGGAACTTTTGTTGCTACGATGTATTATATTAGTGTTATTGACATATATAGTATTGGTGGTATTGTTATTATTACGTTATTGCTATCTTTATTAGGTCAACTTGGTGATTTAGTTTTTTCATTTATAAAAAGAGAATTTGGTAAAAAAGACTTTTCAAATATAATTCCTGGACATGGTGGAATATTAGACAGGTTAGATAGTATAATATTTGTGACTTTAGGGTTTTTAATATTTTTAACAATTCTATAGGAGGATAAAATGACTTTAATATATTTTGTTTTGATACTTGGTGTTATTGTGTTAGTACATGAATTTGGACATTTTATATTTGCTAAAATGTTTGGTGTTCACGTCTATGAATTTTCTATTGGTATGGGTCCTAAAATATGGGGAAGTAAGCCTAAAAAAGGTGGCACTGTATATAATATAAGAGCAATTCCAATTGGAGGATATGTACAACTTGCAGGAGAAGAAGTAGATGATGATGAGAAAATACCTAAAAATGAAAAATTGTATAACAAACCTATTTGGCAAAGATTTTTAATAATGTTTTTTGGTGCAGGAAATAATTTTATTTTAGCACTGATACTATTATTTTTTATAGGATTATTTTCTGGTTCTCCAAATATGAGTCCTGTTGTAACTAGAGTAGAAGAAGGATATCCTATGGCAGAGGCTGGTATTCAAAAAGATGATATAATAGTATCAATAGATGGTAAGAAAGTATCTACTATTGATGATGTAAAAATATATATGGTATTAGCTTCTGATGGTAACGAGACATCTTTTGTTATAAAGAGAGACGGTGAAGAATTAGAGTATAAAATAACGCCAAAGAAAGAAGAAATAGATGGTGTTACTAGTTACAAATTTGGTATAGTCTTTGAACAAGAAATTGAACATGGATTTGTAAATGCTATTAAATATGCTTTTATAAAAATTGGTGCTTTAGTAAAGCAAATGTTTATTGTTTTAGGAGCATTATTTACAGGTAATTTAGGATTAAATACTTTATCAGGTCCTGTTGGTATTTATTCAGTAGTAGGTGAAACTGCATCAACTGGTTTTGTTAATCTAATTAGTTTAATTGCTCTTTTATCAGTAAATGTTGGATTTTTAAATTTAATTCCATTCCCAGCTTTTGATGGTGGAAGGATTTTGTTTTTAATTATTGAAAAAATAAAAGGTAGTCCAGTATCACCAAAAGTAGAAAATATGGTTCATAGCATTGGTTTTCTTTTATTACTATTACTACTAGTTTACATAACATTTAATGATATAATAAAATTATTTTAAAAGATAAAATATAACCTATAAAGTTAATATTCAATGGAAGAAATAGATACTTTATAGGTTTTTATTATGTTTTATATAATATAGAAAATTAATTTATAACTTTGAGAATATTTAAAGTGCAATATAATACATTTAAAAGATGTTTTTTTTGTTTTGTAATGCTAGTAGATCGTTGATTGAAATGTTACTAAATTCATGTGTAAAAATCTTGTTTTTATAAGTATAATGTTATAGATTGAAAAGTTAAATTTCTTTAGATTTTTTGAGTTTTGTGTTATAATTAAGCCACTTATATAAGTGGGGGTTAGTATGAGTAATATAGTTAATGAGGCTGCAACTACATCGACAATATTTGAAAATAGTAATACAGAGTTAAAACGTGAGTATATATTAGAAAATATATATGTTATTAATTCTATAATGAAAATGACACCAGGATATTGTGGAGCATTCGGAACAGGTTATCCATTCTATGCATTAAACGTAAACTTAGAAGGAGAATTGCCTATTATAGATGAGCAAATAAGATATAATGAAGAATTGTTTAATGAAGCTATTAAAAATGGTGATACTTGGGTTTGTGCAAAATGCTTAAATAGAAACGGAAAAAATATGCAAGATTTGAAACAAATTTGTAAACCTTGTCCAAACCAGTTTTCTGGATTAAAGCCTAGAAAAGTGTTAAATCGTTTGCCAGACATTGATATGTGGATGATTTGTGAAGATGATAAAATAGAAGAAGCTATGGTAAAAATAGTAGAGTTATTTGGTAAAGCTAACATGCATACTTCTGATGTTGATCCATTAACTACTATTTTTGATGTTTCTGAAATTGCAAAAGATCTTTTTTTAGGCATTATGCCTAAAAAAATGTTACCTTTAGGTGTGCATATTATTGAGCGTTCTAAAATGGAAAATTTAATTTCAAATATGCCATTTGCTTTACTGGATTCAATGTGTCAAAAAGTAACACCATATTTGCCAATTCATCCATATTCATTACGTAAAATATGGCAAAAAGATGATGAAGCATACAACTTTGTATTAGATTACTTATATACATTAACACCTTTTAATTGGGACAATGATTTGGCATCTAGACTTGATTTTTCAAGAAGTATTATAGCAAATACTTTTTCTGAAGATTCTTTGTTAGGAATTTTACATCATGTATTTTCTCCTGCTGCTGAAAGAAGATTTGAAAATGAAATTTTACAAAAGAGATATAAAGAAAGGATTGGAACATGGAAAAAATAATTGATTTACATATTCATACAGTTTGTTCTGATGGAAATTTTAGTCCAAAACAAATTATTGATGAGACTAAAAAAAATAAAGTTAGTGTTATAGCTATTGCTGATCATGATACAGTTGAAGCATATTCAGATGAATTAGTTGATTATGCAAAAAAAAATGATATCTTGTTAATTCCAGCAGTAGAAATATCTACTAAAATTAAAAAATGTGGAATTCATGTTTTGGGATATAATATTGATTTGAATAATGAAAATTTAATAAAAAAACTAAGTTTATTACGCAATGCAAGACACGATTATTTAAATAATGTAGCTAAAGAATTGGAAAAACTTGGTTATGAACTAAATGTTTCTAAACTTAATAAAATTGATGCGGTTACAAAGGCGCATATCGCTTTAGATGTAATTTCAAATGAGAACAATAAAAGATTATTAATTAAAAATTTTGGTTATATTCCTGAAAAAGGCGAGTTTATAGAAACTATTATGAATGAAGGGTGTCCTGCTTATGTACGAAAAGAAAGTATTGCCCCTAAAGAAGCTGCTGATTTAATACATGGTGCTGGAGGGAAAGTAGTATTAGCTCATCCTGTTGCTTATAAGTATGAAGATAATTTAAATGATGAAGATATATTGCAAATTATTAATGATATGAAAGCAGATGGTATTGAAGCAAATTATATTTATATTGATAAAAATAATAATAAAATTAATGAAGTTGACTATTGGAATTTATTTGCTAAAACTCATAATTTACCTGTGACTATTGGTAGCGATTTTCATTCTATAGATGGTTTACATCCTGTTATTGGATTACTTAATGAAAATATTAATTTAAATGAAAATGAAATTAATGACATAGTTAATTGGTTAGAAGGAAACTAATATGTTTTCTTTTTTTTATAAAATTATATTTTTGAAAGTATAGGTAGTTTTTTTCTTTTGTAAATAAGAAACTTTAGTTTGAAAAACTTTTATATCTATAGTATAATTTACAAGTGTATATATTGTAGGTAAGGTGTTGTTATGTATTTAAAAGAGATATCTGCATCTGGTTTTAAGTCTTTTGCTGATAAATTGACAATAAACTTAGATGGTAAAATAACGGCAATAGTAGGACCTAATGGTAGTGGAAAGAGTAATATAGTAGATGCTGTACGTTGGGTTTTAGGGGAGCAGTCAGTTAAATCATTACGTGGAACGGATAATATGACTGATGTTATATTTTCAGGAAGTAAATCTAGAAATGCTTTAAATGTAGCTAGTGTTTCTTTAATTTTTGATAATTCTGATAATTATTTAGCTGTCCCATATAGTGAAATTTCAATTAAAAGAAGAGTATATAGAACAGGGGAGAATGAATATTTTTTAAACGGGGAAAAATGCAGACTTAAAGATATAACTGATTTATTAATTGATAGTGCAACTTCAAAAGAATCTTTCAATATTATATCTCAAGGTGAAATACAAAAAATATTATCTAATTCACCATATGAGAGAAGAGCTATTTTTGAAAGTGCTGCCGGAGTTTTAAAATATAAAAAAAGAAAAGAAGAGGCTTTAAAAAAATTAGATAGAACAGAAACTAATATAAATCGTGTTTTGGATATTATAAATGAAATAGAGATAAGGCTTGATCCTCTTAAAGAACAAAGTGATAAAGCTTTAGAATATCTCAATAATAAAGAAAAGTTGGAATCAATTGAAGTTGGCCTTCTTTCTTATGAAATTGAGAATACAAATTATGAATACGAGTTAACAAAGAAAAAAATTGATGATATTAATAATGAAATTTTAAGCATTAATTTAAAATTAAATAATACAGATACTAATCTTTCAACTAATAAGTTAGAGCTTTTAAAATTAGAAAGGTTACTTAAAGATTATAATTCTAAGCTTATAGAATTAACAAGTAAGGAAGAAAAATTAAATGGTGAAAAAGAGCTAATAAAAGAGCGTAGTAAATATGATGCAACAGATAGTAAAGTTCATAATAATATAGCTACTATAAAAGAAGATATATATCAAACTGAAAATAATATTAAATTATTAATTAAAGATATTGAAATCGCTAATAATTCTGTTGAAATTATGAATAGTAGTATTACTAAATTAGAATTAGAATTTGAAAATATTAGAAAAAAAAGAAATAGTAATATTAGTGAATTTAACAATAAAAAACGTGAACAATATGATATTTCTCATAAAATAAATACTTTATCTAATTATATTGAGTCTTATGGAAGTATGCCAAACTCAGTAAAACAAATTTTAAATAATCCAAGAATAAAAGGAATTCATGGAACTTTGTCAAATATTTTGGAGTGTAATGATACTTATATAAAAGCTTTAGAAGTAGCTTTGTTAGCAACTAAGAATTTTATTATTACAGATGATGAAACAGTTGCTAAAGTAGCTATTAATTATTTAAAATATAATAATTTAGGAAGAGCTACCTTTTTTCCGATGAATGTAATTAAACCTAAAGGAATAGAGCCTGATGTGTTGAATAGTATAGTTAATTTTGATGGTTATATTGGTATTTTTTCTGATTTAGTAAAATATGATTCTAAATATTATAATATAGTTTCCAACCAGTTGGGAAATGTTATAGTTGCTAAAGATATTGATTCAGCTAATAAAATAAGTATGTTGGTTTATAGAAGATATAAAGTTGTATCTTTAAATGGTGATGTAATTAATGTTGGTGGTTCTATTTCAGGGGGTAGTATTAATAGTGTAAAAAGTATTATTAGTGAGAAGAATGAATTAGAGAGTTTAAAAAGAAAAAATAAGGAACTAGAAGAAGTAATTAATGATTTAAATAATTCAATGATAGTTTTAGATAAAGAAATAGAAATATGTGAGAAGAAATTATATGAGCAGAAAAATCTTTTAATCAATAGTCAAGAGCAGGTTAATGCAAAAGAAAATTTAAAAGAAGAATTATGTTCTAGAAAAGAAGAACTAGAAAAAGAATTAGATTCTTTATCGCATTTAGTTGATTTTTCTTTATCATCGTTAGAAGAAAAAGTAATTAAAGAGTATTATGAAATAGTTCTCGAAAAAAATAATTTAATAAAAGAGATAGATTTAGCTGAAAAGAACAAAGAAAAGCTATCTTCTGTTATAGAAGAACTTTCTTCTGAAAATAAGGTAAATAATTATAATGTTAATAAATTAGAAAAAGAGCTTAAAGAATTAGAAATAAAGCTTAGTAAGATGGAAATAAAACTAGATAGTTATTTGAATACTTTAAGTGAGGAATATTCACTAACGTATGAAAAAGCTAAAGCTAATTATAGTTTAGAAATGGATCCTAATTTAGCACGAGAAGAAGTTAATAAGTATAGAAGTGCTATTAAAAGTATTGGTATGGTTAATATATCTGCTATTGAAGAATATAAGAATGTTAACGAACGATATCAATTTTTAACTAGTGAAAAACAAGATTTGTTGAATGCTAAAGAAACTTTATTTGAGATAATTTCAGAAATGGATCAAGTTATGAAAGAAGAATTTAAAATAACTTTTGAAAAAGTAAGAGAAGAATTTAAAAAAGTTTTTCGAGAGTTATTTAATGGCGGTAATGCCGATTTGAAGTTAACTGATAAAGATAATTTGTTAGAAACTGGTATTGAAATTGTTGCTAGTCCTCCAGGGAAAACATTAAAAAGCATTACTTTACTTTCTGGTGGTGAAATGACTTTAACTGCTATAAGTTTAATATTTGCAATTTTAAATATTAGGAATGTTCCTTTTTGTATTTTTGATGAAGTCGAAGCAGCATTGGATGAAGCAAATGTTGATAACTTTGGGCATTATTTAGATCATTATAAAGATAGAACACAGTTTTTAATAATAACACATAAAAAGAAAACTATGGAATATGCTGATACGCTATATGGAATAACTATGCAAGAGTCAGGCGTATCAAAACTAGTAAGTGTAAAATTGGGAGATATTGAAAAATAGCTTCTTTTTTATATAATAATTTATTTTGTGTATTTCACAAAAATTTCATAGAATATATATAATATAATATTTGTGTGGAGGTTATCTTATGAAAATATTAATTGTAGATGATGAGCCGTTGATAAGGAATGTTGTAAAAGAATATGGAAAAAATGAAGGATATAATGTAATAGAAGCTATCGATGGACATGATGCTATTGAAAAAGTTGAAGATAATTTAGATATTGATTTAATTATTATGGATATAATGATGCCCAGATTAGATGGTTATAGCGCTTGTAAAGAAATTTTTAAAATTAAAAAATATCCTACAATAATGTTATCTGCAAGAAAGGAAGAGTATGATAAATTATTGGGATTTGACTTGGGAATTGATGATTATGTTACAAAACCATTTAGTCCTAAGGAACTCATGGCTAGAATAAAAGCTATAATAAATAGAAGCAAAAAAAACATGTTGGGCAATGAAATATATATTTATGATACGTTAGAAGTAAATTATAAAGCACATACTGTAAAAATTGATAATAAAGAAATTAAATTAACTCCAAAGGAATATGAATTACTTATTTATTTTATTGAAAATAGCAACATTGCACTATCACGTGAACAGTTATTATTAAATATTTGGGGTTATGATTTTTATGGCGATGATAGGACAATTGATACTCATATTAAAATGTTAAGAAATAATTTAGGAAAGTACAGAGATTTAATTGTTACTGTTAGATCGGTAGGATATAAGTTTGAAACAAATAAAGAATAGCTTAGAATTTAAAGTATGGTGCTATTTAATTGGCTTTTCTGTAATAATTTTGTTTTTTTTGTGGTTTTTTCAAGTTGTGTCGTTAAAGAGTTACTATGAATTATCTACTAAAAAAGAAATAAATAAAGTAGTAAAACAAGTTAAAAATAGTTATGATGATATTGATTATGAAGATATTTTTAATAAATTATCTTTTAACACAGATACATGTATTGAATTATATGATGGAACTTTGAGAGTTTATTCTTCTTTTAGTTGCAATACAAAATCGATAGAATTTAGTCAGGAAAAAAGAGATTTTATTTTAAAAAATTATGATTCACAAGGATATGAAATAGAAGATAATAGCTTAAATAATAAGGTTTTATTGTATGGTGTAAAATTAGATAGTGGCAAGTATGCTTTTGTACAAGCCTCATTAATACCAGTTGATTCAACTGTCAGTATTTTGAAAAAGCAGCTAGTTATAGTATCAGTTGTAGTATGTTCTTTGTCATTATTAGTGGCAATATTTATTTCAAAGAAAATATCTAAGCCTATAGAAGAGATTAATGAAAATGCTAAAAAATTAGCTAAAGGTAAGTATGATTTAACTTTTAAAGATAATAGTACAATAAATGAAATAAATGAACTTAATTCTACATTGAATTATACAAGTAGGGAACTTGCCAAGACAGAAAATTTGCGAAGAGAGTTACTTTCTAATGTATCACATGATTTAAAAACACCTCTTACTATGATAAAGGCATATGCTGAAATGGTTAGAGATTTAACTTATAAAAATAAAAAGAAAAGAGAGCAAGATTTAAACGTAATAATAAATGAAACTGACCGGTTGAATTTATTAGTAAATGATATATTGGATTTATCAAAGTATCAATCTAATACAATAAAATTGGAATATAGTGAGTTTGATATAGATGAGCTTATAGAAAATATTTTAAAACAGTATATTATCTATGAAGAAAAAGATGGCTATGAAATAAATTATAAACGTCTTGGGAAAATAAATGTAATTGCTGATAGAAAAAGAATAGAACAGGTTTTATATAATTTAATTAATAATGCTTTAAATTATACCGGCAATGACAAAAAAATATATATTAGATTAATTGATAATAAAGAAACAGATAGAGTAAGAATTGAAATATCTGACACTGGAAAGGGAATAGACAAAAAAGATATACCTCTTATTTGGGATAGATATTATAAGGTAGATAAAACTTATTCTAGAATTCAAATAGGCAGTGGAATAGGACTTTCAATTGTAAAAAATATTTTGCAATTACACAATGTAATTTATGGCGTTGAAAGTACATTAAATGTTGGTACTACATTTTATTTTGAATTGATAAGAAGCAATAATAATAAATAATTATTGCTTCTTATATTTATATATTATTTTTTGTATATTAGATTTTGACATAAATTGTATTTCTTTTGAAAAGATGAATAGTTAGAAAAAAATAAAAAATTAGTATGAAAATAGCATAAAGTTAAATGTATATATTATTTTAATATATTTTCAAATTCAATAATAAGTTTATAGATTATGATAAAATATTTTAGATTTTAAATTATATAGATAAAAATCAGTTTAATACTGTAATAGTAATTTTAGATAATAAAATTTTTGAGTATCATAATATTTAATCTCTTTAATATAATATATTAGAAAAGAGGAAAGATTTATGATTAATAAGCAGAATTTGTGGTTTTTGACTTTGTTTTCATTGATATTAGTATTGAGTGTTTACTATATTACTATGCCAAACGAATTGCTATTGAAGAATGAAGTGTCACCTGATAGTCAATATATGGAATCTGAGCAAGTAAGTGTAGAATTAGAAGAAAGTGAAATCTTAGTTGCTTTACGTGTTGATTTAGAAGAAGAACGTTTAACATTAAGAAATGATCTTGAATCTATACTTACAAGTTCAGAAACTACAACAGATGAAAAAAATGAAGCATATGATAAATTAAAATATTTAAATACAGTATCAGGTGAAGAAGAGAAATTGGAAAATAAAATCAAAGAAAATTTTAATATTGAGAGTTTTATTGAAATAAATAATAATGAAATAAATATTATAGCTATTTCTAATACACATGATGTGAAACTTGCTAATGATATTATGCGAGCAATTCAAGAAGAATACGAAAATAAAGTTTATGTTACTGTAAGCTTTAAATAGGCTGTTCCCCTCAACAATTAATTAAAATTTCATAAGATATTATGAGAAATTTTTATGATGAAAAGAGGGGAATTTTATAAAAAGTATATTAACAAATAGGGAAAGATCAGTATTTAATCTTTTATTACAAAATAAAACAACAAAAGAGATAGCAAGCGAATTAAAAATAAGTGAGAAGACTGTTCGAAATCATATTTCTAATACTATGCAAAAACTAGGAGTTAAGGCTAGAAGTGGGGCTGTAATTGAGCTTATAAAATTAAAAGAATTATCTTTATAGGTTTACATATTATTTATTAGGTGATTTAAATGCTAAAAAGAAAAGCTTTAAGAAAAATTTTTTTAACTACTTTTGTATTATTTATACTTTTGACAATATATTTAATTCCAACAAATAACAAAGAAAGCGTTGGTAATGTTACTTATAAGTATTCAGATTTAGAAGAAGTAAGTATATATTTGTTAAATGATAATTTTCAATTAACAAAAGTTGATATCAAAATAGGTAGTGATTCTTTAGAGAATACGGTTAAATCGATAATTAAAAAATTGACTGTTTCTAATGATGTTACTATTCCTAATGGATTTGAGCAAGTTATTCCGTCTGATGTAAAATTGTTAGATATTAATGTAGATGAGGGAATAATATATTTGAATTTTTCTAAAGAAATATTAGATATATCGAATAATTTAATAGAAAATGTAGTTGAATCAATAGCATATTCATTACTAAATTTGAACAATATTACAGGAATTTCTATATATGCAAATGGTGAAAATATATCTAGTTTATTTCCTATATATATACCTAATATTATAACTAAAGAATATGGCATAAATAAAAGAATTGAATTAACCAATTTTTCGGATATATCAAAAATAGTAATATATTATGTAGATAGCATTGATAATCAGAATTATTATGTTCCAATTACAAAATATATAAATGATGATAGGGATAAAATAAAAATAATAATTGATGAATTAAGCAGTCATTATATTTTTGAACCAAATTTGATATCTTTGTTAGATAAAAGTATAAAATTGGTTGATTATGAAATAAATAATGATGTTATGATTCTTAATTTTAATAATAGTATTTTTATTGATAAAGATAAAATTTTAGAAGAGGTAGTTTATTCTATAAGCTATTCAGTATTTGCAAATTATGATGTTAATGAAGTGGTTTTCAAAGTTAATAATGAAGAAATACTAAAAAAAAGTATAAAAAATCTTGAATAATTAAAAAAAATATTGTATAATCAGTTATGTATTTTGGTTATACATGTTCCGGTAGCTCAGCTGGATAGAGCAACGCCCTTCTAAGGCGTCGGTCAAGAGTTCGAATCCCTTCCGGGACACCATATTGTTTTATAGCCCAAATTTATTGAGCTTTAAAGAAACTATTTTCATTTTAAATTGAAATTAGTTTTTTTGTTTTTAAATTATGTTTAATATTTATATTTTTTTTTGAATTTTTATAGTTTATATATTTTTTGATTGTTTCAACAATAAATATAATTTTTAGCGTTTGTTAGTAAGTATATTTAGAATAATGAATTTTGTTAGTGTTGAATAAGTGTGGAGAAATATCTCCTAAAAAATAAGAATTATAATTTAAATTAATTGTAGGTTAG
>CALVJN010000020.1 GCA_944332205.1 uncultured Bacilli bacterium | reverse complement strand
TCCAGCATTTACTAGTTTTGATGTAAATGGGATGTGGGTAGGAAAGTTTGAGACAGGATATGATGGAGCAACAAGTGTAGGTGGAGCGAATAAGAATACAGCAGAAGCAGATAAAGTAATAATAAAACCTAATGTTTATAGTTGGAGAAATATACAAGTAGCAAATGCTTTTACAGTAAGCTATAATTATAAAAGAGAGTTAGAATCTCATATGATGAAGAATACAGAATGGGGAGCAGTAGCCTATTTATCACATTCTATCTATGGAATAAATGATGAAGTAAGAATAAATAACAATTTTAGTTATAAAACAGGATATGCAGCAGTATCAAAACCAACGGTATACTATCCAGAATATAAGGGTTATGGAACAAGTAGTAGTGTAACTCAAGCCTATAATACAACATCTGGCTATTTAGCAAGTACAACAGGAAATATAACAGGAATATATGATATGTCAGGAGGAGCTCAGGAATATGTAATGGGTGTACAAGTAGATGAAAATGGACTACCGTTATCAGGAAGACATAATATATATAATTCAGGATTTAATGGAACATTAGGATGTCCAACATGTGATACTACTGGAGATGATCTAGTAGCAGGAGTAAATAGTAGTATAACAAGCATAACAAATGGGATAAATTTACCTAGCAATAAATATTATGATAGTTATAAAGCAAATAGTAATTGGAATAGAGCAAATAGGATATTAGGTGATGGAACAGGAGAGATGGGACCATTTGGAACTATTCAGACAACAGGAACAACAGAACAATGTGGAGAAACTGGAATATGTAATAGTTCAATAGGTTCATGGCATAGTAATACCTCTTCGTTTGTTGGCTCTAGCTACCCTTGGTTCTACCGTGGGGGCAGCTATAGCTACGGTTCTGGAGCTGGTGCATTCTATTTCAGCAGCTACTACGGGCATGCTCACAGCAACATTTCTTTCCGTTTGGTTTTGTCTATATAGTTTTTCCACTTGTGGAAAAACTTAACCCTGATCTTTGTGGTTTAATAAATAATCGAAGGATATAGACAAATTTAATAATAATAAAATTATGCTAATTGTATATTATATATTAACAATTAGCATTTTAATTTACCGTAAATGTTATTTTGTAACATAATTCATATTCTTTTTATTGAAATAACTTATATGTCGACAAAAAGTGATTTTTTAAAAGTCTATTATTTACTTGGTGATAATATGAGAGTTAAAGTATTTGATGAGATGCATGAAAAAGATTTAGAAAATAGTGTAAATGATTTTTTAAATGAAATTGGTGATAACTTTATTGATATTAAGTATCAAGTTGCTATTTCGATGTTCGCAGAAGAACAAATATATTGTTTTTCGGCAATGATTTTATATAAAATAGAAGAATAGTCTTAACAAATTATAAAAAAAATGATATATTATTTATTGATAGTAAGGAGTGGTATTATGACAAAGAAAACTTGTCCTAATTGTAAAGCTAATATATCAGCTAATGTAAAATTTTGCCCAAAATGTGGTGAAAATATTGAAAAGGTAGAAGAAAAAGAAAAGATTACTGAAAATAAAAAAGAAGAAACGATAGTTGTTGAAGATACTAAGGTTGAAGAAAGTGATAATGTTGTTGA
Organism: uncultured Bacilli bacterium; assembly: GCA_944332205.1. Taxonomy (GTDB): domain Bacteria; phylum Bacillota_I; class Bacilli_A; order RF39; family UBA660; genus RUG13868. The sequence goes on along the minus strand of CALVJN010000020.1, from coordinate 30,122 downwards.
GAAACCTATTGAAAATAATAAAGTAAAAGGAAAGTCACATTTAAAATTAATATTAGTATTATGTTTAATATTAATAATTGTTTCTGGTGCTTTAGTTTGGTTTTTTGTTTTTAAAGATGATGATAAGAAAGTTAATGATAAAGATAATGATATTGTAGATAAAGAAGAAAATAATGATGATGAAGAAAATGATAATGATGATGATGATGATGAAAAAGATGATGAAATAGGTAGTGATAAATTAAATTACTATGGAAATACTTATGAATTTTCTGAAGGTGTTGCTTGGCTTAAAGATAGTTTTTATATTTATTTGATTAATGATAAAGGAAAAGTTCTTAATAAGTACGATGGACGTATTTATGATGGATACTTTGATTTTGAGGATAGTAAATTTAATGATGGTTATGCAATGGTTGGTAATGATTTATATAATTCTAAAGGTGAAAAAGTTAAGTTAGAAGCGGATTATTCAGAGATTAGATATTATGATGAAGGATTGTTGGTAGTAACTATTAAAGATGAAAATTATAAGGGTACTACTATTGAAAAAGGAATCTATGATTTAAATAATAAAAAATATAATCTTGAGTTAGATGATGATATTACTAATATAACTTATTTAGGAGATAGAATGTATTTATTATATTATGGTGAAGATAGAGAATACTATGTATATGATTCTACTACTAAAAAAGAATTTAGTATTGGTGATAGATATGACGTTTTAAAGACAGAGTATAAAGATGGATATATAATTTATCAGGATACTAATGCTTATGAAATTTATTCTATTGATAGGGATGGAAATAAAAAGTTAATAGTTGGAAATAGTAGACATGCCCAAATAGGACAATATAGTGATGGTTTAGTATTTATAAATGATGCTTTTTATGATCTTAATGGTAACAAAGTAATTGATTTAAAAGATGAGGGTGTAAAGAACAATCCGATGTTTATTAATGGCTATGCTTTAGTTTTCTTTGATACGGGATATTTTACTGTTTTGAATAAAGAGACTAAAGAGTATATGTTTGAACCTAAGGCATATACTGATATGGACAATACTTATAATGGTTCTTTTGAACTAGGATTTTATAGAAAGCAAACTGTTATTTCAAATAGTGGTCATTTAATAGTAAGGTTGTATGATGAAAGTACTAAGACTAAGCACTGGGCAATTATGGATGTAAATGGTGATATTGTTTATGAATTTTCAGAAGCTATTAATATAAATACTGTAATTTCTGATAATGACTATATTGGTGTTAGCGATAATGTAAAACAAGAAAGCTATTATGTTTCAACTAGCGGTAAAAAGTTAGAAATTGTTGAATAAACAGAAAGGTTTATCTTTCTGTTTTTAATACTTTATAAATTATTTGGATAATAATATATATTGGAGGTGTTATAGTGCTTGAATTAAAAAATATAAATAAAAGTTATACTACTGGAAGTTTTACACAACAAGCTTTAAAAAATATAAATTTAAAATTTAGAAAGAATGAATTCGTTGCGATATTAGGACCATCAGGTAGTGGTAAAACTACATTATTAAATATAATTGGTGGGTTAGATAGGTATGATGATGGTGATTTAATAATAAATGGTAAGTCAACTAAAAAATTTAAATCTAGAGAATGGGATTCTTATAGAAATAATTGTATTGGGTTTATTTTTCAAAATTATAATTTAATTACGCATATTTCCATATTAGAAAATATTGAGATGGGAATGACGCTTAGTGGTAAAAGTGCTAAAAAAAGAAGAAAGAAAGCTTTAGAAGTCTTGGAAAAAGTAGGCTTAAAAGAGCATGCTCATAAAAAGCCAAATCAATTGTCTGGTGGACAAATGCAACGTGTAGCAATAGCTAGAGCTTTAGCAAATGATCCTGATATTATTTTAGCAGATGAACCAACGGGAGCATTGGATTCTAAAACTAGTGTTCAGATTATGGATCTTATAAAAGAAATAGCTAAGGATAAACTAGTTATAATGGTTACTCATAATTCAGAGCTTGCTGATAATTATGCTAATAGGATTGTTAAATTTAAAGATGGTGAATTAATTAGTGATTCTAATCCAATAAAGAAAAATGAAAAGGAAGAACGTTTGTATCAAATTAAAAAAACTTCTATGAATTTTATTACAGCTTTAAAACTATCTTTTAATAATATTATTACTAAGAAAGGAAGAACTTTAATTACTGCTTTTGCTTCTAGTATTGGTATAATTGGTATTGCTTTAATTTTATCTTTATCTAATGGTTTTGATATTCAGATAGATAAGTTTGAAACGGAAACTTTATCTAGTTTGCCAATTATAATTAGTAAAGAATCTGTTAATCTTACTGAAGATACTATTGTTAGTATGCAAGAAGATAGCAATAATGATGGAGCTTATCCTGAAGAAGAATTTGTTTATACTAAAGACTCAATTATAAATACTTTAGTTCATGAAAATGAATTTACAGAAGAATATCTTGATTATATTGAGAATATTGATGAATCTAAAGTAGCTGGTATTTCTTATACTAGAATAACAGCTTTGAATGTTTTAGGAATTGTTGATGGAAAGAAAACAGTTATTCCTACTGGGTTATCTTCAGGACAATCATATTTCTTTGCTTTGCCAAAGAAATTAAATCAAAATATAGATGGTGTAGTTGAAAAGAACTATGACTTGTTAAAAGGTAGATTACCTTTAGAAAAAGATGAATTGGTATTATTAGTAGATAGTAAAAATAGGATTGATAAGAATTTAGTTTCTTATTTAGGATTAGATCAAAATATAGAAAAAATATCTTTTGATGATATTATTGGTAAGGAATTTAAATTAATATTAAATAATGATTTTTATAAATCATTAGGTAAATATTATACTTTGAATATTGATTTTGAAAGTATGTATTCTAATAGTAATGCTGTTACTCTTAAAATAGTTGGAATTATGCGTGGTAAAGAGAATAATAAGTTATTGCAAAGTAGTAGTGGTATTGGATATACAGAAAATTTAGTTAATTATGTTATAGAAAGTAATTCTAATTCTGATATTGTTAAATTACAAAAGGAAGTTAATTATAATGTTTTAACTGGTGAGCTTTTGGATTTAGAGACTGAAGAAGGTTTGGAAACAAAAGAGAATTTATTAGCATATTTAGGAGCTTCTACAGTTCCTTATGCTATAAATATTTATCCTAAAGATTTTGAATCAAAAGAATTTATTACTGATTATCTAGATGATTATAATGATAAACAAATAAAATTAGTTGAAGATATTGTTAAAAATTATTTAAATATATTAATAGATAAAGTAGATAGTTCTTCTGATTTACTTTTAAAAGAAGTTGACTTTTCTTTAGCTGATAGGGTACCAGATGAAGTTAATCTTTCTTATGAAGATGGTATGATTTCAGGTATAATAAAAATTGGTAATTGTGAATTTTTAATAGAAGATAATACTATTAGTAGTAGTAGTGGTGGAGTTATTTATAACGATTTAGCTGCTACTATGGTAAGTTTATCTGGTTCAATTATGGATGCAATTACAATTGTTTTAATTTCATTTTCAGCTATATCTTTAATTGTATCTTCAATAATGATTGGGATTATTACTTATATTTCGGTATTAGAAAGAACAAAAGAAATTGGTATATTAAGAGCACTAGGTGCTAGACGAAAAGATATATCAAGAGTATTTAATGCAGAAACATTTATAATTGGTGTTACTTCTGGAATTATTGGTATAGTTATTGCTAGACTTTTAATAATACCTGCCAATATTATTCTTTATGATTTAACTGAACTAGAAAATGTTGCTAAGCTTAATCCAGTTCATGCTTTTATTTTAATTATTGTAAGTGTAACTTTGACTGTTATTGGTGGTTTAATTCCAGCTCATATTGCAAGTAAGAAAGATCCAGTTGAAGCACTTAGAACAGAATAGTAATTGAAACTACTCAAAAATATTGAGTAGTTTTTATATTTAAATATGTTATACTATAAATATAGTAGGTGATTTAATGTCTAAAAAGAAGATTTTATTTGCAGCTTATAGTTTGGATGTTGGTGGAATTGAGATTTCATTAGTTAATTTATTAAAAAATATAAACTATAAAAAGTATTCTGTTACTCTTGCTTTAGAAAAAAAAATTGGAATTTTTTTAGATGAACTTCCAAAAGAAATAAATGTAATTGAATATAAGGTTAGTCAGAATAAAGTGTTAATTATAAGGAAGTTTATAAATTTTTATAAACAATTAAGATGGAAATTTCAATACAAAAATTATTATGATTGTTCTATTAGTTATGCAACATATTCTAAGCCGTGTAGTTTTTTAGCTAGAGCGTCTTCTAAAAATTCAATATTATTTGTTCATAGTAATTATTGTCAATTATATAATGATGATATATTAGTAAAAAAATTTTTTAATGGAATTATGATTAATAAATTTAAAAGTATAATCTTTGTTAGCAATGAAGCTAAAAAGGATTTGTGTGATGTTTATGAAATTGCTAATAAATCTTTTGTTATTAATAATTTAGTGGATTATGATAGAATTATTAAATTGTCAAAGATTGATGTAAATTTGGATTTAAGATATGCAAAAAACTTTGTTTTTGTTGGAAGACTAGATGAAAGTTCAAAAAAAGTTTCTAGAATAATGGAAGTGGCAAAAAAATGTAAAGATAAAAAAATTGATGTTGGTTTTTGGATAATAGGTGATGGACCGGATTTAGAATTATATATTGATTTGAAAGAAAAATATAAATTAGATAATGTAATTTTTTATGGGAAACAAAAAAATCCTTATCCATATATTAAAAACGCCGATTACTTAATACTTACTTCTTCTTATGAGGGGTTCCCAGTAGTGTACAATGAAGCAATAGCCTTACAAAAACCAATTTTGACTACTATTGATGTAAGTGATGATTTTATATCAATTCCTAATCGATTTGGTATAATTGCTAAGCATAATGTAGATGATATATTTGATAAGGTTATTTATTTATTAAATAATGGATTTGTAATAAAAGAAAAAGTTAATTTTAAGAGTATAAATAATAGCCGTATAAAAAATATTGAAGAGATAATGGAGTATAAAAATGATTAAGTATAGTTTTATTATTCCTGTTTACAATACTGCTAAATATTTAAATAGATGTTTAGATAGTATTGTTAAACAGACGTATAAAAATTTTGAAATTATAATTGTGAATGATGGATCGACTGATAATTCTAAAGATATTATTAATATGTATAAAAAACAAAATACAAATATTAAAGTAGTAGAACAAAAAAATAGTGGTCTTAGCGTAGCAAGAAATCATGGAGTTAGTAAATCTAGTGGTAAGTATATTGTTTTTGTTGATAGTGATGATTATATTGAAGAAAAACTACTTGAAGTTATAGATAAAGAAATTGATAATGTTGATGTTCTTAGATATCAAGTAATTGAGGAGGATGATTCTAAGACTAAATGTGTTAAACATGAAGAAAATGGATTTGATTGTGTTTCTGGTATCAAAGCATTTGAAAAGATATCTCAATATTATTATGTTGAAACAGCTTGGTGTTATGTATTTAATAGAAAATATTTTATAAAAAATAAATTTTCTTTTATGCCAAATGTATATCATGAAGATTATGGACTTATTCCATATATTGTTTATAAAGCTTCTAAAGTAAAATCAATTAATTATTTAGGATATCATTACATTACAAGACAGGGAAGCATAATGAATAATAATGATTATAATAAAACTGTTAAAAAAGCTTTTGATATGTTAAATCAATATAAAAATTTAATATTAATTTCAAAGAAAAATTTGAATTGCAATAACAAGGATGATTATTTTTTGAGTTATTTATCTAATTGCGTTATTGTAAAAGCAAGAGAATTAAAAGGGAAAGAAAGAGAAAAATATATTAATGATTTAAGAAGAATAAAAGCTTTTAATGGTATACTTACTAATTCTTTAATTAGAAAAATAAAAAAGCTTTTAATGAAATTAAATTTAAATTTATATTTAAAGGTGATAAGATGAAGAAAGTTTCTGTTATAGTTCCTGTTTTCAATACTGAAAAATATTTACGAAGATGTCTTGATAGTTTAGTAAATCAAACGTTAAAAGATATTGAAATTATTGTTGTTAATGATTGTAGTACTGATAATTCAAGAAAAATATTAGATTATTATGAAGAAAAGTATAAAAGTATTTTGAAGGTTTTTCATAATGAATCTAATAGAGGAATTGGATATAGTAGAAACTTAGGTATGGAAAAGGCTGAGGGAGAATATCTTTGCTTTTTGGATAGTGATGACTGGGTTAAGTTAGATATGTATGAAAAAATGTATAAGAAAGCTAAGCTTGAAAGTTTGGATTTGGTTATTTGTAATTATGATAAAAAAAAGATGGATAATGATGGAAATTTTTCAAAAATAGAAAATGATTATGTAATTCCTGAATATTCTGTTACTTGTTTGAAATCTACTCCTGAATTATTATTAACTGTGAATATGGGGCCTACTAATAAATTGTATAAAAAAACTTTATTGAAAAATATTAGGTTTCCTATTGATTTAAAGTATGAAGATATGATAGTAATTGTTAAATCTTTGGCTAACTCTAAGAGAATAGGTTTTGTAAAAGAGTCTTTGGTTTATTATCTGGTACATTCTAAAAGTGAAACTACAGTGATGGATAAAAGAGTATTTGATATATTTAAGATTACAGATTTAGCTTTGGAATTTTTAAAAAAGCAAAAATATTATAGTAAAATTTCTGAATATGTTGAAGCTTTTGTTATTAGAAATATTTTTAGATATACTTTGCAACAAAAAAATCAAAAATCAAGAGCTTTAAGAAGACAATTTATAGATGATGCTTTTAATTATTTAGATAATAATTTTCCTAATTGGAGAAATAATAAAATATGGAAAAAAAGGAATGCGTTTAAGAGATTAATAGAATCGAATAAAACCTTAACTAAAATTTATTGTGATTTACTTTAATATCATTAATAAATATTTTATATTAAAATTACAAATTTAATCTGTTAAAATTTTTAATGTAATTTATTTTTTTTATTATTGTTGTATATTTTATAGTTATTGAAAGTATAAGAAACTTTTGCTATACTTATTTTATATGTAGTATTTACAAAATCAGGAGGTAATTATGAATTTAAGCTTTTCTAAGTTGATTAGATATAAAAATAAAAATGTTAAAATTAAATATATAAATGATTGCGTTGTTATTGAAAATAAAACTAGTAAGCCTGCTCTTCTTTTTTTTAATAAATTATTTAAAAATGAAAATAAAGCAATACAGACTTATTTTGAAGGGAAAATTGTTGATGGTGAAGCAGCTGTTTTAATGATATTAAATCGTAAGCGTGAAATAATGGCAGAGACAACATTAAACTCTAAAATGATATATTCTGGTTTAATAAAATATTTTATAGTTGTTTTAAAGGTTTTTCCTAATACAACAGTTGAAATAAAGAATGTTAGTCTAAACTATATAGATTATAGAGAAGATAGTATCGTTTCAGAATTTAATAATGATATACTTGTTGTAACACCTAGTTATCCTAGTGAGGAACATAAATATTTGTCTGGATTTGTTCATTCTAGAGTTGTTGAATATAAAAAAAATGGTATAAATGTTGATGTTGCTGTTGTTTATGATTATAAAAATATATCATCGTATGAATTTGAAGGTATTAAAGCTGTTAGAATGTCTTATATTCATTTACGTACTTTATTGCAAAGAAAAAAATATAAGAAAATTTTAGTTCATTTTTTTTGTAAGCATTATTTTAATGTTTTTCAAGGAGTTGATTTGAGTAGTACGCAAATGTTTATATGGATTCATGGACCTGAAACATTGCATTGGGATTATCCTTACTATATGACAAAATATTTTGAACCATATAGTGAAATTCCTGATAGTTTGAAACAAGAATTTATTGAAAAAGATAAAATGTTAAAATTCGTTAATGAAAAGAATAATGTTAAATGGATTTTTGTGTCTAATTGGATAAAAAATCGTAGCGAGGAATTATTAGGTTTTAAGTTTAATAATTATGAAGTTATTCCAAATATAATAGATGTAGATTTATTTAAATATAGAAAAAAAGATTCAAAAACTAGGAAAAAGATATTTATACTTCGTCGATTTGATGACATAAATAAATATGCAGTTGATGTTAGTGTTAGAACAATTCTTGAATTAAGCAAAAGAAAAATTTTTGATGAGCTTGAATTTAATATATATGGTAATGGGGATGCATTTGACAAGTTATTTAAGCCAATAATGAATTTTGATAATGTTCATTTTTTTAAAAGCTTTTATACGCATGAAAAAATTGCAGAATTGCACAAAGAAAATGGAATTGCATTGTTTCCAACAAGATATGATGCTCAAGGGGTTTCAATGTGTGAAAGCGGTAGTTCTGGTTTACTTGTTGTGTCAAGCAATAATGATGCTATAAAGGAATTCATTCCTTCTAAAGATGGCAATATAATTGATACAGAAGATTATATTAAATATGCAGATTTTATAGAAAATATTGTAAATAATCCAAAATTATTTGATAAAATTTGTAAAGATACACGTGCTATGATAGAAAATAAATGCTCTTATGAAAATACAGTGCAGAAGGAAATTTCTTTCTTAAAAAGGGATTATAAATTAGGCCTAAATATAGAAAAAACTCAGTTAGTAAAAAATCCTGTTTTAACTGTTGTGATACCTGCTTATAATGTTTCACAATATATTGAGAATACGTTAATTTCTCTAGTTAAAGATAATAAAAATTCTAAGTATGTTGAAATACTAGTTGTAAATGACGGATCAAAAGATGATACATCTTTAGTTGTAAAGAATTTTATTAATAAATATTGCGATAATGATAAACCAATTATTAGATTAATAGATAAAGAGAACGGCGGTCATGGTTCAACGATAAATCGTGGTATTGAGGAAGCAAAAGGAAAATATTTACGTATAATAGATGGTGATGATTGGGTAAATACTAAAGATTTTGAAAAATTAATTCAAGAATTATTAGAATGTGATTCGGATATAGTAGTAACAAATTATTCTGAAGATTATTTAGCTGGAAATCGTAGTGACTTAATACATCGACTAAATTACGAGATTATGGTTCCTGGATATAAATATAATTTTGATGATTTGTGTATAGAGAATTATGGTTTTAAGCATTGGGGACCTATATTAGCGACAGCAAATATATTAACAGAAAAATTGAAAGAAGCTAATTTTAAACTTAGTGAAAAAACTTTTTATGTAGATATGGAATTTAATTCATTTTATTTACCTGTTATTAATTCAATAACTTATTATAATTTAGATGTTTATAGATATTTTATTGGAAGAGATAGTCAGTCAATAAGTGTTCAGTCTTTTGTAAGAAATATATCACATCATGAAAAAGTTATAAAAAATATTTTACATTTTCTTTATAGTGCGGATTTATCTAGTTATAAACGTAGATATATTTATAATAATATTGTTTATCCAATGATACAATCACATTATGATTTGTTACTTGATACTATTAGAAATTCAAAAAAATTTAAAAGCTTTGATAATATGTTACACAGTATTTTATCAAAAGATGATTATAAAAAAGTATGTAAAAATAATAGAATAAGAATTCTTAGAAAAACTAATGGAGTTTTTATTAACTTATTGTTTTATTTAGGTTGCATAAAGAAATTTTTAAAGAAATAGGGTGATTATATGAAAAAAATTAAAGTTATGAGTATATTTGGAACAAGACCTGAAGCAATTAAAATGGCTCCTTTAATTAAGGAATTAGAAAAAAGAAAAGAAATAGAATCAATTGTATGTGTTACTGCACAACATAGGGAAATGTTAGATCAGGTATTAGATACTTTTTCAATTAAGCCTAATTATGATTTGAATGTTATGAAACAAGGACAAACTCTTTCCGATATTACAACAAGAGTTTTAGTTGGTCTTGAGGAAGTTATTAAGGAATCTAAACCAGATTTAGTTTTAGTTCATGGTGATACTACCACTACATTTGCTGGAGCTTTAGCAGCTTTTTACAATAGGGTATTAATTGGGCACGTAGAAGCTGGGTTAAGAACTTTTGATAAATATTCACCATATCCAGAAGAAATGAATAGGCAAATGGTAAGTTGCATGTCTGATATGAATTTTGCACCAACTAAATTAAGTGCAGCAAATTTAATTAGAGAGGGTAGAAAAATAGAGAGTATATATGTAACTGGAAATACCGCTATTGATGCAATGAAAACTACTGTTAATAAAAATTATAAAAATGAAATTTTTGATTGGATTGGTAATGATAGAATGATACTTTTAACTGCTCATAGGCGTGAAAATTTGGGTGAACCTATGAAAAATATTTTTAGAGCTATTAATAGAATCGTTAATGATTTTAAAGATATTAAGGTTGTTTATCCCATTCATAAAAATCCTATTGTTAGAGAAATTGCTGATGAAATTTTTCGAGGAAACGACAGGGTGAAATTGATAGAACCTTTAGAGGTCTTTGATTTTCATAATTTCCAAAATAAAAGTTATATTATTTTGACTGATAGTGGTGGAATTCAGGAAGAAGCGCCTTCTCTTGGAAAACCAGTTCTTGTTTTACGTGATACTACCGAAAGACCAGAAGGTGTTGAAGCTGGTACTTTAAAGCTTGTAGGTACAAATGAAAATGTGATTTATGAGGAAACAGCTAAGCTTTTAAATGACAAATCTTTATATAACAAGATGAGTAATACCTGTAATCCATATGGTGATGGACATGCAAGTGAAAGAATAGTTGATGCTATAATAAAAAAGTTTAAAAGTAATTAAAGTTATGTGAGGTTATATATGAGAAATGTTAAATATTTGATAATTGGCGCTGGGGTTTCTGGATTAACTTTCGCTAATTATATTAAATCTGATTATTTGATTATTGAAAAAGAAAATGAAATTGGTGGATACTGTAAAACACATTATAAAGATGGTTTTGTGTGGGATTATGCTGGACATTTCTTTCATTTTAAAACAGATGAATTTAAAAAAATGTTTATAAATAAGGTTAATAAAAATGAAATTATTAAACAAGATAAATGTACAAAAATTTTTTATCATGACAATTATATTGATTATCCTTTTCAAACGAACATTCATCAATTAGAAAAAAGTGAGTTTATTGATTGTTTATATGATTTATTTAATAAGGAAGAAAAAAAAGAATATGATAATTTTCTTGATATGTTATATGGAAAATTTGGTAAATCTATAACAGAAAAATTTTTAAGGCCATATAATGAGAAGTTATATGCTATTGATTTAAGAAAATTAGATAAAGATGCAATGGGAAGATTTTTTCCATATGCTGATGTTAAAGATATTATTAATAACATGAAGAAAAATTCTACATTTTCCTATAATAATCAGTTTATGTATCCTTGCAATGGTGCAGGTTCATTTATGAAAATTTTATTTGACAATTTAGATAAAAATAATATTATTTTAAATACTGAAGTTATATCTATTGATTCAAAAAAGAAATGTGCAAAGTTAAGTAATAATGAAGAAATTAAATATGAATATTTAATTAATACTAGCCCATTAAATAAGTTCTTACCAATTATTGACAATGATAAGTTTGGTAAATTAAATTCATTATTATCTTATAATAAGGTTTTAGTTTTTAATTTGGGATTTGATAAAAAATCAAAGTTAACTTCTGAACATTGGATTTATATTCCTGAGAAAAAATATAATTTTTATCGAATTGGTTTTTATGATAATATTTTAGGAACAGATAGGCTTAGTATGTATATAGAAATAGGTTATAGTAAAGATGAGAAGATTAAAATTGATGAACAATTAAGGTTGACTTTATTAAATTTGAAAGAAATAGGTGTAATAGATGATTCTATGAATCTTTTATCTTATGAATCAATTATTATGGATCCTGCTTATGTTCATATAAATAATGATACTGATAAAAAAATAAAAAAATTTATGCGTGTTATAAATAAGAAATCTATTTATAGTATAGGTAGATATGGTGCATGGACTTATTGTTCAATGGAAGACTGTATGGTAAATGCAAAAGAACTTGCTGAAACTTTAGAAAAGTAGGTTAATAATTTATGAATATGCTTAGACGAATTTATGATAAATTATTTGTAAACTATTCGAGAATTTCAAAGGATGTTTCTTTTAAGATTTCATCTAATTTTAAAAAAATTGATTCTGATATTTTAATGTTAAAAGAAAAAATTCTAATATTGAAAATGAAATCTTAAAAGTTAAAGCGTCTTTAATTAATTCTAATTATGTCAATTCTGAATTATTTCTTTTGAAAGATAAAGGCAAGAAGAAAATATTATTAGTGGGTTTTTATGGTGCACCTAATTTGGGTGATTAATTGATGTTAGAAACTTTATTACAGTATTTTCCTTCATTTAAGGATGTAGATTTGACAATTATGTTATCAGATAATCCTGTTTATGATATAGGGTCTTATCCTGCTGTAAATTTTATTCATTATCCTAAAACAAGATATGATTTTAATTATTTAGCGCAATATTTTGATACATTAGTTTTTGGTGAGGGAGCAATTATTGATGATCGTTTTTTTGATAATAATGATTCTTATAAAGGAGAATTAGGAACTATTTTAATTAAACTATCAGAGAGATTTATCGCTTGGGAAAAACAAATTTTTTGCATAGGTTTAAGCAGTATTAAGAAATTTTCAAATACAAATTATATAAATAAACTTTCATTATTAATTGAAAAAGCAGATTATTTTTCTGTTAGAGATATTAATTCATTTAATAGTTTAGTTAATCAATGTAATTGTAGTAATAAAAAAATTAATATTATTTCTGACATAGTTATGGCAAATAAAAATATAAAATTTTTTGATAAAAAAAATATAAAGGTATCTAGTATAGGGATAGTTTGGATTCCTTACGAAGAAAATATTGCATCGTTAAAAGAAATATTATTTTCTTTAAGGGCTAAATATAAAATACATTTAATTCCTTTTTATGGATATTGTAATTTTGATATATCAAAATATGAACAAATTATTTTGGAATTAAATATTGATAATGTTGTAATTGAAAAATTAGCTTCTAATATGTCTGAACTTGTTGATATATTTGAAAAAATTGACTTTTTAATAGCAATGCGTTATCATGCTGTATTAATCGGTAATTTGTTGCAAATACCAACTTTGCCTATTTGTTATAGTAGTCATCCACATTACAATAATAAAATGTCTTTTCTAACTCAATTGTTTAGTTATAGTGAATTAATCTCAATATTTGATTTAGATACTGACAATATTGATAAATATATTGGTTCTGTATTAAAAAAATTTAATGATTATAAGTTTGAAAATATAGATTTAGTTTCTGATGCACAAAGAAAAATTAAAAATATAGTGTTAAAAATCGTAAAATAAATTGTTTTACGTTTTTATTTGCTCATTTATAACTAACGTGATAAAATTTGTTTAGGGTGTTAGAATGAAAAAGAAATATTTTTGGTTAAGTGTTTTTATATTGGGAATTTTATGTATTGTTTATATTATAAAAGGTATATTTCCTTTTGGTAATGAATCGATTATTTGGAGTGATATGCATGAACAAATAACAGCAATTTATTATCATTTTTATGATGCCATAAGAGGAAATTCTTCTCTTTTGGTAGACTTTACTTCAGGTGGTGGAATTAATTTTGTTGGTATATTAGCATATTATATTTTAAGTCCATTTACGTTGATTTTACTTTTATTTCCTCGTGATTTAGTGGAAAATGCTGTTTCTATTGTAGTAGCTTTAAAAATATTAGCTTCTGGAATTACTTGTTTATACTTTTTAAGTAAAACTTTTAAGAAAATTAATTCAAGTTATCAGGTATTATTATCTATCTTATATGCTTTTTCTAGTTATACATTAGCTCTTTATATTATTACACCATGGATGGATTTAGTTTATCTTTTTCCATTACTTATGTTCGGTTTAAGAAAGCTTCTCGATTTAGAAGATACTAAAGTATATATTATAGTTCTTAGTACTTGTTTAATATGCTCTTTTTATCTTTCATTTATGATTCTCTTGTTTATTATTTTTTCTTCTTTAATATATTTATTAATTTATAATAAAAATAATAGGAAAAAAGCAATTTTTAATTTAGGTGTTTCAACAGTTATTTCTCTATTAATTTCTTCAATAGTTTTAATTCCAAGTTTTATTCAAATTTTTGATTCTCAAAGAGCAAATTTTAATCTGAATGCAATTTTAAATTCTAAATTTGGTCCACTTTCTGATAAAATTTCATTTTTATTTGGTAGTACTATATTATTAGCTTTTGTTTTATTGTTGTTCTTTAATTATAAAAAACATAAGAAGTTTAGTTTATTTTTATTATCAAATTTATTTATATTGATGCTTCCTTTAATAGTAGAACCACTTAATAAATTGTGGCATTTTGGAAGTTATGTGTATTTTTGTTATCGCTATGGTTTTATCTTAATTTTTATGTTAATTATAGGAACTGCTTATTACTTGAATAATATTGATGTTAAAAAAGATTATTCATTTAAAGTGAAAAGAATACTACCAATTTCTTTATTTGTTCTTTTAGTAATAATAATGATATTTGTATTTGTTAAATTTCGTATTAATATATTAGAATCAATTGATCAGTTAACTTTAACTAGAGATAAAAAAGCTTTATTTTCTCTTTTTATTGTTTCTTTATTTGTTTTTATTGTTACTTTTAGTTTGATGTTTACTAATAAAAAGAATGAAAGATTTACTATGTATTTTATTTATTCTTTATTAATAGTTCAAATTTTATTTAATTGTTACTTTTATTTTGATAGAGAAGATAGCATTATTTTAGCTAAACAATACGATTGGATGTTAGAATTGAATAATGTTGATGAATTAAAGAGTAATTATTATGTTAAAGAAATTAATAGAGATTTAATTAGTAATTATGGAATGGTTTCTGGTGTTAAAACTTTTTCTAATTTTACGTCACTTACAGATAAAACTAATTTCTTTACTATGCAAAGGTTAGGGTATGATTCATATTGGATGGATACAGAATCAATTGGCGGAAATTTGTTTACTGACATAGTATTAGCACAGAAATATATAATTTCTAAGGATGATTTTACTGATTCTTATTATTCTTATGTAAATAATATTGATGGGATTAATTATTATAAGTTTAATTCAAATATGTCTTATGGTTATTTTATTAAAGAAAATAATTCATTAATAAAATCTAATAATAGTTTTGATGCTAGTAATATTATTTATAAGTCTATTACTGGATATAGTGACATATTTGATGTTTATAAAATTATTGATTCTTCTTATGGTTATTCTAAAGGTGATGTTATTGAATATAATTTAAGTGTAGATGGTAATAGAAGATTATATTTAGATGTTTTTAGTGAGTTTGATAGTTATAAGAAAACAGCAAATTATAATAGTATTGATATTTATGTTAATGATATTAAAATGTTTGATAGTTTTCCTAATGATGATAAGAATGGTAATATTCTTTTAGGAGAATATTTAGATAGTGATGTTAATATTAAGATAATTTTTATAAAAGATTCTGATATTAAGAAAATAACTTTAGGTAGTTTGAATTTAGATAAATTAGATAATTTTGTTTATGAGAATTATATTGATAATATTAATGTTAAATTTGAAAAAAATTCTATTAGTATTAATGTTGAAGGAAAAGATGATGATATTTTATTTCTTCCAATAACTTATCTAGATGGTTATAAATCTAATACTCATAGTATTTTTAGAGTATTTGATAATTTTTTGGGAATAAGGTTAAACGATGGTAATAATCATATTGAAATTGATTATGTTCCTAAAGGAATGATTGCTGGTATTTTATTTTCAATATTAGGAATTATATTATTTATTCTTTGGGAAAAATATTATTGTCTTTTTGATATTAATATTTTAAATAATATTTTTTACTTTATTTATTTGCTTATATATTTTGTAATTATTTTTACTTTTTATATATTAATGCCTTTGTTTTTTATTAAATCATTTTTTTGATAAAAAAAATAATACTTTTTGGTATTATTTTTTTAATTTTTTGTAAATTGCAAAACTCTTTTTATACATAAAATACATAAATTTATTAATTATTAAATCAAATTCTCCAATGTATTCTTCAACTTGTCCACCAAATCCTTTTTTACATTCATATAGACCATGCAATTCATCATTTTTGTTATTAAAGTCTCCGCTTATACCATAAAAATTATATTTGTTATAACCATTATGTAAAGCATATTTTATTAATTCCCAATGCAATGTATAGAATGAAGAAAATTCTTTATATTTGTCATAGTTTCCACCAAATAAAGCTAATATTTCTTTATTATAAATCATAAATATTATTCCGCCTAAAATTATTCTTTTCCCATCTGTATCAATTATTTTTTGATAATGAATAATTTTTTCTTCAAATGTTGCATTTAACTTTTTTAATTCTTCTATTTTTCTTTTTGCTTTGTTGGTATTTACTATTTTTGTTTTGTCTTGTAGTTTTTCTTCTTCTTCTTTTAATTCTTTTTTGTTATCTTCTATTTCTTTTTTTGTTTTTTCAAGGAGATTTTCAATATTTAATTCAGCAATGTAAATTTTAGCGTTTTCTTTTAAAATTTCAAGCATGTTTTTATAATATTCAAATGGTCTATCAACGAAATCTCTTCGCTCTGAAGTATGATTCATAATATCTTTAAATATTGCAAGTTCCTCTTCTTTTATTTCTCTTACTTCGATATTATATCTTTCATTTTTATTTATTAATTGCCTTGTTTTTCTTTCCATGTTATCAAGAATTTCTTGTTCAGTCTTTCCTTCAAGATTAAGAGCAAATGCCCATCTTGGTTGCATATTTTCTTGCGATAAATTAAATCCAGTGTGAATATAGTTTAATTTTTTTAAATATTCTATAACATTTGAGTTATCAATTCCATTAGGAATAATATTTCCTTCTATATCACGTTCTTTATGAATTAAATATGGATCTATTTTTATGAAAATTCCTTTTTTGTTCTTGGCAAATTTTTTCAATTCATCTGTAAAAAACTCTAACAATTCTCTATTTTGATAATCCATTAGATATCCACGAGGTGCGTAGAAAATACTATATCTTTTAAGTATTTTTTTTTCTAATAAGAGGGTTACTGCTATAATTTCTTTTTTCTTTTTAACACCTAGAAAATGTGAAATCCAACCATTCTTTTGCTTTAACTTTCCCCATTTTACTGTTTGATAAAAGTTTGAACACGGTAATTTTAATGCTGCTACTTTAAATTCTTCTTCATTTAATTTGGAAAATTCCATAAATTATCTCTCCCTTTTATAGGAAATAGTATAATATTTATATTATTAAAAGTCAAATTAATGAAAAAAAGATGTTTCCATCTTTATATCATATAATTATTTGATAATTGGTCATTATTTGGAATATTAGAAATTGGCATTGGTCTTTGATAAGGATAGTTGCTGTTTTCTAAGTTATTGATTCTTCTTTCTAATCTTCTTATTTGTCGGTCTAAATTATCTATTCTTTCATTTATTCTTCTAAGTTCCATTGTACATTTACATTGTTGATTATTAGGTCCTTGTGATGGCATTTGTGGCATAAAACCATAAGGCATTTGATTATTCATGTTTCCTCCTTTATTCGTTTTATTATATGCAATATTGTATAAGTATGTTATAATTAAGAAAGGTGATTTTGGTGAGATTACGAAATGTTAAAAATAAGGAGCAAATTATTAATAGTTCTAGCTATTTAATAAAATATCCAAAAGAATATAAAGGAAAATGGCAAATTTTCTTTGCTAATGACAATCCTATTTATTTAGAGATTGGAATGGGCAAAGGTGATTTTATAATTGAAAATGCTAAGAAATATCCTAATATAAATTTTATTGGAATTGAAAAATATGATAGTGTTATAGTTAGAGCATTACAAAAGTTAGAAAATGAAGATTTAATTAATTTGAAATTAATTAGAATAGATGCTAAATTTCTCGATGAATTGTTTTTTCATGAAATTGATAGAATTTATTTAAACTTTTCAGATCCATGGCCTAAAAAAAGGCATACTGAAAGAAGACTTACTAGTCATACTTTTTTAAGAAAATATGATTCTGTTTTAAAGAAAGAAAAAAAATTGTATATTAAAACAGATAATACTTCTTTATTTGAATTTTCATTAGAATCACTAACACAGTATGGTTATTTTATAGATAAAGTATCACTAGATTTACACAATAGTGATGTAAAAGATAATATAATGACTGAATATGAAAAAAAGTTTGTCGAAGATAATATGAAAATATATTATTTAGTTGTTAAAAAAAATAATTAATTTTTAAAAAAAGTGTTAAAATTATATTGATATATTAATTTTTTTGATATAATTAATATAGAGTAGGTGTAATATGAAAAAAATTATATTTTTAGTTACCTTGCTTGTGCTTTTCACAGGTTGTTCTATAAAGAATATAAGTAAATATGATATTAATGATGTTATAGAGGAAGCGTTGAGTAATAATATTGATGTTACTAATGTTAATTTTAGTGGTTATAAGTATTATCTTCCCCGTGGTATAAAGATAATTGATAAGAAAGATTATAATTCAAAATTATTATCTAATGGAAATTATTATTATTTGTACGTTGATGTTATTTCCTATTATTATAAGAATATTTTAGATTATAAAGTAAAAAGTGATATTTATTTTTCTAAAAAGATTTCTTATGATGGAAAAGAAGGTTATATTGAGATAGAAAAAATTAGCGAAGAAGAGTATTTTTTAAAGATAATGTACAATTATGCAAAAATTGAAGCTTATGTTGATATTGATTTGTTAAATAGCGCTATAAGTGATTCAATTAAGATATTGTCATCAGTTACATATAACGATACTGTTTTAGCTACTATTATTGGAGAAAATACTTTAAATTATCAGGAAGAACAGTTTAGTCTTTTTGATTCTAAAAGGGAAGATGGAACATTTCTTGATTATATTGAAGAATATGATGTTTATACAGATGAAGATGATGAATTAATTGATGAAGATATTTTGGACTCTGAAAGTTAATAAGTGAGGTGCTTTTAATGGGATTATTTGATAAATTAAAAAATGTCTTTTTTGAAGAAGAGTATGTTGAAGTAGAGGAACCTTTAAAAAAAGAAAAAGTTGTAGTAGCAAAGAAAATAGAAAATCCTGAAATTAAGGAAACAAAAAGGATAAAAGAGGAAATTAAATCTAAAGTTGAAAAAGAGCCAGTTATTGAAGAGACTAAAGAATTTCAAAAACAACCAGAACATGATTTTAAATTTCCAATGGACTTTGATGATAAAGATTTTGAAGTAGAGGAAAAGAAACCTGCTCCTTTTAAGCAAGAGTCCACAGAACCTGAAAGTGTATATGTTCGTGATAAAGTTACATATGAAGAGCCTGTAATTGATTATCATAGTACAAATTATCAGGGATTATACGAAGGTAGTGAAAGGAAGGATAAAAAAGTTGGATTTTCTCCTTCACCTATAATATCACCTATTTATGGCATTTTAGATAAAAATTATAAGAAAGAACAAATTGTTACTAAAAAAGAAATACGACTTTCTGTTACTTCTAAAAAGGTTGATTTAGATTATGTTAGAGAAAAAGCTTATGGTGATTTAGCAAATGATATTACTGCTTCTATGCATGAGGAAGTAAAAACGTCTGATTCTGATGAAAATAAGAATGATTATAATGATGATTTGCTTTATGATTTAAGTGAAGAAGAGTCACCTGCTGTGAAGGTTGTTACAGTAGGAGATGCAGAGGAATATTTTAATGATTTGGGGTTAGAATATAATGTAGATTATAAAGTAGAAAAAGAAAAGAGGGATGATAAGGAGAAATCTAAAGAAACTGTTACTAGAAGAACACAAAAAAAATGTGAATCTGTAATTAATGATGAATTAGATTCAAATAAGTCAGATGTAACTGTTGAAAAGAAAAAAGATGAAGCCGATGATAGTAATTTATTTGATTTAATCGAATCAATGTACGAAGATAAGGAGTGATAATGTGGAACTTTTAAACGAAGTTTTTCCTATAATATTATATTTTTTAGGTGCTGTTTTATTGGTATTATTAATAATTTTAATTGTTAAATTAATAAATACTGTTGAAAAAACTAATGTTCTTTTAGATGATTTGACTGAAAAATCAAAATCATTAGATAGTTTGTTTGATGCAATTGAATCAGTTGGTGATACTATAACTTCTGTTAATATGAGAATTGTAAATACATTTACAAATATTATAAGTAAATTGTTTAGAAAAAAGAAAAATAAAAAATTTAAAGAGGAGAATGATGAATATGAGTAAAGAGAAAAAACGTGGTTTAGGTAAATTTTTTGCAGGTCTTGCAGTAGGAGCTGGCCTAGGAATTTTATTTGCTCCTAAAAAAGGTAGTGAGACAAGAGAAGATTTAAAAAGATTATTTGATGATATGATTAAAAAGGTTAAAAGTATTAAACCTGAAGAAGTAAAAGAAACAATTGAAAAAAAAATTGAAGAAATTAAAGCAAGTTTATCAGAATTAGATAAGGAGAAAGTTCTTTCTATTGCAAAGGAAAAGGGGATACAAATAAAAGAAAAATGTGAAGCTTTAGTTGTATATGCAAAAGAAAAAGGTACTCCTGTTATTGAAAAAACAGCTAAAGATTTAAAAGCAAAAGCAGCTGATGTTGTTCGTGAAGTGTTAGAAAAACTAGAAAAATAAAAAATATATAAGTGTTTATTGTTAAGAAGAATTGAAAAAATATTGAATTAAATATTTACAGTTCTTCTTTTTTATTTTAAAATAGTATATATGAATAATACAGAAGTGTAGTTGTGTTTTAAGTTCTTCTAATTAAGGAGAAATTGATTATGATTTTTGCTTTTATTGTAGAGAATGTTTCTTATTTTTAGTGATAATTATAGTTTTTTTCTTTAAAAGTAAAATTAAATTTTAATTACACATTTATTTATTCAAATAGGAGGAGACAAAATGGAAAAAGATCGAAAAACAAAAGTTTTAGCTGTTATAGCGATAATTGTAGCAGTAATTAGTTTAACTATTGGTTTTGCAGCATTTAGTACTAGTTTATCAATTGAAGGTACAGGAGATGTTAAAGCATCATCATGGAAAGTAAGGTTTGAGAATTTACAAACTGTTCAAACGGTAGGTACTGCAGAAGAAACAACTGCACCAACAATTAATTCTAATGATACAAGTATTAGTAATTTTGATGTAAGTTTTACAACTCCAGGTGATTCAGTTAGTTATACATTTGTTATAGCTAATAATGGAACATTTGATGCTGAAATTACTAGTATAAATATTCCAACACCTACATGTCGAGGAACAGGTGAAACTGCTGAAGAAGATGCTGCTAATGTATGTAGAAATTTAGAGTATAAGTTAACTTATACTGATGGAGGAACAACTTTAGCTCAAACAGATACTCTAAATAAAGGTGAAAAAAAGAATGTTACACTTACTTTAACTTATAAAGACACTATTACAGAAGAAGAACTTCCACAAGATAATGTTGACATTAGTAATTTAGGAATTAGCATTATTTATTCACAAAAATAGATAATTGTAATAAATGAAGTACAGTTATTTCATAACTGTACTTTTCAATATATAAGACATTTATTGAGGTAAAATATGAAACAAAGCGAAAAAAATGTATTGATTATTGAATCTATTTTTATTACGATGCTTATTTTAAATGCTTTTTTATTTAAAGTGGAAAATACTATTATAATAAGTATTTTCTTGCTGCTTTTTTTTATAGTGGCTGTTGAGGTTTTAGGCTATGAAAAAGATAGGCATCGTTATAAAAAAGATGGTATTTTACTAGGTTTTATTTTTGCAACTTGCTTTCAAATTTTTATATATTTATTTGGAATTATAACAGGTTTTTTACAAAATGGTTATAGTTTAAAATTAATTAATATTTTTAGAAATGCTTTTCCAAGTTTAATACTTATAATAATAACTGAATTATTTCGTTATCAACTTATAACAAAAAGTCAAGAGAGACAATCTTTAAAAATATTAACTACAATATTGTTTATTGTATTAGATATTATTATTATGTTACCTTTGTATAACTTATATGACTCTAGAAATTTTATTGAATTTTTATCCATTATTGTTATTCCTAGTATTTCAAAAAATATATTGTTTACTTATTTTGTATTAAAATTTGGATATTTAACTAATATATGTTATAGGGTGATAATGGAACTAACAGTTTATATAGTTCCTATATTACCGAATATTAATATTTATTTAGATTCAATTTTTAAATTTACATTTCCAATTGTTATTTTTATATATTCACAAAAAGTCTTAAAAGTAAAAAAAGATATTGAAGTAAGAAAATCTAAATTTTCAAAAATAGCTAATATTTGTGTTACTTTATTTTTACTAGTTGTAGTTTTTTTAACTAGTGGAGTTTTTAGTCACTATGCATTAGTAATAGGATCGGACTCTATGAATCCAAATATAAATAAAGGTGATATTGTTATTGTAAAGAAGGTTAATTCTGAACAAATTGATTCTATAAAAATAGGTGATACTTTAGTATTTAATATGAATAATAAAACGATAGTTCATAGAGTTTATAATATAAATCCTAATAATAGTCGTTCATTTATCACTAAAGGTGATAATAATGAAGAAGCTGATAATTGGATAGTTAATGAAAATAATATTATTGGTGTAGTAATTGCAAAAATACCAATAGTTGGATATCCTACTGTATGGCTTAATGAGATGATAGGAGGATGAGAATATAATGAATGAAGAGAAGTCTTTGAAAAAAAATAATTTTTATAATAAATCTTTTAAAAAAGCTAAATCAAGAAGTAGAACATTGGTGATTATTTCTTTATTAATATCTTTGATTTTAATTATATTATCTTCTGCATTTTTAAAATCATCAATGAATTTTAAAGATAATTTTATTAATTATAATGAAAAAGGTGAAATTAATTATAAAGTTTATTTAAAAGATAATGATTATTATGATGAACCATTTTTAGATAAGGGAATGCAGTATATAGCAAGTTTAATTAATACAATAAATGTTGATTTTAAATATGAGATTACTTCTTTTGATGAATTAGATTATAAATATAAATATAGAATAATTGGTGATTTAGTAATAACTGAGAAAAATAATCCTAGTAAAGTTTTATATAAAAATACTGAAATTTTATTAGAAGATATTACAAAAGAAGTAACTGATGATTCTTTTGTTATTAATGAAGATTTAGATATTAATTATGATAAGTATAATGATTATGTAGTTGCTTTTCAAAAAGATTATTCATTAAGTATTGATAGTAATTTAATATTGACTTTAGAAGTTGAGACTGTTGGTGAAAATAATATATTAGTTAATAATTTTAATAAAAGTAGTGATTTAATTATTTCTATTCCTTTATCAGAACATACAATAAGTATTGCAACGGATTTAAATTCACTTAATGGATCAGGTATAATTAGAAGTACTGAAATTGTTAAAATAGATAATATGATGCTATTTATTATTAGTATAGCTTTAGGATTAATTGGTTTAGTTATTCTTATTTCTATTATTTATATTTATTTATCAAAAAATAATAATAATATTTATGAAAAAGAAATAAAAAGTATTCTTAAAAATTATGATCGTTTAATTGTTAGTAGTAAAGTATTAGATATAGATGAGAGTAAATTTCAGAATAAAGTTCGTGTTATGAGTATTGAAGAGCTTATTGATGTATATGAAAGTACAAGACAACCAATTATTTATTCCGAAGTTATTCCTAATGAAAAGAGTTATTTTATTATTATAAATGATGATACATTGTATAAATTAACAATATCAAAAGAATGGTTAGAAAAGAATAAAAATCAATAACTATTTTATTTATACTTCTAATATGAAAGAGGTGTGAAAGATATTATGATAAAACCAAAAATAATGCTTTTAATAACAATAACAATTTTAGGATTATCGATAGGATATGGTGCTTTCAATGCAGAATTATCAATAAGTGGAGATGCTTCAGTAAATGGCCCACCTAGATATAAAGAAGAAATACTAAATGGAACAGAACCAAAGTTAAGTGGGTCATTAATACCAATAACAATAGAAGATGATGGAACAGTAAAGAAAGCAGATTTAACAAGTAAGTGGTATAGTTATGAAGAAAAAAAATGGGCAAATGCTGTTATACTAAGAGATGAAAGCAAAACATATTATAGCGGAGAAATAATCCCAGAAGAAGACATAGAGAGCTATTTTGTTTGGATACCGAAGTATAGTTATAAGTTATGGGATTTAGGAAACTATACAAGTGATACAGAGATAGATGAAAGCAAAGTACATTCAATAGAGATAAGATTTGGAACAACAAATACGACTGATAGTGTTTCTGGAGAATGTACAACACCAGGAGTATCAGGAGAAAGTGGAAACTGTGAAGTAGGAGATTATATGACCCATCCAGCATTCTTAGCCTTTAATACAACAGGAATGTGGGTAGGAAAATTTGAGACAGGATATGATGGTGCGACAAGTAAAAGTGGAGCCCAACAAAATACAACAAAAGTGAATAAAGTAATAGTAAAACCGAATGTTTACAGTTGGAGAAAAATCCAAGTAGCAAATGCCTTTACAGTGAGTTATAATTACCAAAGAGAATTAGAATCACACATGATGAAGAATACAGAGTGGGGAGCAGTAGCGTATTTATCACATTCTATCTATGGAATAAATGATAAGATAAGAATAAATAACAATTCCAATTATTTAACAGGATATGCAGCAACAACAGAGAATGGAAGCTATAGTACAACAGAAGTTGCAATGTGGAATACTCCTACAGGGTATTTAGCAAGTACAACAGGAAATATAACAGGGATATATGATATGTCAGGAGGGGCATACGAATATGTAATGGGAGTATTGAAAGATAAAAATGGTAATTTAATGTCGGGATCTGGTTCTATTACAAATTCAGGGTTTAACGGAATATTATCTGATGGGAGTAGCTATACAAACGGAACAGATTTTCCAGAAAGCAAGTATTATGATGTTTATAATTATACTACAAGTAATACTGATTATTCAAAAAGAATATTAGGAGATGGAACAGGAGAGATGGGACCATTTCAAAGTGGAAAATCATCATGGTATAGTAATTATGCTCCGCTTGTTAACTCTAGCTACCCTTGGTTCTACCGTGGGGGCCACTATTACAACGGTTCTGGGGCTGGTGTGTTCTATTTCCACACCTCCGACGGGTATGCTTTCATTAACACTTCCTTCCGTCTGGTTTTGAGCATATAGTCGTAATACTTAACCTTGACCTTTGTTGTTCAATAGATGAACAAAGTGTATTGATAGACAAATTTAATATTAGAAGAGTATTTTAATTATGCCGGTTGATCCTTTTTTGGCAATCGGCATATTTATTTTATTTTTCTAATACTAGTTTGTTTAGTATCTTCTTTTTCATATCCTATTATATCTTCTAACATTTTATATTGAAATGCTAAGTCAATACATTTATGGATTATTTCATCTCTATCCCAAGCATATCTAGTAGAATCAATCATTTCTTTACCATTAGGTAATATGATAGTTTTTTGTTTTCCGTTAGTGATTATTTTTTCTTTTTGATTACTATCTATAAATGTCATTCTATTATGACTTCTATTACTTAATAATGAAAAATTAATATTATTTATTGGGTCCACTGTTAATTGTGTTCCACTCCATCCTGCTATTGCAAAACTTTTACCACTTAATGAGTGATGTACTTCACCACTATTAGGTAATGGGTGTTTTGAATAACATAGCATTGCTAAATATTGTGAATATTTATCTTTTCCATCATCAGTTACGAAGTGAAAACCGCATCTATTTTTTGCCATGTAATCTCTTGTGTTAAAATTTATAATTTTGTTATCTATTAATGCTCTTGCAAGTTTTGTCATATCACTTGAGTTAGAAAATAGACCAGCATGACCACTTAGTATTCCTTGTGGTTGACCTAATATTCTTGCTTTATCATCAGTTGATACTCCAACGGGTGATGTTGTTCTTATTAGGTAATTTCCATCTTTATAGTATCTTCCATCATAGTTTGAATTTGCAACGTTTTCTAAGTTTTCTTCTGGTATTTTAACAAATGTATTATACATTCCTAGATTATTTAAAATGTTTTTAGAAAGATATTCGTAATAAGACATTCCACTTGCGCTTTCAATTACGTATTTTAATACCATAGGTGCAAAGTCGTTGTATTTATTTGCACCATATGGTATTTCTTTTTTAGAAGTAGTAAATAAAATTTCTTCGGCTTCTTTTTTATTTTTTGCTTTATCAATTCTTGTTTTTGTTTCGAGTGGTTCAAATGTTAATAAATCAAAAATAGTAATACCTTTTAGGTTTTCAAATTGTGGTGCATATTCTGTTACGTCTTCTGATAAATCTATTTTTCCTTCTTCAACTAATTTAAGTATAGTAATTGCTGTAAATAGTTTTGTACATGATGCTAAGTCAAAGATAGTATCACTATTCATTTCTTTTTGACTAGGAATAAAAGTTCCTTCATCTAGAATAGTTTCTTCACGATTTCCAATAACTAATTGCTCTTGAAATGTTTTTGTTCCATAGGAAATTACAGCACCTGGTGCCATTTTTTTTATACAAAAAAAATCTTTTAATAAATTTTCTATTCCAGATTTTTTATAAAGTTCATTACGTAATTCATCAATATTTGCATCTTTATTTTTATTAAGTACTTCTAAAACATCTTTTAATAGTTTTTCATATTGTTCTTTTGTATATAGATTTTTTTGTGTTTTATCTGCTCCAATATTTTGATTTTCTATTAATTGATTAAGATAATCATTATAATGCATAGTTTATCTCCTTTTATAAATGTAGTATATTATAACATATTATTTAATTTTTATAAAATTTCTTGATTTATGTTATTTTTATGATAAAATTATATTAATTATTTGACTGTGATAAATGATTTAGTTACATTTTATTTTTTAGAGAAGCTATGTTTGGTGAAAATAGTTAATAAATGTAATGAAGTTACGCATTTTGAGTCAAATCGTATTCCTTGCGTTAAAAGTTAAAGTGTATAACATTCTCGTTATAAAGTAAGATGGTACCACGATATTTCGTTCTTACATTATAGCGTTTTTTTTATTTAAGGAATATGTTTATTAGGAGGATTAATATGAAATTTTTTGATGAATTAAAATGGCGTGGACTTATTAAAGATATTTCAAGTCCAGATTTGGAAAAAAAGTTAAATGATGAATCAATTACTTTTTATTGGGGAACAGATCCAACTGCAGATAGTCTTCATTTAGGTCATTATTCTTCACTTGTTACTGCTAAGCGTTTAGCTAAAAAAGGTCATAAGCCAATATTATTAGTTGGAGGTGCTACAGGGTTAATTGGTGATCCAAGACCGACTGCCGAGCGTGAGATTATTTCTTATGAGGCAGTAGAAAAGAATTTAAAAGGAATATCTAATCAGGTATCAAAACTCTTTGATGGCAATGTAACAATTGTTAATAATTATGATTGGACTAAAGATTGTTCTTTCATTGATTTTTTACGTGATACTGGTAAATATATTAATATTAACTATATGTTAGATAAAGATATAATAAGAAGAAGACTTGATTCAGGAATCACTTATGCAGAGTTTTCTTATACTTTGTTACAAGGTAATGATTTTGTTCATTTATTTCAAAACAATAATTGTATTTTACAAGCCGCAGGTAGTGATCAATGGGGAAATATTACTACAGGAATTGAGCTTATTAAGAAAAAACTTGGAAAAGATGCTTATGGTTTTACTATGCCTTTAATTTTAGATAAGATGGGAAATAAGTTTGGAAAAAGTGAAGGCAATGCTTTGTGGTTAGATATAAATAAAACTTCTTCTTATGAATTATATCAATATTTAATTAATACTGATGATGATATGGTTATTCATTATTTAAAGGTATTTACTTTTTTATCAGTAGAAGAAATTGAAGAATTAGAAAAAGAGCACAAAGAGCATCCTGAATTAAGAAAAGCACAGAATGCTTTAGCTCATGAAATTATTAAGGATTTACATGGTGAAGAAGAACATCAAAAAGCATTTACTATGAGTAAGGCATTATTTAGTGGTGATGTCTCTAATTTTTCTTCTAAAGATATAGAGACAGTTTTTAAAGATTTGCCTAAAAATATATTAGATTGTGATATTAATATAGTTGATATGCTTGTTAATAATAATGTATGCAGTAGTAAAAGAGAAGCAAGAGAATTTATTAATTCTGGTACTATAAGTATAAATGGTGAAAAGGTTGTTGATGTAGATAAGATTATAAGTAAAGATTTAGCAATAGAAAATAAATATATTATTGTAAGAAGAGGAAAGAAAAAATATTATATTTTTGAATTTTAAAAAGTAACATTATTGTTACTTTTTTTAATCTAAAATTGATGATATGTGTAGTGGTATTATATTTTTATTATTAATTAATTCTTTTAATACTTGATGATCATCATCTATATGGATATTTATTTCATTATTATTAATGCTTTTATTCAAGTATTGGCTTTTAATAAATTTTGGATGAACAAAGTTATATTCTTCTCTTGAAAAAATATGAATGTTATTTGTATTGATAAATGGTAGATATTTTTCTAGCCATTTTATTTTTCCATCTATTTGATTTTTATATCTTGTTACAGATAAAATATGAATTTTTATATTTTCTTTGTTTTTTAAATTAGTTAATATTTCTATTGTAGTATAGATTGGTCTTTTATTTAGAAAAGTATCTTTATTATTTTTTGTTAACGAGTGATTGATTAAATCATAATCGACAATAACGCCATCCATATCAAAATAAATGTTAATTAGTTTATTGGTTTTTAATTGTTCTATATAGTTTAAAAAATAGTTTTTCATTTTTCCTCCTATTATATTATTATTATAGATTATTTTTATAAATAAAAAAAGCTTACTTTTGTAAGCTTATCTATTGTAGAATTCAACTATTAATGATTCATCAATATCAGCATTTAATTCTTGCCTTTCAGGTAATCTTACGAATACACCTTCAAGTTTGTTTTCATCAAATGTAACGAATTCTACTCTTGATACTATTTTTTCTAGAGATTCTTTTACAACTTTTAAATCTTTATCTTTATCTTTTAAGGAAATAGTTGATCCAACTTTAACTCTATATGATGGAATATCAACTTTTTGCCCATTTACTAAGATATGCCCATGATTTACAAGTTGTCTAGCACCTCTTCTAGTTGTTGCAAAACCTAAACGATAAACTAAATTATCTAATCTAGATTCAAGTAGTTTTAGAAAGTTTTCACCATGGATACCTTTCATTTTACCAGCTTCTAAGAAAGTTTTCTTGAATTGTTTTTCGTTTAGTCCATACATAAATCTAACTTTTTGTTTTTCTTTTAATTGAACACCATAGTTAGAAAGTTTTCCTTTACGATCTGCTCCATGTTGTCCAGGTCCGTAAGGGCGTCTTGCAATTTCTTTTCCATTTTCTAGTAAACTTAAACCAACTCTACGAGCTTGTTTATAACTAGAACCTGTGTATCTTGCCATTTTTTAATCCTCCTTTATTTATTTACATAAACAAAAGACTTTTGATATTTCTATTTTTAGGGAGTTTATTTTAATATTTTCGCTTAAACAGCCAAGTTACTAATAAACTTAATAAACACATTAAAAACCAAAATATCAGCTGTTTTGAATATGCAATAAGTATTATACATAAAAGTAGGGGAATAGTCAAATATTTCTTTTTTGATGATAGCGTTTCCAAAGTGTGGAGATATATAAAATAAACCTTTGTAAAATAAAAAAACGGTTAAAAACCTAAAAAA
>CALVJN010000019.1 GCA_944332205.1 uncultured Bacilli bacterium | reverse complement strand
CCATTTAATATTTCTTCTTTATATGTTATATTACCTGGTTCTTCTGTTTCACTTCCATCACTTGTTCCTTTTTCTGGTATACTACTTATTGCTACTAATTCTTCTGCATCATTTATACTACAACTATCCTTTAATACTAATATCTTTTCTCTATCTCCTACGCCAATATTTGTAGAGATACTTGTTACATTATTCTCTATTCTATCAACATCTAATAAATCTTGATATGTTAAATATATTCCAGTATTTGTTTCATCTCTACTTGTCCAATAATAGTCATATCCTGTTCCATCATATGTTACTACTACATAATACTCTTTCCAGTCTCCATATGGACTTTTTCCTCCTTTTTCCATTGAGACACAACTTCCTGGTATATAATATGTTGTCTCTTTATCATAGACTGGTATTTCTGCTGCATTTATCTTATTTCTTACTCCATCTATATATCTTGATGCTGTTGTTATATAGGCACTCTTTCTTGATGATGATATATACTCTGTTACTGCTGGTATTGCTATTATCATTAATATTCCTAATATTATTATTACTGCTAATAGTTCTATTAAGGTAAAGCCTTTTTTATTTCTCATATACTTCCTCCTATTATTTTATATAAATATATTATCATTATAAATTAAAAAATACAATATTAACACATTAAAAAAAACTCCTAAATAGGAGCTTTTGTTATTATATAATTGTCATTATTGTAAAAATTATTAATAATACAACAACCAATTCTAATAATAATTTTCCAATAGCTTTTAACCATTTACCATAAGGTATATGCAAATATGATAAAGTTGCTATTAAAACTACACTAGTAGGAGCTACTAACATAGCTACACCATAAAATGATTGCCATATAACAGAAAGTAACGTAATGTCACTAGTAGCTAATTCAGTATATAGTGTTCCAACTACATAAGGTAACACACCTGTTGCAGCATAATATAATTCTACTGAGAAAATACTTGAAATAAATGCTACTAAACTCATTATAAAGACATTTATGCCACTAGTCAATTCTAACATTGGTTTAAATATTGTCAACAATGTTGGAACATATGTTGTACAAACTAATACTACATATACTAATACTACTAAAACAGCAGCTTTTAACGCACGTTTTGCACCATTCATAAAATAAGTTATATAGTCAGAAAACTTTATTCTATAAATAAATGATATTAGCCAACTAGCAATAAGTAATACTACTGACCCTTCAACTAAAGTCCATAGACCAAAAGGATTACTTACTCCAAGTAAAGCATCAAATATTGGAAAATCACCAATTTTAAAATCAATTATATTATTTAAAGTATCCGAAAACCAAGTAACTTTAAACAAATCCCAAGAAATAAATGCTAAAATTAGTATTAATAATACTACATCAAGTATAACAACAATTGGCCAAAATTTTTCTTTTTTAGAATTTGAAACTTCAGGAATATAACTACCTTTTTCTAATGCCTTAGTATCTTTATGTTTATTAGAATAAGTTATAACATTAAAAATTAATAATGCTAATGAAATAACTAATAATAATACTTTTACTAAGATATCACCATTAGCAGTTGATCCAATTACAGCATCAATCCCATAAGTATTATTAACGTTAAATACTGTTCCAATAAGTCCTATTGCTACACTTCCAGCTGTAACCATAGTTGCAGTTATTTTATCATATCCCATTGCCAATACAACAGCAATAACAAAAGGAAACATCACTAATAATGGCAAAGATAATCCAGCCATTGAAGATAATACAGCAAAAATTACCATTACAATAGTCATAAATAACCATTCACGACTCTTAAATCCTTTTACTATTTTGTCTACCAAATTACGATATCCTGATATCTTATGTAAAACACCATATAATCCACCAATAATTAAGACATATATCCCAATATGACTAAAATATTGAACTGCTATACCAACATAACTCATAACATCAAATATACCGATATAGTCTCTTGACTCTTCAACTAATCCTGCACTTGAAGAATAATAAGTAATTGGCAATAACCACGATAACACTACTGCTATTGCTATAGTTATCATAACAACTTTAAATAAATTATGCTTTTTCATTTTATCCTCCTCTTATTAATTATACAACAATACTTAAAACAATTACAATAAATATAACCAAATTTCATCAAACATACACAATTATTTTAATGAAATTACTTTAGTCTTAAACAAAATATCATGAAGTCCTCTTCCATCTTTTCTAAACATAATCATAAATAATGATATTAAAACAAAAATATATTGTAAAATTTCAAGTGGAGTAATAGCATATAAATACATATCAGAACTAATAAGCTGTAATATTATTAAAGAAATTATACTTTCAATTACTCCATAAATAACAGCTGTTCTAAAAATAAGAATACCATGTCCAACATTACTATTATCTTTATTCACAACTCTAATTTTCATAATTTTCTTTCCTATAGTTTGACCATTCATATAATAAGAATAACTACCAAAATATGCTATTGTAACTACCAAATTAATAACAGTAACAACAATAGTTTCTTTTGCCATAGTATAACTTACATCACCATATCTTGACAAATATTCACTATTACTAATCTCTCCATTAAAATACAAATCAGATATTTCGTTAGCTTCTTTATAGGCTTCTTTATAGGTATCACTTGTAGGAATAAAAAATGTTATTCCTGTTACAATAAAAATAACTATAAAAAAATCAATTAAATATGAAACAAGTCTTTGTAAAAAATATGCTTTCATTAACTATTCTCCTTTATAAATTCTTTATATTCTTCTAATATTTTAATTATATCACTTATATTCTTAGTAAGAAAGATTTTATTTTTAATTGTATTAGATTCTTTCATTCCTTTTAAATACCACGCAACGTGATTTCTAATTTCTAACACAGCAATTTTATCATCTTTAAAATCAAGCAAATAATTTAAATGCTTAAGACACATATCAATTCTCTCAATATAACTTGGTTTTTCTAAAATTATACCATCTTCAATATATGCTACAATTTCTTTTATTAACCACGGATTTCCTAAAACTCCTCTTCCTATCATAATTGCATCACATTTAGTTTCATCTAACATTCTTTTAGCATCATATATATTAAGAATATCTCCATTTCCTATAACCGGAATATTAACATTTTCTTTAACTTGTTTTATAATGTCCCAATCAGCTTTTCCAGAATATCCTTGACTTCTAGTCCGTGGATGAACACATATACAACTAGCACCAGCTTCTTCACAAACCTTTGCCACTTCTACAGCATTAATACTATTAAAATCCCAACCACTCCTTATTTTAACAGTTATAGGAATGGGAACACTATTTACAACAGCTGACACTATCTCTCTAATTTTATTTATATTTTTTAAAAGCGAGGCCCCTGCTTGAGCTCTTTGAGCAACTTTAGGGACAGGACACCCCATATTAATATCAATAATATCTGGATGCATATGAGAATATATATATTTAGCTGCTTCAACAAAGGAATCTTTATCACTACCAAAAATTTGCTGTGAAATAGGTCTTTCTTCTTCTGTCATATAAAGCATATCAATTGTTTTACAATTATTATAACAAATTGCTTTATCGCTTACCATTTCAGTATAAATAAGACCACATCCCATTTCTTTAACAATTCTTCTAAATGCAGAATTACAAATACCGGCCATTGGTGCCAAAACAACTTTGTTTTTTATTTCAATATTTCCAATCTTCCACATAATATCACCAACTTTAAATTATAACAAAGGAAAACTATTAGCAAATATACTAATAGTTTAATATTAATCATTATCCTTATTATTTTCTACTTCTTTTATTTTCTCAGATAATTCTTCCTTAGTCATTTTTGTATAACCTTTAATACCTTTTTCTTTAGCTAATTCTTTCAAATCATCTAAACTAATAGTATTTTCTTCTTCTTCAGGCATATGACCATTTTTAACAAGATATTCAATTTGTTCTTTAGTAAGAGTTTCATATTCTAATAAATTATCTGCAATAAGTTTAACTAAATCACTATTTTCTTTAAGTATCTTCTTAGCATTATCATAACATTCATTTATTATTTTACGCATTTCTAAATCTATTTCATGCGCTACTTCATTAGAAAAATTTCTACTTTTATTATAATCCCTACCTAAGAATACTCCACCTTCTTGTTGTTCTAATTGTACTGGTCCTAAATCACTCATACCATACTCTGTTACCATAGCTCTAGCAATCTTTGTTGCTTTTTCAAAATCGTTATGAGCTCCTGTAGTAATTTCACCAAAATTTAATTCTTCAGAAACACGACCACCTAAAAGTCCTGTTATTTGTTCTATTAATTCCTTTTTAGTAGAAGTATAACGTTCTTCTTTAGGAATCATCATAGCATAACCACCAGCATAACTTCTAGGGATAATTGTAACTTTTTGAACATCATTAGCATCATTTAATTTAAGACCTAAAACAACATGTCCTGCCTCATGAAATGCAACCATTCTTCTTTCAGACTCTGTATATTTTTTACTTTTTTTAGCAGGTCCCATAAGAACTCTATCAGTAGCTTCATCTATTTCTTTCATTGTTATCTTTTCTTTATTTGATCTAACAGCAAGTAATGCAGCTTCATTTAATAGGTTCTCTAAATCAGCACCACTAAATCCTGGAGTTCTCTTAGCAACATTTTTCAACGATACGCTAGGAGATAAAATTTTATTTCTAGCATGAACTTCAAGAATTTCTTCTCTTCCTTTTACATCTGGTAAATTAACTGTAACTTGCCTATCAAATCTTCCAGGACGAAGCAAAGCTGGATCTAAAACATCAGCACGGTTAGTAGCTGCAATAATTATAATACCTTCATTTGCTCCAAAACCATCCATTTCAGTCAACAATTGATTAAGAGTTTGTTCTCTTTCATCATGTCCACCGCCAAGCCCTGTACCACGTTGACGACCAACAGCATCAATTTCATCAATAAAAATCAAACAAGGCGCATTATGTTTAGCCTGTTTAAACATATCTCTAACACGGCTAGCACCAATACCAACAAATAATTCAACAAAATCTGAACCACTTATGTAATAAAAAGGTACATTAGCTTCACCAGCAACCGCTTTTGCAAGTAATGTTTTTCCTGTTCCAGGAGGTCCTACTAATAAAACACCTTTTGGAATTCTAGCACCAAGTTTTTGAAATCTTTTTGGATTTTTTAAAAAATCAATTAACTCTTTAACTTCTTCTTTTTCTTCCTTAAGACCAGCAACGTCTTTAAATGTAACCTTATTTCTTTCTGTATTAAGTCTTGCTTTACTCTTACCGAAATCCATAGATTTTCCTGCACTACTCATTTGTTTAGAAAAAAACCAAAAACCAGCACCAATTATAAGTACAATCGGTAAAACATTAACAAGAATAAACAAAAGTGGACTTGATCCAGGATCTGCTTCAGTTTCTAACTTATAATTCAACTTATCATCTATCGATACGATTTGTGAAATTATTGTATCAGTAAGTGGTGCTTTAACATAAAAGCTTTCATTTTCACTATAATTTTTTAATTTACCAGTTATATTATATGTACCTTCATTAGCATTAGGCGTTATAACAACTTCTTCGACATTTCCGTTTTTTATTTCAGATAAAAATATATCATATGTTAAATCATTAACTTTCATACTACCTATAGATAACATATAATAAATTCCAAGAGCTATTACTATTAATAATAAATATGGTAACATTCCTCTTTTAACATCTTTTTTATTCATAACTCGTCTCCTTTAACTATATTTAATTATTATATCATACTTTTCATTTTTTAGCTTTGTAAATTTAGATTTTTTTAAACCAGGCATCCAAATAATTCTATCTTGTGAATCAACAACAATTGGCCACTTATCTCGTTCTTTTACGGGAACTTTACAATCAATAAAGATATCCTTAACTTTTTTGTAACCATTCAACTTTTTTAAGAACATTTTATCTCCAAGTTTTCTAGTTCTTATATATAGTGGTAATGATATTTCACTAGAATCAATTCGACAAACATTATTATTATTACTATCAATTTTATCAATAATCTCTAACTTATGCCCATTTGGTAATACAGCAAATTTTATTAATTCCATTTCATAATTAACTATTTCCTTAATTTCTTTAGAAAATTCTAAGTAGTCATAACATTTGTAAACTTCAATATTTCTAGGTAAACATAATTTTGCATTTGCCCTTTTAGAATTAAGCAAATTCATAATAAGTTTAACATGTTTATCATTAATTGTCATTAAATCATCTTTATATATTTGTTCTAATATAAAATATATTATTTTTTTCTGAATTAAGTAATCTAGTTGTTTATATAACACTATATTTATTTTCCCATCATGATATACTTTATTAATTTTTTTATTTATTTCTCGATTAATAAATTCATCATATTCTTCTAGTGTTTCACTAAATTTAATAAATTTATCATGAACTTTTAAATCTTCTTTTTTCAAAAAAGGCAATATATTCATTCGATATCTATTTCTAGTATATTTGTCTTTAAAATTAGAACTATCTAATACATATGGAATATTATTTACTTTATTATAATCAAGAATATCATCTTTAGTAATATAAATCAAAGGTCTAACAATTTTAAAATCATCATTTACTACAACTTTACTAAAACCACTATATCCTTTTAATGTTGATCCACGTACAATACGCATCAAAATTGTTTCTATTAAATCATCACCATGATGAGCTGTCATTAAATAATTAGCATCATATTTTCTAACTAAATCATAAAAAAAATTATATCTTATTTTTCTAGCTTGATTATGAAAATTATCATCACCATATTTTTCAATTGTCATAGTTTCAAAAGTAATATTTCGTTCATAACAATATCTCATAAGAAATTCTTTTTCTTTCAAACTTTCTTTTCTAACATTATGATTTACGTGGGCACAGACAATATTAAACTTATATTTATCACGTAATTTTAATAAAATATCAAATAAGCACATAGAATCTGGACCAGCTGAATTTCCTAAAATAATTGTATCACTATTTTTTAATTTAATATCACTAACCAAAAAATTAATAACTTCTTTCACAAACAGTCACCATATATATTCTATAAGAAATTATAGCTAATAGCAAGAAAAAGAAGATATAAAATCTTCTTTAGATAACTATTCACTTTTTGGAATCTTAATTATATATTCTCCATCTTTCGAATAGAAAAATTTTTCTCGTAAATATCTAGCAACATATTCAGGATCTTGTAACTTTTCAACATCTATTGCTAATTCTTGTTCCTTTTCTTTTAAACTAATAAGTTCATTACTAAGTTTTTCTTTTTCCTTGTATTTATCTACAATATTTAAAGAAACAGAAAAAATAAATATAAAAAAATAAATTATAAAAGCACAACTTCCAAAACCGAATAGTAAAATTCGTAAAGCTTTCTTTTTAGGCTTTTTTATAGCTTTTACTTTTACTTTTTTAATTGCCATACGAATTATCACCTATTCTTTCGAATATATTTTAACACTTTTTTTAAATTTTTCAACAATTATTAAAAAATAAAGCAATTCAATTTACGACAATTTACAAAAAAAAGACACAATAGTGTCTATTTTGCGTAAGGTAATAAAGCAATTGCTCTTGCTCTTTTAACTTGTTCAGCAATATATCTTTGATGTTTTGCACAATTTCCAGTAACACGTCTTGGTAGTATTTTACCTCTTTCATTAACGAATTTCTTTAGTGTATCAACATCTTTATAATCAACATCTTTTCCAGTACACATATAGCATACTTTTTTCTTTTTTCTAAAAAACTCTGCCATTAAAATTTCTCCTTTCTAATAGAAAGGTAACTCATCAGGATCTATTTCTATATTAGAACCAGCATCCCAAACACTAGCACCTTGATCACTTGAAGATGACTCATTAGAAAAATCGCTAGGAGTAACATTATCATAACTATTATTATCAAAATTATTATTTGCTACATTATCATTTTTTCTATCAAGAAACTGAATAGAATCAGCAACAACATAAGTTGACCATACTGTATTGCCATCTTTTCCAGTATAATTATCAACTTGTAATCTACCATCAACAGCTATTTGATTACCTTTTTTTTGAAATTTAGTTATATTTTCAGCTTGTTTTCTCCAAGCAACAATACTAATAAAATCAGCAGTATTTCTACCGTCTTGGTTACTAGAAGAAAAACTTCTATCAACTGCAATAGTGAATCTAGCACGAGCTACATTTCCATTATTTGTATTAACATATTCACATGTTGGATCTTTAACAAGACGCCCAACCAAACATACTTTATTCATTAATTACCTCGTTTCTTACCCTTCAACTTTAACAACTAAATGACGGATAATATTTTCATTAATTAAAGCAACACGATCAAACTCTTTAACAGCATCAGCTGTATCTGCTTCAATTAAAAAATAGAAATAATAACCTGTTTTATACTTTTTAATTTCATATGCTAACTCTCTTTGACCCATTTCTTTTGATTCAACAATGGTAGCTTTCTTATCTTCAAGTAAACTCTTCATAGAATCAAATACTTCTTTTATAGCACTTTCTTCTAAATCAGGCTTAACAATAAACATAACATCATATTTTTTCATCATTACACCTCCTTTTGGACATATGGCCAATTTCTTGGCAAGGAGTATCGAAATACTCGAAAGTAGTATACCAATAATTAATAAATTTGTCTACTATTTTTTTATTTATGAACAAATACTTTTTCTTGTTTTGAATAGTTTATTGCCGATTCTACTAAACCTTTAAATAATTTTCTAGATATAGAATCATTCATTCTTTCTGGATGCCATTGTACACCAATGTTAAAAGTATTATTTGGATATTCAATTCCTTCAATAATACCATCTTCGCTATAACATACCGAACTATAAAATTTGCTTTCTAAAACATGCATATGATGAAAACTATTAACCATAAACTTATTAGCATTCACGATAGAATATAATTTACTATTATGTTTAACATTTACCCAATGAACTAATTCACCAGATTCTACAAAATGTTTTATACCATTAATATCATTCTTTTCGTTCCAAATTTTTCTTCCATAATTAGCCATAACTTGCATTCCTAAACAAATACCTAAAATAGGTATATCATTTTTTATAGCATAGTCTAATATAAAAAAATCGCTATTTAACATTTTAAAACCACCAGGCATAACTATACCATTACAAAGAATTAATTGTTGAATAAGCATATTTTTTTCTTCTTCAGTAAAATCAGGTATTTCACTATTTTTAACTTTACCATAATCGACTACTTGTGGTGGAAGAATAACAAAAGGAGTGCCACCAGCCTTTATTATTTCTCTTCTAATGTCATCATTTTCAACAATTTTATCAGTATTTCCAGGATATTCAACTCTTCCAACAATACCAATCAATGGTCTCATAAAACCTCCTAAAAAAAACATTAATTTTTTAATGTTTTATATATTAAACCTAAAATAGCAAATATCTCCATCTTGCATTAAATAATCTTTTCCCTCTAATCTTGTTTTACCAGCTTCTTTTACTCTCAATTCACTACCATAATTAACTAAATCATCATATGACATAATCTCCGCTTTAATAAAACCTTTTTCAAAATCAGAATGAATAATACCAGCACATTCTTTTGCATTCATACCTTTCTTATAAGTCCATGCCCGAACCTCATCTTTACCTGCTGTAAAATAAGTTTCAAGTCCCAATAAATCATATGTTTCTTTAATTAACATATCAAGTCCAGATTCTTCAATACCAACAGCATTCAACATTTCTTTTTTATCATTTTCAGAAAGATCACTTAAATCCGATTCCATCTTAGCACATATTTTTATAACTCTAGAATTTTCATTTTTAGCATATTCAATTACTTTTTTAACATAATCATTATCACTTGCTAACTCATCTTCTAAAACATTAGCCAAATATATAATAGGTTTTGCTGTAAGCAAATTAAAACTTTTTAAATAATTTTTTTCCTCTTTAGTAAAATCTATTCTACGAAGTGCATATCCATTTTCTAAAGAACTTTTTACCTTTTTTAATATCTCATATTCAGACATTGCTTCTTTATCTCGATTAGTTTCAGCCTTTTTCTTAATTTTATCTATTCTACTATTAATAATCTCCAAATCTGACAAAGAAAGTTCTAAATTAATAATTTCAATATCTCTAATAGGATCAATACCATTTTCAACATGAATGATATTACTATCATCAAAACATCTAACAACTTCAACTATTGCATCGACTTCTCTTATATGTGATAAAAATTTATTACCCAATCCTTCGCCTGTTGAAGCCCCTTTTACTAACCCTGCAATATCAGTAAATTCATATGCAGTTGGAATAGTCCTTTCAGGATGATAAATCTCTGTTAAAGTATCTAATCTTTTATCAGGAACAATAACAATTCCAACATTAGGCTCAATTGTAGCAAAAGGATAATTAGCTGCTAAAATATTTTTTTTTGTAATTGCGTTAAATAAAGTTGACTTACCAACATTAGGTAAACCAACTATACCTGCTTTAAGACTCATAAAAACCTCCTTATAAACTAGGATAAACACCTGGTCCAATTGGTAATCCTACTATATAAATAAGAACAACTATCAAAATCCAAGTAATACTTATTATTAAACAATATGGAGATACAAATGACAAGGCTTTTTTTATAGTAATTGGATCTTTATCAGTATTATAAATATTTAAATAACCTAAATATATAACAAAATATGCTAATATTGGCGTAAATCCTTTAGTCATCGAGTCCCCAGCTCTATATATAAATTGAGCAAATTGTGGTGAAATATTAGCTTGCATCATAAGAGGCACAACTACAGGAGCTAAAACAGTCCATTTCGCCGATTGTGTAGCAACAAACAAACTACAAAAAGCAATTAATATTAAGACAGTCACAATAAGAGGAATCCCTGTAAATGGCAAATCTTTTATTAAATTAGTTATTGATGCTACAATTATTGTCCCTATATTTGTTTTCTTAAACACTGCTATAAATTGTGCCGCAAAAAAAATCAGTACTACTAAATATCCAACATCTTTTAAATAATAAGAAGCTTTCTCAATTAATTCTTTATCATTTTTAATACTTTTCGCACCAAATGCATAAGCAATTCCCATAACTAAAAATAAAATAGAAACTAAATAAGTAAAACCATCTTGAAAATATGAATTGCTACCAAACAATTGATTAATATAAGCTGATTCATTCATATCTAAAAGAAGCCCAGAACCAGGTAATCCAGGTATAATCATATACATAAATAATACAATTATAATCATAAAAGCAATGAAAGCATTTTTTAAACCTTTTTTTTCTCTTGTTTCTATTTCCAAACGTTTTTGTTCTTCAAATTCCACTGTTTCTAGTTTTATTTCTTTTGTTTCAGTATTAACATTTAAATCAATATTTCTATACTTTCCTATCTTCTTAACAATAATTTCTTCAACAATAAACGTTCCAACAATAGATACGACAATAGATGAAATAATTATTGCTATTAAATTAGATAACATACCAACATGAAAAGAACTATCAATCAATAATGCTGCCTCTGAAGTAATAGGAACTAGATTAATTTCTGTAGAACCAGCAAACATAGTAGAACCATATCCAAAAGCAACTCCACAAAAACTAGCAGTAATACCTAGTAATGGACTTCTTCCATTTGCTAAAAATATAAGAGCTGATAAGGGTATTAAAATAACATAACCAACTTCGTTTATTATACTAGATAATGTTGCAATAAAAATTAAAATAAAAGTAATAGTTCTATTATTTAAACCTAAAGTACCTCTTTTTATAAAAGTATCAATAAAACCACTAGCATGAGCTACGGACAATCCAATAAGCCCTATCAATAATGTACTTAATGGAGTAAATGATACAAAATTTCGAGCAGCATTACTTATCAAAAATTTAAATCCCTCAAAATTAAATAATCCTTCAACAACAACTAAATTATTTTCAAGTGCTAAACTTGCTGAATTAATTGTAGAATAACTTGCTTGCACTTCAAAGAAAGATAATATTGAACTAACAAGCATAACACCAAATGTCAACAAAATAAATGTTGTTATCGGATGAAATGTAAATTTTTTAAATTTCATTTTTGTTTTTTTCATTATATTACACCTACTTAATAATTTTTTTTAATTTTTTATTAAATTCTATTCTAGGCATCATAATTAACCTACCACAATTAACACATTTAATTTTAATATCAGCACCAATTCTTACAATTTCCCATTCGTTTGCACCACAAGGATGACCTTTTTTCATCATTACAATACTATTAATGTCATATTTTTTATCATTCATACAATCACTCATTTATATTCAATATTTCTAATATTCTATTTAAATCATTAACATTACTAAAAGATATATTTATCTTGTTATTATTAATTTTTACTTTTGTTCCTAATTTTTCACATAATATATTTTCAACATAAGAATACTCTGAATTATTTTTTTTATGAATTTTATGATTTTTTTCAATAGAATCATCTTTTGAAACATTTTCTATTTCTCTAACATTTAAATTTTCATTTACAATTTTGTTTGCAAGAGCCAAAATTTCTTCTTTATTTTCCATTTTACTAAGAACTCTAGCATGACTCATAGATATTTTATTTTCAATAATCATATCTTTAACTTCTTCTGGAAGATTTAAAAGTCCTAACATATTAGTAACATGACTTCTACTCTTTCCCAAACGATTAGCTAATACTTCTTGAGTAATTTGCATGCTATTGATTAAACTTTTATAAGCCATTGCCTCTTCAATAGCATTTAAATTTTCTCTTTGTAAATTTTCAAGAAGTGCAATTTCCATCATTTCTTGATCTGAAAAATCACGAACAATAGCCGGTATTTTAGGTATTCCTGCTAGATTTGCTGCTTTAACACGTCTTTCACCAGCAATAATTTCATAACCTTTAACACTACTTTTTTTTACAATTATTGGCTGAAAAATTCCATGTTCTTTAATTGAATTGGCTAATTCCTGTAATTTGTCTTCATCAAAAATTTTTCTTGGTTGATATGGATTACTTCTAAGTTCATTTATATCTATTTCTATTATTTCTTCTTTTGGTGTTGTATCAACTATTTTTTCTTCTAAACTATTAAAATCTAATTGTTCACTATTAAATAATTCTTCCAATCCTTTTCCTAAAGCTCTTCTTTTAAAATTATTATCCATTTCTTTCAATCACTTCCTTTGCCAAATTTAAATAAGCATCAGTTGCTCTACATTTTGGGTCATACGCTATAATTGGTTTTCCATGAGATGGACATTCGGCCAATCTAACTAATCTAGGTATTATAGTGTTATAAACGCGTTCCTTAAAATATTTTCTTATCTCCTCAACTACTTCAAATCCTAAATTTGCTCTAGAATCCAACATTGTAAGCAAAACTCCTTCAATCTCTAAGTTAGGATTTAATTGTTTTTGAGCCATCATAATAGTATTTAATAACTGCATAATTCCTTCTAAAGCTAAAAATTCACACTGCACAGGAATAATAACTGAATTAGATGCTGTCAAAGCATTAATCGTAATGATACTTAGTGATGGTGGACAATCAACAATTATAAAATCATAATCATCTCTTATTGAATCTATTTTATTTTTTAACTGTGCACCTTTAACAAAATTAGGTTCCTCTTTACTTCTTTCAAAAAACTCTGTATCCAATCCACTAAGATTGACTGTAGCTGGAAGTAAATCTAACTTTCTATATTTTGTATGAATTATTGCCTCTTTTATATCACATCTTCCAATCAAAACATCATAAATTGTTTTATCAATATCACCTTTATTCATACCAATACCAGTTGTTGTATTTCCCTGAGGATCTAAATCAATCAATAAAACTTTTTTTCCTAAATATGCCAAAGACGCTGAAAGATTTATGCTTGTTGTAGTTTTACCAACCCCACCTTTTTGATTAACCAAAGAAATCATCTTTCCCATCTAACATCACCTTTTCTAAAACATCGTAATTATATTTTATCAAACAAAATAAAAATAATAAATCATTTTTAAAAAAAGATAGTATAATTCTATCTTTTTTTAAACAATATTTAACCACTAAATATTTTTATCTACTTTAATAACTATCTGATAAGAATTATCCGTATCATTTTCTTCCACTAAAACTTTATAACCTTTAGTTTCAATACTTTTAATA
Source organism: uncultured Bacilli bacterium (assembly GCA_944332205.1). Lineage (GTDB taxonomy): Bacteria > Bacillota_I > Bacilli_A > RF39 > UBA660 > RUG13868. The sequence continues at coordinate 17,741 of CALVJN010000019.1, read as the reverse complement.
GTTGATTTTATATCATTAATTACAGGAGTTACATCCTTCTTATTTGGATTATTAAAAGAACTAAAATTAAATGTTGGTATTGAAGGGATATCGTTAACATTATTAGTTTTAATTTCTGCTGTTTTAGAAGATAAAGATGCATCTTTAAACAAATTAATCATTGAAGTTGAATTATTGGAACTATTATTTTGATTATTACCTAAACTACTATTTACATCATTATTAAATAATTGTGAATTAGCAATAAAACCTTTATCATAATTTGAACTTATAAAAGAATTGTTATTATTACTAGAATTAATTGGAGACACATTATTGAAAAAAGATGGTTGATTATTAATAGAATCACTATTATTGATATTAGAATTTAAATTTGGCACAAACTTAAAACTAGAATTATTATTAACTGTTGTATCTTTCATTAAATCTTTAACATCAACACTTGGAGTTTTAGGAGCATTAATATCAATAGAACTCTCTCTTATCTTATTTATATCTACAGTTGTAGGATTAAAGACAGATTGTTGCGTTGAAAAATCAGTAGATGGTGTTGGTATAATACTATCATTAATATTATTATTAGCATTAATATTATTACTTACATTAGAATTAACATTATTTGTTAATTCATTAAATGTATTAACTAAATTTCCATTACTTGAATTTTGTCCTTGATTATCATTCATTTCCTTAATTTCCTTATCTAATTCTCTTACAGTCATTCTTTCTGAAATTACTTTATCTAACATTTTTATTTGATCATTTTTATTTGTTAAATTTAGCAGACTTCTTGCATGACGTTCTGAAATTTTTTCTTTTAACAAAGCATCTTGTATTTCATCTGGTAATGCTAAAAGTCTCAATTTATTAGAAACTACCGATTGAGTTTTACCCATAGTAGCAGCTAATTGCTCTTGAGTCATACCAGGTTCTAGCTCTAAAATTTTTTGATAGGTTCTGGCTTCTTCAATTGGTGTTAAATCTCTTCTCTGTAAATTTTCAATAAGAGCCACTTTTGAACTTTCTTTATCGTCTAAATTTTTTACTATCGCTGGAATTTTAGTAAGACCAGCCATTGTAGAAGCTTTATATCTTCTTTCACCAGCAATTATTTCATATTTATTTTCTACTTTTCGAACAATAATTGGTTGAATAACACCATGTTCTTTTATAGAAATGGCCAACTCTTTTAACGCTTGATCATCAAAAACTTCTCTTGGTTGAAATCTATTAGGTATAATATCATCTAAATATAAATATACAACCTCATTATCCATAATATAAGCACCCTCTATTCTTTTGAATTATTATCTAACATACATTATAAAATAAAAAATCCAAATTTACAATGGATTTCTTTTTATTTTATCAATAGATCGAGGAAATTTTTTAGAAGTATGCTCATTTTTCATCATAACAACTAATGATCTATTACTATTTTCAATTGGTAATTTAAATTTTTTAACATCAATTAAACTTAATGAAAGTTTTTTTAGAACATTGTCCATCTCTTTTAATTCCTCATCACAATTGGCCTTCATAAAAATTAAATTACCTTCTATTTTTAATGCTCTAACAGATATTTCAGAAAGAATTCTAATATTTGCAACAGCTCTTGCAGTAATAATATCAAATTTTTCTTCATTAATTTTAGCATAATCTTCCATTCTAGAATGTATTGCTTCAATTCCATTAAGATTTAATTTTTTTATAACATCATTTAAATATATTACTCTTTTATTCAAAGAATCAATAAGTGTTACTTTTAAATTTGGGAAAAATATTTTCAAAACTATCCCAGGAAAACCTGCACCACTACCAACATCACATAAAGTCAAATTATCATTTAAATCAATTACTTTTACTAATGTTAAACTATCATAAAAATGCTTTAAATAAACTTCTTCGTAAGAAACAATTGTTGTTAAATTTATTTTTTCATTCCATTCCAATAACAATTGATAGAATCTATTTAATTTATTTAATTTTTCTTCAGTAACTTCTATCTTTAATTTTTTTAATTCATTAACAAAAATTTCTTTATTCATTATAATTCCTCTTTAAATATAATAACAACATAGAAATATCCGAAGGATTTACACCACTAATTCTTAAAGCTTGACCAATCGAAACAGGTCTTATTTCATTAAGTTTTTGAATTGCTTCTTTTGCAAGATTTGGAACACTATTATAATCAATATTTTCGTTAATTTTTATTTTTTCATATTCCAACATTTTTTTAGCTTCTCTTAATTCCTTAGAAATATATCCTTCGTATTTTATATTAATAACTACCTGCTCTACAACTTCACTATCAAACTCTTTACTTAAAAATCTACTAATATTAGCAAATTCTATTTCAGGTCTTTTTAATAATTCATATAAATTTATACTGTCATAAATAATCGTACTGCCAATACTTACTAAATAATTATTAATATCTGCTTTAGGAGTTATCTTAGTATTCTTTAATAAATCAGTTAGAATTTCAATATTGGTAATTTTATTTTCAAATTTTTCATAAACTTTATCTCCTATAAGACCTATTTCTCTACCATAATTCATTAATCTTATATCAGCATTATCATGTCTTAATAATAATCTATACTCTGCCCTTGAAGTAAGTAAGCGATAAGGGTCAATTACCCCTTTCGTAACTAAATCATCTATTAATACTCCTATATATGCTTCATTTCTAGAAAGAATTAATGGTTCCTTACCATCTAATTTTCTAACTGCATTAATACCAGCAATTAATCCTTGCCCAGCTGCCTCTTCATACCCACTAGTACCATTTATTTGTCCTGCTGTATAAAGATTATCAATTAATTTAGATTCTAAAGTAGGCTTTAATTGTTTAGAATCTATTGCATCGTACTCTATAGCATAAGCATATTTAACTATTTCAGCATTTTCTAGTCCTGGTAGACTATGAACCATTTTTTCTTGAACATCATGGGGCATGCTTGTAGAAAACCCTTGTACATAAATATCATCGTAGAATAAACTTTCTGGTTCCAAAAAAATTTGATGTCTATCTTTATCAGCAAATTTTACAATTTTATCTTCAATAGATGGACAGTATCTAGGGCCAACACCTTCTACATAGCCTCCATACATACTAGATTTAGTCAAATTTTCTTTTATTATTTTATGTGTTTCTGGCGTTGTATAAATTAAATAACAAGGAACTTGTTTATCAACATCATATTCTATTTTTTTTGAAAAAGAAAAATTATATAATTTATCATCACCTGGCTGAATTACTGCTTTAGAATAATCAATAGATGACTTTTTTATTCTCGGAGGTGTTCCTGTTTTTAAACGTTTTATATTAAAACCTAATCTTTTCAAGCTATCACTTAAATAAAGAGACGGTTTTTCATCATGAGGACCACTTGAAATTTTAGTTGATCCATAAAGAATCATACCTTTTAAATATGTGCCTGTAGTAATTATAACAGAATTACTAAAAACTTCTTTACCGTCAGCTAAAACAACACCTTTAATTTTTCTGCCTTCAACAATTAAATCTTCAACCATTGCTTCTAAAATTTCCAAATTTTCTTGATTTTCTAATGTTATTAACATTTCTTTTTTATATGTAATTTTATCAGCTTGTGCTCTTAATGCTCTTACTGCAGGACCTTTTTTTGTATTAAGCATTTTCATCTGTAAAAAACTTTTATCAATATTCTTTCCCATTTCTCCACCAAGAGCATCTATTTCTCTAACAACAATTCCCTTAGCAGGACCACCAATCGAAGGATTACAAGGCATATCTGCAATATTTTCTTTATTACCAGTAATCAAAATTGTTTTCTTACCTAATCTAGCACTAGCAAGACAAGCTTCGCATCCAGCATGCCCACCTCCTATAACAATTATATCGTATTTCATAATATCACTTCCAATAAATCTATTGTATTATATAATAAATAATATTAAAAAAAAAGATATAAAATATCTTTCAAAAAAAATTATTTCTTCTTTTTAAAACAAACAAGTATTACAATTATTAAATAAATAATAAATAACGAAACATTCCAAACAATTAAACTTTTAGTTACACTAGGTCTAATAATATAATTAAGTATAATCATCATTAAAGTATATAAAACACTTGCGGATAACAAATCTTCAATCGATTTATTCTTTATACTTGGTAAAATAACAGATAAAAATATCAACAACTCAGAAAAAATTAAAAATCCAAAAGAAATTAATTCATTAGTTGTTTTCTCTAAATCTCCAAGACCAAAAAATAATAAAAAACTAAGTATAACTATTAAAATAAAGACTAATGATTTTTTTAAAATACTATTTTTCATAATTATTTTTTCTCCTATTCATTAATTTATCATTATTTACCTAAACAAAATTGACTAAACAATTGATCTATTAATTCTTCACTATAATTTTCACCCAAAATATCACCTAATTTTGTCCATATTTGTTTGATATCAATTTCTATCATATCAACAGGCATATTTAATTCAATGCCTTTTTCAACATCATTTAAAATATTTAAAGCATCTTTTGCTAAAGTTATCTGCCTAACATTAGTAAAAATATCACAATTATTTTCTTCAATCTCTTCTAAATTAAACATCTCAATAATTTTATTTTTCAAACTTTCAATACCATCAATACTAACAGTGTCAGTATAAATAACATTTTTTAATTCAACTTCACTTAAATCTAAATTATTCTTTAAATCTTTTTTATTAATAACAACTATATATTTTTTATCTTTTAATTTATCAATAATCTTTTTTTCTTCTATACTTAATAATTCATTATTATTAAGTACAAAAACAACAAGATCTGCCCTATTCATTTGCTCTATACTTTTTTCTACGCCAAACTTTTCTACTACATCCACAGTATCTCTAATACCAGCTGTATCTATGAAATTAATTGCTATACCATTTAATGTAATACTACCTTCAACAATATCTCTAGTAGTTCCTGCAATATCAGTAACAATAGCCTTATTTTCACCTAAAAGTTTATTTAAAATACTACTTTTCCCAACATTAGGCTTACCTATTATAGCAACATTTATTCCTTCTTTAATTATTTTTCTAGATAAAGATTCTTTAACTATATTATTAAGTGAATTCCTCATAATTTCTACTTGTTGTCTAATGTTTTCTATAGTAATGACTTCAGCATCTTCATATTCTGGATAATCAATATTAACTTCAATATTTGCTAATAGTTTTAATAAATCTTCACGAAAATTTCTAATAATATTAGAAAGTCTTCCTTCTAATTGATTAATTGATATTTCTCTTGATTTTTCTGTTTTTGAATTAATAATATCCATAACTGCTTCTGCTTTTATTAAATCTATTCGTCCATTTAAATATGCTCTTTTTGTAAATTCACCAGCTTCTGCTAATCTAGCTCCTTTAAGAATCATTATTTCAAGTATTTTATTAGTAGTAGCTATCCCGCCATGACAATTTATCTCTACAATGTCTTCAGTTGTATAAGTCTTAGGTGATTTCATTATAGAAACTAAAACCTCATCAATTATTTTATCTTCAAAAATAATATGACCATAGTTTATTGTATGTGAATTAACCTTTGTTAAATCTTTCCCCTTAAAACAAGAATTAACAAGTTCAATACAACCATTACCACTAAGTCTAACGATTGAAATTGCTCCCTTAGAAAGAGCTGTTGAAATTGCTACTATAATATCATTCATAACATCATCCTTTAAAATATATTAATAAAATAAAAAGAAAAAAGTTTAATCTTCCCTTGGTTTTATAACAACACATCTATTAGGTTCTTCACCAATACTTTCTGTATAAACATATTTATCATCATTTAAAATATTATGAACTATTCTTCTTTCATAAGAATTCATTGGTTCAAGTTTTGCTTCAACTTTAGATTTTGCAACATCCCTCGCTACCTTATAAGCTATTCTTTCTATATTTTTCTGCTGTTTTAATTTATATTCACCAACATCTAAATTAAATTTATAAAAAAATCCCAATTCATTATAAATAACTTGACGAACTATAACACCAAGCGCAGACATATTTTTTCCATCCTTACCTATTAATAAACTATTATTATCACTATATAAAGTAATGCTTAAAATACCATCACGCTTTTTAGCTTCTATTTTTGTACTAAAACCCATATCTTTAGTTAATTTTAATGTAAAATCCTTTATAAAATTATCAACATCACTTTTTTTTACAACTTCCACTTCATATTTTTTAGCTTTAAATAATCCACTTTTTTGTTCTGTAAACTTACAAATTATATCATCTTCTGTCACTTCTAAGTTTTTTAAAGCTTCATTTAAAGCCTCATCTTCTGACTTTCCAGCAAAAACATATTTTTTCATACCAATACCTTCTCTCTTTTAACTAATAAATTTTGTCCTATTGTGAACAAATTAGTAGTTATCCAATAAATATTAAGAGCCGAAGACATAAACAATGACATAACTAAAATCATAACAAACATTATTTTATTCATCATTTTAACTTGCTCATTATCAGGATTGCTTGCTGAATTAAATTTCAATGAATAATAAGTAGATAATCCTACTAAAAATGTAATTATTATATAAATGAAATTTCCATTAGTAAGACCAGTTACTGGAGTAGTTCCTAATTGAAATCCTATAAAATTTTCTTCAAAAATTGCAGGAACCCTATTTATAGCTTCTAAAAAAGCTATAAACAAAGGCAATTGCAACATTGCATACAAACATCCAGCTATTGGATTTATGTTATACTTTTTATAAATAAAAGCCATTTCTTGTGATTTTCGCATCATTGAATCATTATCTTTTTTATTAGCATATTTCTTTTCTAATTTATCTAATTCTGGCTTTGCTTGTTTCATAAGTTCAGACTGAATTGCCGTTTTTCTAGTAATTGGTAATGCTACAAAACGAATTAATAAACTTGTAATAATAAGTGCTAATCCATTACTTTTAACAAACTCACCTATTGTTAAAATAATCCAAGCAAGTGGTTTTATAAAAATACTTGTCCAAATACCCTCATAACCACCACTAGTAACATTAAAATCTTTACAACTAGGTAAACTATTAACATCAACATTATTTTCTATGTATAAATTTATAGTTTCTTCATCTTCCGGTCTACACAATATATTTTCCGTCAAACTTTGTCCTGTCGTTGGATTTGTAACAACTTTATTATCAGAATTTTTTAATTGTTTTGTACAACCAGCTGAAACAAATAATAACAACATTAACAAAACAACAATTTTATTTTTATTTTTATGCTTCATTAATTTTCTCCTTATAATAACTATTTATCATATCAATTAAATATTTATAATCTTTTTCTTTTTCTTCAAAATTCAAATCAATATAACTATTCCTTATTATTATAATATAATCAAAACTATTTTGGTAGTATTTTTTATATTTATCTATAATACAACGAAGTTGTCTTTTATATTTATTTCTATAGACAGCCTTTCCTAATTTTTTACTTACAGAAATTCCAAACCTATTAATATCTAACTGATTTGCATAAACATAAATAATATAACTTTTATTTTTAAAAAATCTTCCATTATGAATTATATTATAAAAATCTTTGCTTTTTTTAACTGTGTGATATCGATCCATAAGACACCTCAATTTATTTTAACAAAAAAAGCCACTGAAAAACAGTGGATTTTTAAACTAATTTTTTACGTCCTTTACTTCTTCTTTTATTTAAAACTTTTGTCTTAATACGTGCAAAAAAACCGTGCTTTTTAGCTTTTTTTCTATTATTTGGTTGATAAGTTCTTTTCATAATTCCACCTCCAAACTAAAGTCTATATTATTATAATAATCAATAAAATATTTGTCAATTAAAATATTATCATTAAAAAGAAAAGATATCAACAAATATATTTTAAAATTATTAACATAATTCACATACTTGTTTATAACTATAAAAAAAGATGTTAATAAAAAATTGTGGAAAATGTGGAAAAATTAAAAATTTATTATAAATAAAACATAAAAACTATGGAAAACTTTGTTAATAAATTGTGGATATTTTTTTTTATTATTTTTTGCTTTTCTTTTTTCCACATTTAAGTTAAAATATCTTATAGATTTACTCGGAATTCTGTCAGGGGGTGATTATGAATATGGATAATTCTGTTTTATGGTCTAAAATTTTAGAAAAAATAAAAAATGAAATAAATTCCTTATCATATCAAACCTGGTTTGAAGAAACAAAATTATACGATTTAAATAGAGGAGTTGCCAAAATATTAGTACCATATGCATTACATAAAGATCATTTAGCTAATAACTATAAAAAATTAATTATATCTTGTTTTATAGAAGAAATAGGAGAGTCAGTAGAATTAGAATTCCTAATTCAAGAAGATTTAACACAAGAAGATGAGGTAACAAATTCTCCAATAATAGAAAATAAAATATATAATGATAATACATTTGAATCAAATTTAAATAAAAAATATACATTTGATAATTTTATTGTTGGTAATAGTAATCGTTTTGCACACGCTGCAGCTTTAGCAGTGGCAGAAAAACCCGGTGAAACTTACAATCCATTATTTATATATGGAAATAGTGGATTAGGGAAAACACATTTAATGCATGCAATTGGAAACTACATTGAAAAACACAGTAAAAAAAGAATTCTCTATGTTACTAGTGAAACTTTTGTATCAGAATTTGTGGAAATAACAAAAAAACAAGAAAACAAAAATAATTTTGAGTACATTGACTTTTTTAAACAAAAATACAGAAATATAGATGTATTAATAATAGATGATATTCAATTTCTAGCTGGTGCTACTGAATCTCAAAAAGAATTTTTTCACACTTTTAATAATTTATATGGAGAAAATAAACAAATAATAATTTCATCAGACCGATCACCAAACGATTTAAAAGTATTTGAAGATAGACTTAGAACAAGGTTTAGTTGGGGATTACCCGTAAATATTTATCCACCAGATTTTGAATTAAAAGTTGCTATTTTAAAAAAGAGAATAGTAGGGGAACAAGTAACAAAAGAAATTCCCGAACAAGTAATAGAGTATATGGCCTCCAATATAGGAACGGATATACGACAACTAGAAGGCAGCGTTAATAGATTAATGGCATATTCAACAATGATGGGAGCAGAAATTGACTTAAATCTAGCAATAGAAGCTCTAAAAGATTACGTAAATAAAGGATTTAGTGAAAAAAATGATGTAAGTAGAATTCAAAAAATAGTAGCTGATTACTTTAAAATTTCCATTGAAGATTTAAAATCTAAAAAAAGAAATGCCGATATTGCTTTTCCACGGCAAATAGCAATGTATTTATGCCGAAAACTTACTGATGAATCATTTCCAAAAATAGGAATAGAATTTGGTGGAAAAGATCATTCAACAGTAATGCATTCTTGTGAAAAAATTGAACAAGAAATAAAAACAAACAAAAATTTTGCTGAAACAATTGATAAACTTGAAAAAGATATTCATAATTAACAGCGTATGAACAAGTTATCAACAGATAAAAATTTAAAAAAAGCTTAAAAATAAAAAGAATAAAAGAGTTATCAACAATATCCACAGTAATAATAATAAAAAATATATATAAATATAAAGAAAGAAGGAAAAAAAATATGAAATTAAAAATTAAAAGAGAATTATTATTAGAAAATTTAAACAAAGTATCAAAAGCTATATCTACAAAAAATTTAATTCCAACTTTAGCAGGAATAAAGTTTGACTTAACAAAAGAAGGATTAACATTAACTGCATCAAATAATGATATAACAATTCAAAAATTTATAAAAATAGAAGAAAATAATATGTCAATAGAAAAAGAAGGAATAATTATAATTCAAGGAAAAGAAATTCTTGATATAGTAAGAATAATAAAAGAAGAAGAAATTAACATCGAAGTAATTGATGAATTAAAAGTATTAATATACACAGATGATGAAAAAATTAAATATGATTTAAATGTTATTAATAAGAATGAATATCCAAATGTTAACCTAGAAAAAAGTGATAATTATGTAGTAATAAGTTCAGAACAACTATTAAACATAGTAAAAGAAACGGCTTTTGCTACTTCTACAGATGAATCAAGACCAGTATTAACAGGTATTAACTTTAAAATTAATGGAGACCTATTAGAGTGTAGTGCTACAGATTCATATAGATTAGCTAAAAAAGAAATTAGACTTACAAAACCTGTCGAAGAAATATATAATATAATAATGCCAGGGAAAAATATAATAGAATTTAGTAGAATAATAGACGATAGAGAAGGAGAAATAAGATTACATATATTTAATAACAAAATTTTATTAGAAGAAGGAGACTTATTATTTCAATCTAGACTTATAAGTGGAAATTATCCAAATACATCAAAATTAATTCCAGAAGATTCTATTTTAAAAATAACAGCAAATTTATCACAATTATATAATGTTATAGAACAAGCTAGTATATTAACTTCAGATAAAGAAAAAAATATAGTATCTTTATCGACAAGTGGTAATCTTTTAATTGTAAAATCTGTATCTAATGAAAAAGGTAAAGCAGAAATGAAAATGAATATAGTAAAAAATAATAATGAAGATATAACAATAGCATTTAGTGCAAAATATATGATGGAAGCTTTAAATGCTTTAAATAACGAAAATATTGAAATGTCATTTATAGGGGAAGTAAAGCCAATTACAATAAAAAATCTAGAAGATGATGGATTAATTCAATTAGTTGTACCAATTAGAACATATTAGACTAAAAAAAGACAGAAAACGACATATAGTAATGATAATATATATCCCATAATTTTCAAAAGGGGGATATATATGGAAAATTATGAAATAAACGAAGATACTTATGCAGTTATTTCGTCATGTGTAGGAAAAACACAGATAATAGAAAAATATGGTGAGCAGGTAATAAACAATGATGCTTATAAAGTAATGGATGAAAGTTGTAAATATTATGGAAGTAGCTACAAAGGAAGATTAACAGCAGCAAAATGCATATTAGACTGTAGTTATAAATTACCAATATTAATAGAAGAAAGTAGTTGTTTAATTTTTTTTCCAACTAAATCATCACTTTTAGACGATTGTTGTTGGATAAATTTAAATAGTATAAAGAAAACTGAAAAAATTGGTAAAAAAACAAAAATTACTTTTAATAATGAAAAAGAATTAATAATAGAAATATCAAAATTATCATTAGATAATCAAATTTATAGAGCAACAAGATTAGAATCATTAATAAAAAAAAGAATAAATGCAAAAAAAAGGGATTAAACCCTTTTTTTTATTGGTTTAAAGCTTCATTTTATGATATAATTATATTGTGTGTATGGGAATATTAATAATAGGTTAAGGTGTAAATATGGGCAAATTAATATTTATTTATGATAATTCGTAAATTAAATTTAATAAATTTTAGAAATTATAAAAAAATAGCAATAACATTAGATAAAAAAATAAATATTTTTATAGGAGATAATGCTCAAGGAAAAACAAATATATTAGAAAGTGTTTATTTCTTAGCTTTAACTAAATCATACCGTACAACAGATTTTAATTTAATAAATAAGGGATATGAAAAAGCAAAAGTAAAAGCAGAAATAAAAAATAATAATATTTTTAAAAGCTTAACTATTGAACTAACTAAAGAAAAGAAAAATGTAAAAGTTAATAACAACGAAATAAAAAAAATATCAGAATATATAACAAACTTAAATGTTATATTAATCTCTCCAGAAGATATCAATATATTACAGGGAACACCAGCAGAAAGAAGAAATTTTCTTAATATTGAATTAAGTCAATTATCCAAAAATTATATTAAAAAATATAATGAATTTAACAAAATTTTAAAAATAAGAAATAATTATTTAAAAATGTTATATAAAAGTTCTAATACAGATCAAAGATATTTAGATAGTGTTACTGAAAACTTAATTGAGAGAGAAATAGATATTTATCAAGAACGGAAAAATTTCATAGATTTCATTAATAATAGGATTAGTAATATATATGAAAATATAACAGGAATAAAAAATTTTAAAGTAGTATATGAAACAAATGTAGATTTAGAGGATTTTTCAAGAGAAAAAATAAGAAAAAATTTAATACAAAAATATCAAAATTCGTTAAAAAAAGAAATAGAAAATGGTATGACTATTTATGGTCCACATCGCGATGATTTACACTTTTTAATAGATAATGATGATATAAAAATATATGGTTCACAAGGACAGCAAAAAATTTCTATAATTGCGCTTAAATTATCAGAAATAGAAATATTTAAAGAATTAACTGATACATATCCTATACTATTATTAGATGATGTATTTAGCGAATTAGACATTAAAAATAGAAATAAATTAATTAATTATATAAATAAAAATTTACAAGTAATAATTACAGCCAATGATACAAGAGGAATTAATAGAAAATTTTTAGAAGAAGCAAAAATATTTAAGGTAAAAGATGGAATGGTAACAGAAAAGGTGGGAAAAAATAATGGATAAAAATAATGCAAAATATGATTCATCATCAATTCAAGTATTAGAAGGATTAGAAGCAGTTAGGAAAAGACCTGGAATGTACATAGGAACAACAGGAGTACGAGGACTTCATCATTTAGTATGGGAAATAGTAGATAATGCTATTGACGAGGCACTAGCAGGATATTGTGATTTAATTACTATTACAATAGGAAAAGAAAATACAATAAGAGTTACTGATAATGGACGAGGAATACCAACAGATATTCATCCAAAAACAGGAAAATCTACAGTTGAAACAGTATATACAGTTCTTCATGCAGGAGGAAAATTTGGTGGCGGTGGATATAAAGTATCTGGAGGTTTGCACGGAGTTGGTGCCAGTGTAGTAAATGCTTTATCTTTATGGTTAGAAGTAGAAGTTCACAAAGATGGTAATATTTTTTATCAAAGATATGAAAATGGTGGACATCCAGTTAATCCTTTAAAAATAATAGGAGAATGCGATAATAGTGATACGGGAACTATAGTAACTTTTTTACCAGATCCTGAAATATTTGAAGAAACAACAATATTTGACTATGATGTGTTAAAACAAAGAGTAAGGGAATTAGCTTTTTTAAATAGGGGTTTAACTTTAAAACTAAAAGATGAAAGAACTGATGTCGAAGATGTTTTTATGTATGAAGGTGGAATTTCTGAATATGTAAAAATGATAAATCAAAATAGAACGCCTATCCATGAAACTATTTTAGATATAAATGGAGCAGAAAACGATATTTCAATAGAAGTAGCAATGCAATATAATGAGTCTTATACTGGATGTATATATTCTTTTGTAAACAATATAAATACACCTGAAGGTGGAACGCATGAAGAAGGTGTAAGATTAGCACTAACTAGAGTATTAAATAAATATGCTACAAGTAATAATATTTTAAAAAATAACGATGACAGTTTATTATTCGATGATGTTAAAGAGGGTATTACACTAATTGTATCTTGCAAACATCCAAATCCTCAATTTGAAGGTCAAACTAAAACTAAATTAGGAAACATTGAGGTAAGACAAATAACAAGTAAAATTTTTGGTGAAGGATTAGAAAGGTTTTTGATGGAAAATCCTAATCAAGCTAGAGTAATTATTGAAAAAGCAATGACAGCTTCACGAGCTAGAGTAGCAGCTAAAAAAGCTCGTGAATTAACAAGAAGAAAAGGAGATCTTGAAATTACTAATTTTTATGGTAAATTGACTGATTGTAAAAGTAAAGATCCAAGTGAATCAGAGATATTTCTTGTCGAAGGAGATTCAGCAGGAGGATCTGCTAAAAAAGGAAGAGACTATATGACTCAAGCTATATTACCACTACGAGGGAAAATTTTAAATGTAGAAAAAGCAAGATTAGATAGAGCACTTGGAAATGAAGAAATAAGAACAATGATTACAGCATTTGGTACAGGAATAGGCGAAGATTTTGATATTTCAAAATTGAGATACGATAAAATAATAATAATGACAGATGCCGATGTTGATGGGTCACATATAAGAATTTTATTACTGACTCTATTTTATCGCTTTTTTAGAGAAGTTGTTGAAAAAGGTCATGTATATGCAGCACAACCTCCTTTATTTAAAGTAGTTTATGGAAAAAATATTAAATATGTTTTAAATGAAGAGGAAAGAGATGAATATTTAAAAACTTTGCCAGAAAATGCAAAATATACAATAACAAGAATGAAAGGTTTAGGAGAAATGGATGCTGATGAACTTAGAGATACTACAATGGCAAAAGAAAATAGAATATTAAGACAAATAACAGTAGAAGATGCCATTAGCGCTGATGAAGTGTTCAAAACTTTAATGGGTGATGATGTAGAGCCAAGAAAAGATTTTATAGAAAAAAATGCAAAATATGTAAGTAATTTGGATATATAGGAGGTTTATATGGATAGGTTAGAACAAAATAATATAGTAAAAGAAGTACAAACATCTTTTTTGGAATATTCTATGAGTGTTATTGTAGCACGTGCATTACCAGATTTAAGAGATGGACTAAAACCAGTTCATAGACGTATATTATATTCAATGTATGAATCAGGATACACTCCAGATAAGCAACATCGTAAATGTGCGAGAATTGTCGGAGATGTAATGGGGAAATATCATCCACATGGCGATTCAAGTATATATGACGCTATGGTAAGAATGGCTCAAGACTTTAGTTATAGATACATGTTAGTAGATGGACATGGTAATTTTGGAAATATGGATGGTGATGGTGCTGCTGCAATGCGTTATACAGAAGCAAGATTGTCAAAAATAAGTCTAGAATTATTGAGAGATATAAATAAAGATACAGTAAATTTTGTAGCAAATTTTGACGAAACAGAAAAAGAACCAGAAGTAATTCCTAGCAGGTTTCCAAACATATTAGTTAACGGAACAATGGGAATTGCTGTAGGAATGGCTACAAATATTCCTCCACATAATTTAGGAGAAGTAATTGATGGATGTATCGCATATATCGATAATAATGAAATAACACCATTGGAATTAATGAACTATATAAAAGGGCCAGATTTTCCTACAGGAGCAATAATATTAGGAAATAGTGGAATTAAAAAAGCTTATGAAACAGGACGAGGAACAATTACTATAAGGTGTAAAGCTAATATTGAGGAAAATAATAATAAGCATAGAATTGTAATTACTGAGATACCATATGGAATAAACACTTTAGAGTTAAAAAATAGAATTGCTGAACTAGTAAGAGATAAAGTATTGGAAGGAATTGCTGATTATCATGAAGAAACTAATATTGAAAACGGTGTAAAAATAGTAATTACATTAAAAAAAGAAGCAAATCCAAATGTAGTATTAAATAATTTATATAAACATACACCATTGCAATCAACTTTTGGAATAATATTCTTAATGCTAGATAAAGGGGTACCAAAAACATTAAATATAAAAGAAATAATAAGTAAATATATTGACTATCAACGAGAAGTAATAACAAGAAGAACTCAATTTGAATTAAATAAAGCAGAGGCTAGAGCACATATATTAGAAGGATATAAAATAGCATTAGATAATTTGGATGCTGTAATAAGTATAATAAGAAATGCAGAGACTGATTTAGAAGCTAAAGAAAAATTAATGAGCAATTTTAATTTAAGTGAAGCACAAACAGATGCAATTTTAGAGTTAAAATTAAGAAGATTAACAGGATTAGAAAGAGATAAAATAGAAGAAGATTTAAAAGAAACTCTAGAATTAATTAGTGAATTAAAATCAATATTAGCAAGTAATGAAAAAATAAACAATATTATAAAAAATGAGATGCTTGAAATAAAAGAAAAATATTCTGATGAAAGAAGAACAACGATAGATATGTCAGCAATAGATTATATAGAGGATGAATCATTGATTCCTGTTGAAGATATTATTGTTGCGCTTACAAATAAAGGATATATAAAAAGAGTACCAAACGATACTTTTAGAACGCAAAATCGCGGAGGGGTTGGAATTAAAGGGATGACAACAAACGAAGAAGATTTCCCAGAAAAATTAGTAACAATGAAAACTCATGATTTTATATTAATGTTTAGTAATTATGGAAAAGTATACAGAATGAAAGGATACGAAATACCAGAATTTAGCAGACAATCAAAGGGACTACCAATTGTCAATTTATTACCATTAGAAAAGGATGAAAGAATAACTTCAATAGTGACAATTTCAGCAACAGATGAAGAAAATAAATATTTAGTATTTGTTACAAAATTAGGTTTAATTAAAAGAACAGAAATGAGTGAATTTGAAAGTATAAGAAATAATGGTAAAAAAGCAATTATTTTAAAAGATAACGATGAGTTAATTTCAGTTAGAAAAACAAATGGAGAAAAACAAGTTATAATTGGTGCATCAAATGGAAGGTTAGTAAGATTTTTTGAAACAGAAGTAAGAATAATGGGACGTGGAAGTTCAGGAGTAAGAGGAATAGATTTATCAGATAATGAAACTGTAGTAGGAGCAGAAATTGTAACTGAAAATGAGGAGGTACTAAACGTTACTGAAAATGGATATGGTAAAAAAACTTCAATTAATGAATATAGATTAACTCATAGAGGAAGTAAAGGAGTTAAAACATTAAATATAACTGAAAAAAATGGTAAATTAATTTCATTAAAGACTGTTAATGGTGATGAAGATTTGATAATAATTACTGATAATGGCATGACTATAAGAATTTCATTAGATCAGATTTCAACTTTAAGCAGAAATACACAAGGAGTTAGATTAATAACATTAAAAAATAATCAAAAAGTTTCAACAGTAGCGATAGTAAATAAAGAAATAGAAGAAGAAAATATTTAAATAATAAAATATATTTGAAAATACTATAAATATATAGTAAAATAATGTTGATGCAATAAGTACAGCGGAACCAGGTCAGAATTGGAAGATAGCAGCCTTAACGTTGAAAGTACTTATGTGCATCATTTTTTTTGGAGTGGATAACATGAAAAATGATGAATATTATATGCAAATAGCATATAAGGAAGCATTAAAAGCGTACAAAAAAGGGGAAATTCCAGTAGGAGCAATAGTTGTGTCAAATAATGATGGAAAAATAATATCTAAAGCCCATAATTTAAGAGATAATAGTCAAGTAATAACAAAACACGCAGAAATTATTGCAATAGAAAAAGCAAATAAGAAAATTAAAAATTGGAGATTAATTAATTGCACGCTTTATACTACATTAAAACCATGCAGAATGTGTCAAGAAGTTATAAATAGTAGCAAATTAGAAAAAGTAGTTTATTCTTCTGAATCAAATAATGATTTAATTTTAAAAACAAAAATGTTTCAAATAAATTCAAATATTATTATTACTAATACTACAGCATTAATAAAAAAAGCTTTTTTAAAAATAAGGGAAAAATATAAGGATAAATAAAAATATCCTTTTTTTTATTTATTAAAACAGTGGAAAAAGATAAAAAATTTTCGCGTAAAATATAAAAGTAAAACGAAGTTAAAACAATAAAATATTTCCCGGGAAATAAAACAGTGGAAAAGATAAAAAGTTTCACGTGAAACATAAGAGTAAAGCGAAGTTAAAGCGATAAAATATTTCCCGGGAAATAAAACAGTGGAAAAAGATAAAAAGTTTCACGTGAAACATAAAAGTAAAACGAAGTT